>JAILOW010000074.1 GCA_024690635.1 Butyrivibrio sp.
TCCGACATAACGGAATATGATAAATATTATTGCCTCATCGCAGACAATTATAAATCGGACTTCTGGCAGTCCGTATATCAGGGAGCCCTTGAGACGGCAAAAGAGGAAAATATCTATGTGGATCTTTTGGGAGAAAATCTCCCCGGAGAGTACACAACCGAGGAGCTTATGCAGATAGCCATATCCGCAAAGCCCGACGGCATCCTTGTTTCCGCCGATGAGTCCGATACCATGACAGAGCTTATCAACGAGGCTGTGGCAGCAGGTATACCGGTGGTCACTCTTTACGGAGACAATACCAGGTCAAACAGGCTCAGCTTCGTGGGAGTCGGTGGCTACAGTATCGGCAAGATGTACGGCAAGCAGGTTATCAGTGTTATCAGGGAAAGGCGTAGAGAGGACTTCATCGAGGCTGAGAACTTTGAGGAAAGATCTCATGTAAAGGTGGTTGTCATTGCCAATTCCGATACCAAAGACACGGGACAGAATATCATCATTCCCGCCATGCAGGACGCCATCATGGAAGAGAACGCAACGGATGCTGAGTTCTCCATATCCATCATGACGGTGGACAACTCCAACTCTTTTTCCGTGGAGGAATCCATCAGAGATATATTCCTCAATGAGGAAGTTCCCGATGTCATCGTATGCTTGAACGAACTTAGCACGGTATGTACCTACCAGGCGGTGGTTGACTTTAACAAGGTCGGCGAAGTCAATATCCTTGGCTATTACGATTCTGCGGATATTCTGACAGCCATCGACAGAGGCGGTGTTTACGCCACAATCTCGATTGATGCAAGGCAGCTTGGCGAGTACAGTATCAAGGCTCTTTATGACTATTACAACTATGGAAATACAAGTGAATACTATCTTGCGGACGTCACCCTTATAAACAAGGACAACGTTTCGCAGTTTTTGACTGAGGAGGACGAGGATGAATAAATTCCTGGATAAGCCCCTTCAGTTCAAGATCATAACAGTCTGTGCCATAACCAACGTCATAGTATTTGTGGTAAATATCTTTCTGATACTTGGTATCAACTCTCTTTCCAACGACATGGAGATGGCATACCAGGACAACAGGCAGCTTAATGAGCTGTCCGTGGCGCTTACGGAGGTTCAGGACTCCATGACGGAGTACCTTAGCTCCAAAACCAGTGAGTCTCTGGAGAACTACTACAAGAGTGCCCAGAGGTATCAGGACCTGTCCGATGCCCTGAGCGACAAGGTCACAGACCTTAACTACGACAGGATGGAGCGAAACATCAAGTACATGTCTGCAACCTATCTTGACGAAGTGGCACAGACAGTAGAAGCCAAGCGTGGTCGTAACGTTGAGAAATACAGGACCTACTACGAGAATGCCACAGCTCTTTGCGAGGATATCGAGGCATATATCACCAGCCTTAACTTAGAGCTCTTTGTTGTAAACTCCGAGAAATACACAGAGCTCAACCGAGCCTTCAAAAAGTTCGAGGTAGTGGGCGTTCTCATCATGACACTTATCATGGTGGGCAACATGGTCATGGTATCAAGCTTTGTAAATGCCATTATCCTGCCCCTTAGAAAGCTCTCCCGCTCTGCGGACGAAGTGGCGGAAGGAAATTTTGAGACGGAGCTTCCCACAGTTACCTACCACGACGAGATCGGCATAGTTATCAGAGCCTTCAACAAGATGGTGGTAAGCATCAAGCAGTACATCGAGCAGCTCAAGGAGAGTATGGAAAAAGAAAGACTCCTTCAGGAAAAAGAGCTGATGATGACCGCCCACTTAAAAGAAGCGCAGCTTAAATATCTTCAGGCCCAGATCAATCCGCACTTTCTTTTTAACACCCTTAATGCGGGAGCCCAGCTGGCAATGATGGAAGGCGCTGACAAGACCTACGAATATGTCCAGACTGTAGCGGACTTTTTCAGATACAATGTTAAGAACAACAAAAACGACGTGACCGTGGGAGAAGAGGTCAATCTGGTGGACAATTATATCCAGATCCTCAATGTAAGATTCTCCGGCGATATCGGCTATGAAAAACAGATAGACCAAAGGCTCCTTTATATCAAGATGCCCAGCATGATCCTGCAGCCCATTGTGGAAAATGCGGTTAACCACGGTATCAGAGAGATGGGGGACAAGGGAAAGATCTTTCTCAAGGTTTACCGTGATGAAGATGACGTCTGCATAAGTGTTCGTGATAACGGAAAAGGAATCGCTCCCGAGGAAATCGAGAGGATCCTTGAGGGACGCTACGAACCCAGAGAGCAGCGATACGACAATAACGGAATCGGACTTGATAATGTCATATCGAGACTGCGGCTCTACGCTGACAGATATGATGTTGTAGAGATAAAGAGCGAGGGAGAAAACCTGGGATGTGAATTTATAGTCAGGATCCCCAGGGCAGAGAAAGAAGCGGCGGATGTACAGAGTGATGATTGCTGATGACGAAGGTATCGTCATCGATTCAATGAAATTCATAATTGAAAAAGAGTTCGGGGACAAGTGCAGTCTTGAATTTGCCAAAACAGGCAGAAAACTCATCGAGGTTGCTGAGCAGTTCCGCCCGGACATAGCTGTTGTGGACATTCATATGCCCGGCATCAACGGAATCGATGCCATCAAAGAGATGAAGCAGTTCTGTCCCAATGCAGTGTTCATCGTAATGTCGGCCTATGACAAGTTTGATTACGCAAAAGAGGCCATCAAACTGGGGGTTATGGAATACATAACAAAGCCCATGGACCGCATGAAGGTTGTGAACACCCTTAAAAAGGCCATGGACCAGATCGATGCGGACAGAGCAAAGCGAAGCAACGAGCTCCTTATAAAAGAAAAGCTTGAGACCATTGAGCCTATCATAGAAAACGGACTTATCTACGACATACTTTTGCAGGAACATTTCGAAGAGGATGTGGACAGCTACAAGAGTATCCTTGGTATCGAGGAAAACTACGGCTACATGATGGCCCTTGTGTGCGGCGAAGCCCAGGAAGGTAACCACATGACAAATGCCGTTGGCAGCTCCGTCAAGGTATCCCGCATGTACCGCGAGATCCGCGAGGGAGTTAAGAGCTTTTTTGACTGCAAGATCGGAAATGTCATGGCCAACAAGATCGCTGTGCTGGTGCCCTACAGCAGCAACGTTCTTGAGTATAACGACAGAACGGAGCTTATCGACAGAGCAAGGGATATGTGCAGATATCTCAAGAAAAAGACTGATACAAGCTTTCGTGTTGGTATCGGAGCCCTGCATCCCTTAAGAGATCTGGGAGATTCTTACAGAGAAGCGCTTAACGCACTTGTGGCAACCACGGGAACCGTTGCCCATGTGGACGATCTGACCATCAGCTGCAGCTATGAGGAGGATTATCCCAAGGAGCTTGAAAAGCCCATGTTTGAAGCTGTAACAAGGGGCGATATTAACGGAATGATGGTCTATGCGGACAAATATGCCGACTGGATGTGCCAGCGCGCCTCCGGCGGAGACCTTATGTCCATGAGACTGAAAGCCCTTGAGTTTGCTCTTTACGCTGAGCACATTGCCTATCAGAGCGGAGGCCAGACCTACAGATATTCAGGCCGTGATGCCTACCTTCCCGAGATCATGAGCATGAACAGCGCTCAGGAGCTGAAGGCCTGGTTCATAACCAAGCTCACCGGCGCCTGCAACGACGTTATCAGTAAGCGCGAAGAGAGATCAAACGATATCATCAGAACCGCCATGGAATACATAAAGGACAACTTCAGCAAGGAAATCTCCCTTGACGATGTGTCCAGACAGGTGAATATCTCGCCCTACTATTTCAGCAAGATATTCAAGGAGGAGAGCGGCCTTAACTTTATCGAATACCTTACCAACATCAGAATAGACAAGGCAAAAGAGCTGCTGTCGGGAACCGACATGTCCATCAAGGAGGTCTGCGCTACCTGCGGATACACGGATCCCAATTACTTCAGCAGAAGCTTTAAAAAGAATGTGGGGGTTACGCCCACTGAGTATAAGGAGAGAAGGTAAAAAACAAAATGGGGAAAAAAGTAAGAAAAAGAGGGATTGCTTTACTCCTTACGATGGTTTTACTTTTGTGCTCACTGACGGGCTGTGGAGGGGATGGCGCCGACAGCAGCAAAAAGGACAAAGAGGACGATGACAAGATACGTATCGGTGTGTGCTTTGACTCTTTCGTAATAGAGAGATGGCAAAGGGACAGAGATGTCTTTGTATCCACCGCCAAGGAGCTGGGGGCTGAGGTCAACGTTCAGAACGCCAACGGAGATCCCGAGCAGCAAAAAGAGCAGATCGAGTATTTCATAAAAAGCGGAATGGACGTCATCGTGATCATAAGCATTGATTCAACGGCCATTGCTGAGTCGGTTAAAAAGGCTCAGGACGAGGGCATAAAGGTCATTGCCTATGACAGACCCATCAAGGACGCCGGGGTTGACCTCTATATCTCTTTTGACAATGAAAAAGTCGGAGAGATGATGGGGCAGGCAATAGCAAACAAAGAAATAAAAAACGGAAAAGTCCTCATGATATGCGGATCTCCCACGGACTTTAATGTGCCTATGGTGGAAAGCGGTTTTAAAGACGTCATGAGAAAGAATCGCAACGAGATCATCGATACCTATTACTGCGACGGCTGGAAAGCAGAAGAAGCCGGCAACTACGTTTATCGGAACATGGACAAGGTTGTGAAGGCCGATGCAATAATGTGCGGTAATGACGATCTTGCAACCAGAGTTGTACATGCCCTTGCGGAAAAGAGACTTGCAGGAAAGATCCTGGTTGTAGGACAGGATGCGGACCTTGAGGCATGCCAGAGAATCGTTGAGGGAACACAGCTCATGACTGTGTACAAGCCCATTGAGAAGCTTGCTCAGAGCGCTGCCAAGTCAGCAGTTATGCTGGCAAGCGGCGAAGAGATCACAGAGGGGAATCTTTCCGAGTACGACGATGGCTCGGGAATGGTGCCGTATCTGAAGATAGATCCCGTAAGTGTAACAGAGAGCAATATCAACGAAGTCATCATAAAGAGCGGATTTCACTTAAAAGAGGACGTATATCTTAACGTTCCGGGCAAAATGCCCCCCAACTGAATAGCATTATATTAATATTTTGAGCTGTGCTTGCAAAAAAATGCTAGCACAGCTTATTTGTTAACAAATTGTGAATAAAAATATGCTGTAAGTCGTAAATTATTACTATTGGTTTTGTGATAAGTTATCTGTGTAAACACAATAACTTTATTCTCAAAGGGAGGAAAGATTACAATGAAGAAAAAACTTTTAAGCGGACTTCTTGCAACAGCAATGACAATGTCATTACTCGTTGGATGTGGAAGCTCATCTGCACCCGAAACTGAGACAGCAGAGGCACCTGCACAGGAAGAGACACAGGCTGAAGCTCCTGCAGCTGAAGAGCCTGCAGCAGAAGAACCTGCAGCTGAGGAAGCAGCAGGCGGAAGAGTTGGTGTTGCAATGCCTACAAAGGATCTCCAGAGATGGAACCAGGACGGCGCTAACATGGAAGAGCAGCTCAAGGCAGCTGGTTACGAAGTTGACCTTCAGTACGCTTCTAACGACATTCCTACACAGGTTTCACAGATTGAGAACATGATCTCTTCTGGAGCAAAGGTTCTCGTTATCGCTTCTATCGATGGTGATTCACTCGGAACAGTTCTTGAGCAGGCTAAAGAGCAGGGCGTAGCTGTTATCGCTTACGACCGTCTTATCATGAACTCAGACGCTGTTAACTACTATGCAACATTCGATAACTACATGGTAGGAACAAAGCAGGGCGAGTACATCAGAGATCAGCTTGACCTCGACAACGCAGCAGGTCCTTTCAACATCGAGATCTTCACTGGTGACCCCGGTGACAACAACGCTAGATTCTTCTACGGCGGTGCTATGGACGTACTCAACAAGTACATCGACGAGGGCAAGCTTGTAGTTCAGTCTGGTCAGAAGGACTTCGACAACGTTGCAACAGCTAACTGGTCAACAGAGAACGCTCAGTCAAGAATGGATGCTATCATTTCTGCAAACTATGCAAACGGCACAAAGCTTGATGCAGTTCTTTGCTCAAACGACTCAACAGCACTCGGTGTTACAAACTCTCTTGAAGCTAACTACACAGGTGAGTGGCCTATCATCACAGGTCAGGACTGTGACGTAGCTAACGTTAAGAACATGATCGCTGGCAAGCAGTCAATGTCTATCTTCAAGGATACACGTACTCTTGCAGCTAAGACTGTAGAGATGGTTGACGCTATCATGAAGGGCTCAGAGGCTCCTGTAAACGATACTGAGACATATGACAACGGCACAGGCGTTATTCCTTCATTCCTTTGCGAGCCTGTATTCGCAGACGTTAACAACTACAAGGAACTCCTCATCGATTCCGGTTACTATTCAGAGGATGACCTTAAGTAATTTTTAAAAGCAACAGATAATTGAAACTAAGTAATGAGGCGGGCGGCTATTTGACCCGCCTCTATTAAAGAAAAAGAAATTAAGAGAGAGAAGGAGGGGTAAATTTGGCGAAGATATTACTGGAAATGAAAAATATCACCAAGACCTTCCCCGGTGTGAAAGCCTTAGATAATGTAAATTTACAGGTTGAAGAAGGAGAAATCCACGCACTTGTTGGAGAGAACGGAGCCGGCAAATCCACTTTGATGAATGTTCTTAGTGGTATCTATCCATTCGGTTCCTATGAAGGCGATATTATTTACGATTCAGAAGTATGCAAATTTAACGATATCAAAGACAGTGAAGCAAAGGGAATAGTTATCATTCACCAGGAGCTTGCTCTTATTCCCTACATGACCATCGCTGAGAATATGTTCCTCGGAAATGAAAGAGGAAAGAAATTCAAGATCAATTGGAACGAGACAAGTTCTTTATCAAGACAGTATCTTGATACAGTAGGACTTGCAGAGAGTACACAGACATTAATTAAGGATATTGGTGTTGGTAAGCAGCAGCTTGTTGAGATCGCAAAAGCTCTTTCAAAGCACGCAAGACTGCTCATTCTTGATGAGCCCACATCATCACTTAACGAGCAGGATTCAAAGGCTCTTTTGGATCTTCTGCTGAAGCTGAAAAAAGAACAGAATCTTACATCTATCATTATTTCTCATAAGCTTAACGAGGTTTCCTACGTTGCTGACAAGATCACTGTCATCCGTGACGGTTCAACCATCGAGACTCTTACAAAGGGTGTTGACGATCTGTCAGAGGCAAGGATCATCAAGGGAATGGTAGGAAGAGAACTTTCCGACAGATTCCCCAAGAGAGAGCCTCATATCGGCGAAGTAATGATGGAGGTAAAGAACTGGAATGTTTACCATCCATTATATAACGAGAGAAAAATTGTTGATGACGTTAATATCAACGTCAGAAAAGGTGAGGTTCTTGGTATCTCAGGACTTATGGGTGCCGGCAGAACCGAGCTTGCAATGAGTATTTTCGGAAAGAGCTATGGTGAGAATATCTCCGGTCAGCTCTTTATCAACGGAAAAGAGGTTCACCTCAACACCGTTCAGGATGCTATCAAGCACAAACTTGCTTATGTTACCGAGGACAGAAAGGGTAACGGACTTATCCTTTCAAATCCCATCAAGACAAATACAACACTTGCAAATCTTGACGCGGTAAGTAAGAGATCTGTTATCGATAAAGATAAAGAGTATTCCGTTGCAGTGGAATACAAAGAAAAGCTTAAGACAAAATGTCCTACAGTAGAGCAGAATGTAGGAAACCTTAGTGGTGGTAACCAGCAAAAGGTCCTCCTTGCAAAGTGGATGTTTGCTGATCCCGACATTCTGATCCTCGACGAGCCCACAAGAGGTATCGACGTAGGTGCTAAATATGAGATTTACTGTATTATCAACCAGCTGGTAAATGAAGGAAAATCCGTAATCATGATTTCTTCTGAACTTCCGGAGATCCTTGGAATGTGTGACAGAATTTATGTCATGAATGAAG
This sequence comes from Butyrivibrio sp., assembly GCA_024690635.1. The sequence continues at coordinate 7,994 of JAILOW010000074.1, forward strand.
GCAGAATGGTTGGCGAACTGGATGGCAAAGATGCTACCCAGGAGAAGATTATGACTTATATTTTACAGTCATCCGGAAAAAGGGAGGTTGGTTAATAATGAATAATGGAAAAGTATTAGATTTCTTGAAAAAGAATACTATGATATTGGTACTTGTGATAGTACTCGGCTTCTTTGCATGGAGAACAGGCGGAGCGATCCTTCTTCCCATGAACGTAAGTAACCTGATCTCACAGAACGCATACGTGTTCATTCTTGCAACAGGTATGCTGCTGTGTATCTTAACAGGAGGTAACATCGACCTGTCAGTTGGTTCAGTTGTTTGTTTCGTAGGTGCTATCGGCGCCATCATGATGGTTAACATGCACGCACCTGTTTGGCTTACAATCCTTTGCATGATCCTCATCGGAACAGCAATCGGAGCATTCCAGGGATTCTGGATCGCCTTTGTAAGAATTCCTCCTTTCATCACAACACTTGCAGGAATGCTTGCATTCAGAGGACTTTCAAACGTTGTACTTAACGGTCTTACAGTTTCCATCAAGGACCAGACAACATTCGTAAACCTCTTCGGCGGCGGTGCTGACTGTTACATCCACGATATCTTCGGCGGAAACGGCTTCAACATCACATGTCTCCTTGGCGGTGCTATTGCAGCAGGCCTTTTCCTGATCCTTCAGGTTATGACTCGTATAAACAGAAAGAAACACGGCTATGAGACAGAGGCTCTCTGGACATTTGCAGTAAAGATGGTAGTTATCGTAGGCGTACTTCTTCTCTTTGCTTACAAGCTTGCTCAGCACAAGGGTATTCCTACAGTTCTCATCTGGGTACTTGTTGTAGTACTTGTTTATGGTTACATCACACAGAACACCACAATCGGAAGACACTTCTACGCAGTGGGTGGTAACGAGAAGGCTACAAAGCTCTCCGGTATCAACACTAACAGAGTTTACTTCCTTGCTTACACAAACATGGGATTCCTTGCAGCTCTTGCTGCTATGGTTACCATCGCAAGACTTACATCCGCTCAGCCTACATACGGCCAGAACTACGAGATGGACGCTATCGGTTCCTGCTTCATCGGTGGAGCATCAGCTTACGGCGGAATCGGAACAGTTCCCGGAGTTATCGTAGGTGCGGTTCTCATGGGTGTTATCAACCTTGGTATGTCACTTATGGGCGTTGATGCCAACATGCAGAAAGTGGTAAAAGGTGCCGTTCTTCTTGCCGCAGTTATCTTCGACGTAGTATCAAAGCGTGGCGGAAAGATGATCGTAAAGAACTGATAAACTTGCTACCAAATTCTTTCTCTTAATATTTCTTATGCGGGGCTGCCCCCTTGGGAGATGTATTTCTCTCAAGGGGGCAGCCTTGTTTTTTTGCAAAAAACAACCCCCCGGGGGGCTTGTGAGGGGGCTTTAAGGCATGTTATAAGTGATTGGATTAATGAAAAAAGAATGGGTGGGAGTCTGTTTTTTAATGAAAAGATCCGGATTAAAAAAATGCGGAAAAAAAATAATATCTGCACTTGTCATTATTCTTGGCGTGACATTTTTGACATTTCTTTTATCGTATCTTTCTCCCGATGATGCTGCAGTTGTAAAGTTGTCTTCCATGGGTACCGGCTACACCCAGGAAATGCTTGATAAGACGCGTGAAGAAATGGGACTGAACAGGTCTTTTGCACAGCAGTATCTGGACTGGATGAAAAACGTTATCCGTCTTGATTTCGGAAAATCCTACAGAACAAATGAAGATATAACTCAGATGATGCTGGCAGCGCTTCCCAATACGCTTTTGCTGACATTTTTGTCGCTCCTTATCACGCTGATCATCTCCCTGCCTATCGGAATACTTTGTGCGTACCATCCAAATGGGATATTGGATTCGGTGATGAGGGTGTTTTCTTATTGTTTCTCATCACTGCCTTCATTTTTTATTTCACTTTTAGTGCTGTACTATGCCTGCATTCAGTGGAAGCTTTTTAAAGTCATGGCGGAGCCGGGAATACGCGGATTTATACTGCCTGCGCTTGTTACGGGAGTTACGCTTTCTTCCTGGTACATCAGACAGATCCGCGCCATAGCCCTTGAACAGTTAAGTTCCCCCTATGTCTATTCTCTTTACAGCAGGGGTATCAGCAAATACAGGATCCTTTGGAAACATGTGCTTAAAAACTGCATGCTTCCTGTAATAACCCTCCTTGGAATATCCATTGGCGGTATGCTGGGGGGATCGGCCATAACGGAATCCATTTTTTCCGTAAAAGGCGTGGGAGCTCTTGCGGTGTCTGCCGTGACATCAAGAGACTATCCATTCATACAGGCGTATGCTGCGTGGATGGCGGCGTTATACCTGCTGGTAAATTTTCTGGTGGATATTATCGGACGAAAACTGGATCCAAGAATATCCTGAGGAGAAGATGATAAATGCAAAAAAAGAAGACTAAAATCTCCTATTTCATATCACTTTCGTTTCTGATCCTGCTTTTGGCATTTCTGCTTTTGGGGCAATTGTTCCTGAAACACGACCCCTATGCCACAAATCTTTCGGATGCTTTTATTCCGGCAGGTGAAGAGGGGTATCCTCTCGGAACCGATCAGCTTGGACGCTGCATACTGTGCAGGATAATAGCAGGAGGAATGCAGACCGTATATTCATCCATGGCGGTTGTGGCTGTGGTGCTGGCCTTTGGCTCTATCATGGGCATGGTCGCAGGATACAGCGGAGGAGCTGTTGATTCTGTGATCACCAAGATCACCACGGTTTTTCAGGCTTTCCCCGGTTTTGTCTTGGCAGTTGCTATCGCCGGCATACTGGGGCCAGGTAAGGGAAACGGAATGATCGCGCTTATACTGGTGTACTGGACGACCTATGCAAGATATTCAAGGTCCCTGGTGCTTAATCTAAAAAACAATGCCTTTGTCCGCGCGGCAAGAATGTGCGGCGCAGGGCGCTTTAGCATTCTGATCAAATATATACTTCCGAATATGATCCCGCCTCTTTTGGTGACGGCGGCTCTGGACATCGGAAATGTGGTTTTGAATATGGCAGGTCTTTCCTATCTTGGACTTGGCGGGGCAAGGCCTACAGCTGAATGGGGAGCCATGATGAGTGAGTCAAGGCGCTTCATGCAGACAAACCCTTCGCTGATAGTAATTCCGGGTATCGCGCTGTTTGTAGTTGTGTTCTTATTTAATATCTGCAGCGACTGTGCACGAAATTATTACGATAAACGTGGTTCGTTCCACGAACAATAAAGGAGTTAAAAATGAAAAAGTTTGATGTACTTAAAAAAGGTATCGCACTTGCCATGGCGGCATGTCTTTTGGCAGGATGCGGAGCAAACGCAAATGTTGAAACAGGTTCAGCCGATGCCAATGCAGAAGAGGTGACAACCGAAGTTGCAGCTGAGGCACCTGCGACAGAAGCGACCGGAGAAAAGAAGGTCCTTCATGCCGGATCATCAGCAGGTATGTTTGGAGCAAGCAATCTTGATCCTGCATGCGACTGGAACGGATGGTATTTATCTTTTGCCGGTGTGGCAGAGACACTTTTTAAGCTGGATGATGCGTATGATGCTGTTCCCACTCTTGTAGAAAGCTATGATGAGCCTGCAGACGGAGTAACATGGGTATTCCACCTTCGCGATGATGTATATTTCACAAACGGAGAAAAGATGACAGCTCAGTCAGTTGTTGACTGCTTTACACGTACACTTGACATAAACAACAGAGGCGAGACAACGCTTGCAGTTGAGAGCATGTCTGCAGACGGACAGGATCTTACACTTGTAACACCTTATGCAGACCCTACATTTGTTTATTCTCTTTGCGATCCCCTTCTTACTGTTTACTACGTAGGAGATTCCGAAGATTATGAAAATGCATCTCACTGCACAGGACCTTTTGCAGTTGATCAGTTCACACCCGAAGTTGAGATGGTTGTTGTAAAGAATGACAACTACTGGGGTGGCGATGTAAAGATCGACGAAGCACATCTTATTACATTTGGCGACGACGATGCTATGGTAATGGCTATGCAAAACGGCGAGCTTGATATCTGCGACGGAACAAGCAGCGCTGTACTTGTATGCAATGAGACAACAGGATACAACGTTCTTTCAATCGACACATCTCGTGCAGAAAAGATCATGTTCAATTACAACGCAAGTGATTTTGCCAAGGATGCAGCTATCCGTGAAGCAATCGCATGGACTGTAGACCGTGAAGGATATGAGAAGATAAGCAACGGAACAAAGAGAGCTAACTGGGGTATTTATCCTGCAACTCTTTCATACGGTGATAATTCCAAGCTTGATATCCACATCAAGGAGCAGAACCTTGAAAAGGCAGCAGAAGTACTTGATAACGCAGGCTATACAGATACAGACAATGATGGAATCCGTGAGATGAACGGAACACCTATTTCTCTTGTTCTTGCCGTAACAGAAAATGCCAGCACAGATTTCTGTGATGTTCTTGCTTCAGATCTTCGTTCCATCGGCGTTGAGATGAGAACCGAGAGCTACCTTAACCTTGATTCATTTGAGACCTACAACGGCGTTAACTGGGATATGAGCCTTAGCGGCAAATATATGACACCTACAGGAAATGCAAGCTATTTCTTTGATCAGGACGTTATCACAGGCGGAAGCGCAAACTACGGCGGATATTCCAATCCTGAGCTGGACAAGCTTGCTGAAGAGCTTCACCAGACCTTTGGAGATGAGAAGCGTAACGAGCTTGTATTCAAGATGGAGCAGATGCTTCTTGATGACAACAGCTTTATCGTTTACTGCAACGGAACAAACACCTACATCACAAGCAGCAGAGTAAGCGGATACAAGCCCTGCCCTTCAAACTACTACTATCTTGATGCAAATGTGGATTTAGACTGAGACAGGTAAATATGTTAGAGGTAAAAGATCTCACAATAGAATATGAAAACACTACAACCGTAAGGGACATTTCCTTTACGGTTGATAGTGGTGAGGTTTACAGCATTATCGGAAAGAGCGGATGCGGAAAAAGCACGATCCTCAATGCCATAAGCGGAATGCTGGGAAGAAACGGAAAGATCACAAGCGGAACCATAAGTCTTGCGGGAAATGTGATCTTTGAAAATGGCAAATATACGCCATATCTTAAAAAGGTTCTGGGCAAGCAGCTTGCAACAATATCGCAGCATCCGGACGGCTCATTTGATCCGCTGTTTACTATCGGAGATCAGATGACAGAGGTTATGAGGGTAAATGAGCGCATAACCAAAAAAGATGCCAGGATCAAAGGCTGCGAGCTTCTTTCAAGGCTTCATTTTTCGGATCCCGAAAGAGTCTGGAATTCATATCCCCACGAACTTAGCGGCGGTATGTGCCAGAGAGTGGCTGTTGCCATGGCTCTTTCCAATAAGGCAACGATCCTTCTTGCGGACGAACCTACAAGCGCCCTTGATGTTACAAGCCAGGCTGAGTTTATCAAACAGCTGAAAGAGATCGTTGAAAATGATGATCTGGCAGTGCTTCTTGTAACCCACAACATGGCTGTTGCAAAGGCACTTGCTGACAGAACGGGCTATTTGCGTGATGGGGAATTATCTGAATACGGAGGAGAAGTCTTTGCCGTTACTGCAAGTTGAGAAACTTAATAAAACCTTTCAGGGAAATAACGATAAGATATTTCAGGCGCTAAAAGACGTGAGCTTTTCCGTTGAAGAGGGCGAATGCGTTGGTATCATCGGAGAAAGCGGAAGCGGAAAGACTACTATTGTCAACATTGTTGCAGGCTTTGTTCCTGCTACATCGGGACTTGTAGTGTATGACGGCAATGAACTGACAGCACGTCGCTGCGACAAAAACGCAAGAGATACGATGCAGATGGTGTTCCAGAATCCCATGAATTCCTTCAGTCCCAGAATGAAGCTGGGGAAAGGAATCCGTGAGGGCCTGCACTATCTGTCCTCGATGCCGCGCGCAGAGCAGGAAAGAAGAGTTGATGAAGCCATGGAAATGGTCGGACTTCCTCTTAGCTACAAGAATAAATACGTATTTGAAGTAAGCGGAGGAGAGGCTCAAAGAGCGGCAATCGCCAGAGCCATCCTGATAAAGCCAAGACTCCTTTTGTGCGATGAGATAACAAGTGCCCTGGATGCTGAGGTTCAGGATCAGCTTATTGAGCTTTTATTAAACCTGAAAAAAGAAATGAATATGGCTCTTTTGTTTATAAGCCATGATATTAAACTGGTAAGAAGCTTTTGCGACAGGGCTTTTGTTCTTCAGGACGGAGTTGTCGTGGAGCAGGGGGATGTTAAAAGGTTATATGAACACCCCGAAAATGAATATACAAAGCGGCTTGTAAATGCCGCGATACTCAATCTGATTTAAATGACAGGAAGCTTAATGAAAAAAAAGAAAAATACAGACCTGACGGAAGGGGCAATAGTAAAAAAGATAATTCTTTTTGCGTTGCCGCTTCTTGGTTCAAGTCTGATACAACAGCTATATAATACTGCGGACCTTCTGTATATAGGACAGGTCCTTGGCAAAAATGCATCCGCCGCAGTGGGTGCCAGCACCATGATGGTTACATGTCTTGTGGGACTTTTCGGAGGCCTTTCTGTTGGCGCGACTGTTGCTGTGGCAAATGCTTTCGGAGCAAAGGATCATGGGAAGGTAAGGCGCATACTGCATACATCTGCGGCTCTCAGTATTATCAGCGGGATAATAGTATTCGTAGCAGGTTACTTTTTTGCACCTGCTTTTATTTATGCCCTGGGAACACCGGAAGAGATCGTTGGAAGCGCTATCGGCTATTTGAGGATATACTTTTTCAGCTCCTTATTTATAGTCAGCTATAACATGGGAGCCGGAGTTATGAGAGGCATGGGAGAAGCCTTTGTGCCTCTTGTGTTTCAGATAATCGGCGGCGTCACGAATGTTATCATGGACGGCATATTCCTTCTTGTTTTTGGCATGGGGATAAACGGAGTTGCCTGGGCCACTTTCTTTTCACAGGGCGCAGCTTCAGTCTGTACGGTTATTTATCTGTTCTCACGTATCGGTGATGAATATCGCATAAATCTAAAAGAGATAAGGATCCATGGGGACGTTCTTTCATCGATTTTGAAGGTGGGAATTCCCTCAGGTCTTCAGACGCTGGTTATCGCACTTTCAAATGTAATTGCCCAGTACTGCATAAATTCACTTGGAACCAATGCTATAGCGGCATTTACATCATATTTTAAAGTGGAGCTTCCGATCTATCTGCCGATCGTTGCCATCGGTCAGGCGGTTACGACTTTTGTGGGGCAGAATCTTGGGGCAAAAAAGACGGAGAGAGCAAGGAAAGGTACGTTGGTATGTCTTTTGATGGGATGCGTCCTGACTGTGATCACAAGCGTGTTGCTGATACTGGCAGGAGACTACGTGTTTGCACTCTTTGTAAGGGATAAAGAAGTGGTGGCTCTTGGAAACAGGATCATACGCACCACATTTCCGTTTTACTGTCTGTATGTGGTTTTGCAGGTATTTGGAGACAGTATCAAGGGATCGGGAAGAGCCCTGCCTCCAACTGTGATAATCCTGATAAATATAACGGTTATCAGGAGCATTATCTTACTGACTCAGGTGCCAAGGCATCCGGATGTCAGAACCGTAGCAATATCTTATCCCATCACATGGTTTCTCACAGCCCTGGAGATGGTGATCTATTATTATGTGACGAGAAACAGGGGTAAAGGAGAGAAGGTATGAATAAAGAACAGGAAAAGATCAATGAAATGTGGACAATGGGAGCAGAGAACTACAACAGGATCATTGATGATGAAATAAACAGCTTCAGAGCACCCGGCTGGAAAAAGCAGATCCTTGGCCAGGTAAAGACTGAGGGCGAGCTTGAAATACTGGACTGCGGATGCGGCCCCGGATTTTTCTCATGCATTATGGCTCAGGAAGGTCACCATGTCACAGGAATAGACGGAAGCGAGCTTATGCTCTCTTTTGCAAAAGACAGGGCAAAAAGACTGGGGCTTTCAATAGACTTCAGGATCATGGACTGTCACGAGCTGGAGTTTGAGGATAACAGATTTGATCTTATCATCAGCAGAAATGTGACACATACTCTCAGAGACCACAAGGCGGTATACAGCCAGTGGCAGAGAGTCCTTAAGCCCGGCGGAGTCCTTCTTATCTTTGATGCCAACTGGCATCTTAGCAGATACGGCTTCAGCGAGCATGATGAGTCTGTTCGCAGATACATCGAGTGCATGAAGAAATTTGGATCGGACTTTTCCGGAAACATCTACGATGGGGATGAGAAAGCTCTTTTGGAGAGATTCAACAAGCACTCACCTGATGAAAACGACGTATGGGATACGGTTCTTAAGGACAAGATCCGTCCCGACTATGATGCAGGTCTTTTGCATGGCCTTGGGTTTGTAAATGTGGACTACGACAGGGATATCATAGAGGAACTCTGGGATGACAAGGAAAAGTGCATCTACGGCAATACTCCCATGTTCATGATCAGGGCAGAAAAACAGAGATAAAACAAAAAAGAACCCGTTTACATCGGGTTCTTTTTTTAGAGCGATAGACGGGGCTCGAACCCGCGGTCTCCACCTTGGCAAGGTGGCGCTTTACCAACTAAGCTACTATCGCGTATGCCATCATAAAAGAGGTGACAACGAATTGATTTTAGACTAAAAATGCGGTATTGTCAACATAAGTTCAGACAATTTTTACAGGAGATAAAAAATGAGTGCCAGAGTAATACTTTGAAAAGGTCAGGGACGCGAGTTTAAGGCTGGCGGCCCCTGGATTTACGATAATGAGATAGACAAAGTTGAGGGAAAATACGAAAACGGAGATGTACTTGAGCTTTGCGATTTTGACGGTTTCTTTTTAGGATACGGCTTTATCAATGACAATTCCAAGATAAGGCTGCGCATCATGTCCCGCAAAAAAGAGCACCCGGTAAATAAAGAGCTCCTTGAAAAAAGAATCCGCGATGCCTGGGATCACAGGAAAAATGTTATGGCTACGTACATGGAGCAGTACAAGGTTTCTTTAAAGGACCTTTCCTGCAGGCTTATTTTCGGTGAGGCGGACTTTATTCCCGGCATCACTATCGATAAGTTCTCGGACGTTCTGGTCATTGAATCCCTTGCTCTTGGTACAGACAGGATGAAGGGGGATATCATAGACCTTTGCAAAAAAGTCCTTGCTGAAGACGGCGCCGACATAAGAGGCGTTTATGAGAGAAGCGATGCCAAGGTAAGAGAGCTTGAAGGCCTTGAGAGATGCAAGGGCTTCATCGGAGAGCCCTTTGATACCAAGGTTTTGATAGAAGAAAACGGTGTCAAATACTATGTTGATGTGGAAAACGGTCAGAAGACAGGCTTTTTCCTTGATCAGAAGTTCAACAGACAGTCCATAAGAGGTCTGTGCAAAGGAAAGAAGGTCCTTGACTGCTTTACCCACACAGGCTCCTTTGCCCTGAATGCGGCAGCAGGCGGAGCCTCCTCTGTAATAGGCGTTGATGCTTCGGATCTTGGCTGCGAGCAGGCAAGAGAAAATGCTGCTCTTAACGGATTCCGGGACAGAGTTACTTTTGAATGCGCCGATGTATTTGAGCTCTTACCTGATCTTGAGAAAAAGGGCGAGCTTTTTGATGTGGTGATCCTTGATCCTCCCGCTTTTACAAAATCCAGAGCTTCCATAAAAAAAGCGGTTACAGGCTACAAGGAGATCAACAGGCGCGGAATGAAGCTTGTAAAGGACGGCGGATATCTTGCGACCTGTTCATGCTCACACTTTATGGATGAGGAGCTCTTTTTAAAGACCATAGCAGATGCGGCAAGAGACGCTCATAAGCGCCTTGTTCAGGTGGAGTTCAGGCAGCAGGCAGCAGATCATCCCATTTTATGGGGCGGTTCGGCTTCATATTATTTGAAATTTGTCGTCTTCCGCGTTATTGATGAAATGTGATATAGTAAAGCAATAAAGTAAATAAAGGAGGCAGCTTATGGACGAAAAGATGAGAGTTATCGGTAGAAAGATGGGCATCAGAATGGGTATCCTGATGAGCCTTTGTCTTTCCCTTGTGGGAACCCTTACTTCAGGTCATTTCACTGTTCCCGGGTTTCTTCTTAGCTTCGTGGTCAGTTCTGTCATCAGCCTTATTATCGGCTTTGTGGTTCCTCTTGGAAAGATCGGAGCGGGAGCCTGCAAAAAAGCGGGGCTTAAGCAGGGCAGCATGGGAGCAAGACTTTTGGAAAGCTTTATTTCAGATCTGATCTACACTCCTCTTATCACGCTGGCCATGGTATTTATGGCTTACAGCCTTGCAATGCGGATGAGCGGCGGCAATGCGCAGCTTAACTTTGGCAGGATGTTCCTTGGATCTCTTTTGATCTGCTTTGTGGTTGCGTATGTTCTTATCTTTATCTTCCAGCCTATTTTCCTTAAGCAGCTCCTTAAAAAGGAGGGAAATTCCCATTGACGGATTACAGATTACTTGCGCAGCAGATTCGCGCGCTGGCAGAGGATGAGCCTCATTTTATACCGGTGATGTCCAATGCCTCAGCTCTTTTGTACGAAAACATGGAAGACCTTAACTGGGCGGGGTTCTACCTTATGAATAAGGGTTCTCTTATGCTCGGACCATTTCAGGGCAAGGTTGCCTGCATCAGAATACCTCTTGGAAAGGGCGTTTGCGGCACCGCAGCAGGAAATGACGAAACCCAGCTGGTAAAAGACGTGCATCAGTTTCCGGGACACATTGCCTGCGACAGCGCATCCAATTCCGAGATCGTAGTGCCAATCCATGCGGGTGGCAAGGTGGTTGCGGTTCTTGATATCGACAGCCCCAGTCTTTCCAGATTTGATGAAAAAGATAAAGAAGGGCTTGAGGAGTTCGTAAAGGCTCTTGAAGAGGTTACTGATCTTTCAGGGATCCTCGGATGATTTTTCTTTGGGGGAGAAACTATTATTTTGGGGAGTATGAATACTATGAGTAAGATTTCTTTTTCGAGTGATTACACAAAGGGTGTGCATCCCGAGATCTTAAAGCGCCTGTCGGAGACAAACTTCGAGCAGAACGTCGGCTATGGAACCGACGATCACTGCAAGAGCGCTGCAGAAAAGATCAAAAAGGCCTGCAACACACCGGATGCGGACGTGTTCTTTTTGGTTGGAGGAACCCAGACCAATCAGACAATTGTCGATATGCTGCTTAAGCCCTACGAGGGCGTAGTTGCGGCCACAACAGGTCATATCGCAGCCCACGAGGCAGGAGCAATTGAATTTTCAGGTCACAAGGTCCTGACTGTTCCAAATCGCGGAGCAGAGACCGATACCGTAAAATACGGAGACAATATCGGCAAGATCAATGCAGAGGATTTAAAAGACCTTCTTGAAACCTTCTACGGCGATGACAATCACGAGCATATGGTATTTCCCGGGGCTGTTTACGTATCGCACCCCACGGAGTACGGAACTCTTTATACCAAAAAAGAACTAACAGCTATTTCGGATATCTGCCATGAGTACAAGATCCCGCTGTTTCTTGACGGAGCAAGGCTTGGCTACGGACTTATGAGTAAGAGAACAGACCTTGCTCTTGAGGATATTGCGGCTCTTACTGATGTCTTTTACATCGGTGGAACCAAGGTGGGTGCACTCTTTGGCGAGGCGGTTGTTTTCCCGAAAGGGGTTACCACAGCCCATCCCGTTCCCGTTATCAAACAGCACGGAGCGCTTCTTGCAAAAGGATGGCTCCTTGGCCTTATGTTCGACACGCTCTTTACCGATGATCTGTATTTTAAGATCTCCGAAAACGCCATTGATATGGCGGAATATTTAAGGCAGGTGCTGGCGGAAAAAGGATATAAGCTTTTTCTTGATTCCCCTACCAATCAACAGTTCATCGTTATGGAGAATGGCAAGTTAAAAGAGTTCTCCGAAAATGTGGGCTACGGATTCTGGGAAAAATATGACGAGGATCACACCGTCATAAGGCTTGCCACAGACTGGGCAACCACAAAAGAGGACATAGAAAAGCTCAAAACCTATCTATAAACAGGAATATTACTCTTGCATAATTTCGCATATGGTAGTATTATTTGAGCATTAAAAAATATCAATGGCTATGACGAAGACAGTAGATGGCATGCGAAGCCTTCAGAGAGCCGGCGGGTGGTGCGAGCCGGTGCAAGTAGTTGCTTATCGAATATCACTTCCGAGCTGCAGGATTAAAAGACGATAAATCTGGTCAAGTAGATTCTTGCCGTAGATCCCGGCGTTAACGGGAAGCGTATTCAACCAAAGATTTCTTTGGCGCGTATGTGTAAACAGGTGGTACAACGAGCGTATATTATGACCTCGCCCTTTTTACAGGGGCGGGGTCTTTTGTTTGTTTCAAGAAAGGAGTAGCTATGTACAACAAAGTCGAAACCGATATGAACTTTGTCGGCAGAGAGAAAAAGATCGAAGAGTTCTGGAAAAAAGAAGACATCTTCCAAAAGAGCGTAGATACACGCAGCCAGGGTGAGATGTATATGTTCTACGACGGCCCGCCTACAGCTAACGGCAAGCCTCACATCGGACACGTTCTTACACGTGCCATCAAGGACATGATCCCCAGATACCGCACCATGAAGGGATACACGGTTCCCCGTAAGGCAGGTTGGGATACTCACGGTCTTCCTGTTGAGCTTGAGGTAGAAAAGCTCCTTGGCCTCGACGGAAAAGAGCAGATCGAAGAATACGGTATGGAGCCCTTCATCAAAAAATGTAAGGAATCCGTATGGAAATATAAGGGAATGTGGGAGGATTTCTCCGGAACAGTAGGTTTCTGGGCTGATATGGATCACCCCTACATCACCTATGATGACAATTTTATCGAGTCCGAGTGGTGGGCTCTTAATGAAATATGGAAGAAAGGTCTTCTTTACAAGGGCTTCAAGGTAGTTCCTTACTGCCCTCGTTGCGGAACCCCTCTTTCATCTCACGAGGTTGCTCAGGGTTACAAGACCTTAAAAGAGCGTTCAGCTATCGTTCGCTTTAAGGTTACAGGTGAGGATGCTTACTTCCTTGCATGGACAACAACACCCTGGACACTTCCTTCAAACATCGGTCTTTGCGTAAACCCTGATGAAAAGTACATCAAGGTTAAGGCGGCAGACGGCAATGTATATTATCTTGCAGCTGCTCTTGCAGATAACGTTCTCGGAAGCCTTGCCAAGGAAGAGGGCGAAAAGGCTTATGACGTTCTTGAAACATACGTTGGAACAGATCTTGAGCACAAAGAGTATGAGCCTCTTTACCAGTGTGCCAAGGATGAAGCCGACAAGCAGCATAAAAAGGCATTCTTTATCTACTGCGACAACTACGTAACCATGACAGACGGTACCGGTATCGTACACATCGCTCCTGCTTTCGGTGAAGATGACGCCAGAGTCGGAAGAAAGTACGATGCACCTCTTGTACAGATGGTTGATTCAGAGGGTAAGTTAAAGCCCGAGACTCCTTTTGCAGGCATGAGATGCAAGCCTACACAGAAGGAAATGGATGAGGGCGCTATCAGTGCGGATCCCGAGGTATTAAAGGATCTTGATAAGAGAGGACTTCTTTTTGGCGCACCCAAGATGGAGCACGATTATCCTCACTGCTGGAGATGCGGAACCCCTCTTCTGTACTACGCTAGATCCTCATGGTTCATCAAGGTTACAGATGTAAAGGAAGACCTTATCCGCAACAACAAGGAAATCAACTGGGTTCCCGAGTCAATCGGTAAGGGACGTTTCGGTGACTGGCTTGAGAATATTCAGGACTGGGGTATCTCCCGTGACAGATACTGGGGAACACCTCTTAACATCTGGGAGTGCGATGACTGCGGACATCAGCTTTCCGTAGGTTCCAGAAAAGAGCTTGCTGAGCTTTCGGGAGATCCTGAGGCAGAGACCTGCGAGCTTCACAGACCTTACATCGACAAATTCGTTATCAAGTGCCCTAAGTGCGGAAAAGAGATGCACAGGGTAAAAGAAGTTATAGACTGCTGGTTCGACTCAGGAGCAATGCCTTTTGCACAGCTCCACTATCCTTTTGAGAACAAGGAGCTTTTTGAAAAGCAGTTCCCTGCAGAGTTTATCTCAGAGGCGGTTGACCAGACCAGAGGATGGTTCTACTCACTTCATGCTGAGGCAACACTTCTTTTCAACAAGCCTGCATTTAAAAATGTTATAGTACTCGGCCTTGTGCAGGATGAGAATGGACAGAAGATGAGTAAGTCAAAGGGCAACGCGGTTGATCCTTTCGATGCTCTTGAGAAATACGGCGCAGATGCCATCAGATGGTACTTCTACACCAACTCAGCACCCTGGCTTCCCAGCAGATTCTCAGGTGATGCGGTTATGGAAGGACAGCGCAAGTTCCTTGGAACACTCTGGAACACCTACGCATTCTTCACACTTTATGCCAATATCGACGGATTTGATGCGGCAAACTACAAGCTTGATACAGACAAGCTCACTGTTATGGATAAATGGCTCTTGTCCAAGCTTAACAGCTGCGTAAAGGATGTTGATGAGAACCTTGAAAACTATCGTATTCCTGAAGCAGGAAAGGCTCTGGACAACTTCGTTGACGAGATGTCCAACTGGTACGTAAGAAGATCCCGTGAGCGTTTCTGGGCAAAGGGAATGGAGCAGGACAAGATCTCTGCTTATATGACTCTTTATACAGCACTTGTAACTGTTGCCAAGGCAGCCGCTCCCATGGTTCCTTTCATGACAGAGGAGATTTATCAGAACCTTGTAAGGAACAGCTTCAAGGATGCTCCCGAGAGTATCCACCTGTGCGACTTCCCTGCTGTGGATGAGTCCATGATCGACAAGAAGCTTGAAAAAGACATGGAAGAAGTCCTTGATATCGTTGTCCTTGGACGTGCAGCAAGAAATGCAGCAAATATCAAGAACCGTCAGCCTATCGGTCAGATGTACGTTAAGGCAGATGAGACTGTTGGCGAGTTCTACACAGATATCATCAGAGAAGAGCTCAATGTAAAGAATGTGGCCTTCACAGATGACGTAAGAGACTTTACAAGCTACAGCTTCAAGCCTCAGCTTAAGACTCTCGGACCTAAGTACGGCAAGAACATCGGAGCTATCAAGGGTTACCTTGAGACACTCGATGGCAATGCTACAATGGATGAGCTTAATACTAACGGCTCCATCAAGTTCACAGTAAACGATGTGGATGTTGAGCTTGTTAAGGAAGATCTCCTTATCGAGATCGCACAGAAGGAAGGCTTCATCTCTCAAGAGAACTGGGGCATCACTGTTGTTCTTGATACAAACCTTACAGAGGAGCTTGTAAACGAGGGATTTGTACTTGAGGTTATCAGTAAGGTACAGACCATGCGTAAGGATTCAGGCTTTGAAGTAATGGATCACATCAAGGTATCCTTAAACGGCAATGACAGACTTGCTCAGATCGTTAAGGCTAACGAGAGCAGCATCTCCACCAAGGTACTTGCAAACGAGGTTGTTTACGGATCAGACGTTGCAAATGCAAAAGAGTGGGATATCAACGGCGAGAAGGTTACTATCGGCGTAGAGAAAGTCTGAAACAGCTCAGAACAAATATGAAAGCAATAAGAAAGAGCCGGGGCGCTAAGGCCTCGGCTCTTTTTGGGTTTATAAATATGTGATCCGAAAGGATTACTTAATGATGGTCTGATCTCCTCTGGGCTGAGCGTACTTGGATCCGATTGTGCCGTGGAGTTCTGTCTTTACATAATCCATAACAGCTTCGTCCATTACGATACCTGTATCAAACTGAGATGATGCATTAGCAAATGCATAATATGTATCGCCGCCTGCTGCGCAGAAGTTGTTGGTAACAACTGCATAAGTGTCATTTGCTGAGAAGGGCTGACCGTTAATGCTCTCGATTGTTACTCTTCTGATGCTTGCGGGCTTGTAGTATGTGGAAGCGGGATACGCAGGTCCCTGAGCAAATGCCTTGGTTGTATCAAGAGTGAACTTGATGCCTGAAGTCTGAGGATATCCGCCTACAGCATCGGGTGTGCAGTATGTGGAAGCCTCAAGAGCCTCAAGAAGCTCTGTGCCTGTTACATATACAACTGATACTGTGTTTCCGAAAGGAAGAACTGTGTTGATGTCGTTCTTTGTGATGTCGCCAGCCTTAAGGGGCGCACGGATACCACCACCGTTTGTGATACATACAACGTGATCGTTATCAACTGTAAGGCCTGTGCCATACTTAAGAACGCTCCATCTCATAGCATCTGTGATGAGATCGCCGAGGTTTGTCTCCTCTGTTCTGTTTCCGGGAGCCTTTTCGCCGTTAAGATTTACTTCGCTGGAAGCAAGCTTTACGCCGTACTCTCTGTCAACGCGCTTGATGATAGCTGTGGTAACAGCGTCTGTAACAACTTCCTTCTGAAGATCTTCAAGAGAAAGAAGATAGTGATCCTCAATCTTCTTGGTGGCATTGTCGATCATAACAACACCGATATTGTCAAACTTGGTACCTGTAGACTGGATGGGCTCTTTGTGAGATCCTGCAGTCATAACGGTATGTGAATGACCGTCGATCATAAGGTCGATGCCCTTTGTCTTGGCAAAGAGGTCAACACTTCTGTGTCCGTCGGCAGCTGACTCTGCATCTACTCCAAGGTGTGAAAGACATACAACAAGGTCTACGCCCTGAGCCTTCAGAGCATCGATCTGAGCCTGTCCGCATTTGTGAAGGTCACCCTTTGAAAGGAAGGTAATGCCCTGAATAAGTGCGGGATTAACCTTGGTCTGAGTCTCGGGAGTCTCCATTCCGAAGAAACCGATCTTAAGACCGGACTTGGTGTTTACAACAGTGTTGGGTGTGAACACGGGATTTCCGTTAGCATCAACGATATCTGCACAGATAACCTGGAACTTGGCAACTGCGAGATTTCCGCGAAGCTGTGTGTAGCCGTAATCGAACTCATGGTTTCCGAGAGTTACGATATCATAGCCTGCAGCGTTCATGGCAGCAACAGCATCAAGACCCTTGGTGGTGCTGACATAAGGAGTTCCCTGGCTGAAGTCACCTGCGTCAACGAGGATAACTTCTGCGCCTCTGTTCTGGAGGTTCTGCTTTACTGAAGCGATGTAAGCGTAGCGACCGATGGCGCCGTGTACATCGTTGGAGTGAAGGATCACAGTCTTACCTGTGAGATCCGCAGGAACCTGATGGATGGTGCGGATGTCCTGGGGCTCAGCAGCGTTCACTTTGAGAGGTGTAACACTGCAGGTCAGAACCATAGCCGCAGCCACAAGAAATGATAGTGCCTGTTTCAAATGTTTTTTCATAACCACTTTCCCTCCTAAAAAATGTGTTTAGAATTCTATTATAAATCTTATAAAGCGCCATTACATCCAAATTATTAAAAATAATATAAGCATTTTACAAACCCTTGAAATTACTGTGCGCGTGGCGATTTTAATTGTAATTCTATAGATAAAGAGCCGTTTTTGCGGTAAAATGGTTGGTAGTATGTAAAAGCGAGGTGGATATTATGAAGAAAAAACAGCTATCTTTTGACAAGGATCTCTTCAAACGTAGTGTCTTGTACAACGTGAAAACGCTTTACAGAAAGAGCATGGAGGAAGCTACTCCTCAGGAACTTTATCAGGCTGCGGCTTATGCAATTAAGGATGCCATCGTGGATCACTGGATGACAACCCAGAAGGCTGCTGCAGAGCAGGATCCCAAGATCGTTTACTACATGTCCATGGAGTTCCTCATGGGCAGAGCCTTTGGTAACAACCTTATAAACCTTCAGGCCTACAAGCCTGTAAAAGAGGCACTGGACGAGCTTGGAATAGACGTGAATCTGGTGGAAGATCAGGAGCCGGATCCCGCTCTTGGAAACGGTGGTCTCGGAAGACTTGCCGCCTGTTTTTTGGATTCACTTTCAACTCTGGGATATATGGCTTATGGCTGCGGAATCCGTTATAAATACGGAATGTTCCGTCAGCAGATAAGGGACGGCTATCAGGTTGAGGTTCCGGATACCTGGCTTGAAAACGGAAATCCATTTGAACTTAGAAGAAATGAGTACGCCAAAGAGGTTAAGTTTGGCGGCTATGTAAATATGTACACCGACGAGCGCGGCAGAACCATGTTCAAGCAGGAAGGCTATCAGGTGGTTAAGGCTGTTCCCTATGACCTTCCCGTTATCGGATATGGCAACGGCGTTGTAAACACATTGAGGATCTGGGATGCGGAGCCTGTTCAGTGCTTCCAGCTGGATTCCTTTGACAAGGGCGATTATCAGAAGGCTGTGGAGCAGGAGAACCTTGCAAGCCAGCTTTGCGAAGTCCTTTATCCCAACGACAATCACATCGCAGGAAAAGAGCTGAGACTTAAACAGCAGTATTTCTTTATCTCAGCATCTGTTCAGACTGCTCTTAAGAGATATTTAAAGAACCACGACGATATCAGAAAGTTCTATGAAAAGGCTGTATTCCAGCTTAATGATACTCATCCCACTGTTGCGGTTGCCGAGCTTATGAGACTTCTCATGGATGAATATTATCTTTCATGGGATGAGGCGTGGGATGTTACCACCAAGACCTGCTGCTACACCAATCACACCATCATGGCGGAAGCTCTTGAGAAGTGGCCGGTAGATCTTTTCCAGAGGCTCCTGCCCAGAATCTATCAGATTGTTGATGAGATCAACAGAAGATTCGTGGATCAGATCATGCGCCAGTATTCGGGATCTGCAGGCATTGATGTTCAGGCCAAGATCCGCAGCATGGCGATCCTTTATGACAATCAGGTAAAGATGGCTCATCTGGCTATCGTCGGCGGTCATTCAGTAAACGGCGTTGCCAAGCTACATACCGAGATCCTTGAAAAGAGAGAGCTCAAGGATTTCTATGAGATGATGCCCGAGAAATTCAATAACAAGACCAACGGAATCAC
Organism: Butyrivibrio sp.; assembly: GCA_024690635.1. The sequence continues at coordinate 26,987 of JAILOW010000074.1, forward strand.
ACAGAGAAGATTCCTTATGCATGCAAATCCGCTTCTCGCAGACTGGATCACAGACAAGATCGGCGACGGCTGGATCACGGATCTTTCTCAGATGGACAAGCTCAAGGACTATGTAAACGACAAAAAGGCCCAGAGCGAGTTCATGGCTATTAAGCTCAAGAACAAAGAGCGTCTTGCAAAGTACATCAAGGAGCATAACGGTATCACCGTTGATCCCAAGTCAATCTTTGATGTTCAGGTAAAGAGACTTCACGAGTACAAGAGACAGCTCCTTAATATCCTTCAGGTAATGTACCTGTACCACGACCTTAAGGCTCATCCCGGCAAGGACTTCTATCCCAAGACTTATATCTTCGGAGCAAAGGCCGCTGCGGGCTACCTTACAGCCAAGCTTACCATCAAGCTTATCAACTCTGTAGCTGATGTTATCAACAACGATCCTGATATCAAAGGAAGGCTCAAGGTTGTATTTATCGAGGATTACAGGGTTTCAAACGCTGAGATGATCTTTGCTGCTGCTGATATTTCAGAGCAGATCTCCACAGCAAGTAAAGAGGCTTCCGGAACCGGAAACATGAAGATGATGTTAAACGGAGCGGTTACCATTGGAACGCTGGACGGTGCCAATGTTGAGATCGTAAATGAAGTGGGCGAGGAGAACGCATTTATATTCGGTCTGACTTCTCAGGAAGTTATGGAATATGAAAAGAACGGCGGTTACAATCCCATGGATATCTACAACAGCGATCCCAATGTAAAGATCGTTCTGGATATGCTGGTGGATGGAACCTTCTCTCAGGACAGAGAGCTCTTCAGACCGCTTTATAACTGCCTTCTGAACACTCTTAACTCGGGAAAAGCCGATCAGTACTTTATTCTCAAGGACTTCGAGGCTTATCTTGAGGCTCAGAGAAAGATATCCGACGCTTATGCAGACAAGAAGCGCTGGGCAAAGATGTCCATGATGAACACCGCTTGCTGCGGCAAGTTCTCTTCAGACAGAACAATTCAGGAATATGTTGATGAGGTATGGCATCTGGACAAGCTTCAGATAGAAGTAAAATAAAGAAAATGCGGAACGTAAAATCGGTCGCACCCTTAGTCGGTGCGGCCGATATTTTTTTCTTCGATATATTTTTCAACCTGCAGAAGCTGCTCTTTTCCTGCGGCCTGCGTATCGCTCTTTGGCAGAGATTTGCGGTAGCCAGAGGGCGATATTTTTTTCTCCTGACGGAAGGCCTTGGAAAATACCAAAGGATCCGAATATCCGCAGGATATGGCGATGGACTCGATGGGAAGCTGTGTCAGCTGTAACAGTTCCACGGCCTTGGCTATGCGGTAGCCGGTGAGATATTGCTGAGGGGAGATCCCAAGGGTCTTTTGGAACAGAGTGTACAGGTAGCTTCGGTTCAGGCAGACATAGTTTGCAATGTCCGTGACTTTGATGGGATTGCAGTAGTTGCTGCGCACAAAGGCTTGAGCCTTGGTGACATAGTCGTTGCCGCTGCCGGAGTCGCTTTTTTGTGAAACGCTGATGCCGGATGCGATAACTGACAAAAACATGGAGAGCAGGCCGTTTCTGCGAAGTACGTCCTCAACACTGAAGGTGTTGTGCTCCATCATGTCTTTTATAAGGCTGTAGATGGTATCGGAGTACTCGCTCTTAAACACCGGCTGTTTTACCGACAGTCCAAGCTGGGATACGATCTCTGCAGCTCTTTTCCCTCCAAATCCAACCCAGGCGTAAGTCCAGGGATCCTTTTCGTCGGAGGCATAGTAAGCAAGCTCCTCGGGAACGATCAAAAATCCGTAGCCCGCCTTAAGAGGATAGGACTTGCCTCCGATGGAAAAGCGCCCCTTGCCGTTTAGGCAGTAGTGGATCATGAAGTGGGGCTTTAGGGCAGGGCCAAAGCTGTGTCCCGGAAGAGTTTTGGAAAGACCGCAGCAGTAAACGTAGAGGTCATCCGATTCTTCTGTATTAAAAAGTAGTTTGTATGCTTTTTCCATAGGGTTATTATAACCTATCTGTTGACATTGAAGGAGGATTTATGTATAAACTTTAATAACATACTAAACCAATAGGTTAAGTATGAGAATGGAGGGAGCATGACACTTAACCAGTTATATTACGCCATCGTAGTATCCAAGGAAAATTCCATGAATGAGGCTGCGAAAAAGCTCTTTATATCCCAGCCAAGCCTTACGGGAGCCATGCATTCCCTTGAAAACGAACTGGGCTTTGATATTTTCATACGCTCAAAGACCGGCGTTACGCTTACTACCAAGGGACAGGAGTTTCTGGGCTATGCCAGGGCAGTGGTGGAGCAGTACGACATCCTCGATGCCAAGTTTATTTCAAAACGCGGTGTAAAGAGGGTTTTCGGAGTGTCCACGCAGCACTACACCTTTGCGGTAAATGCGTTTATCGAACTGGTAAAAGAGTACGGCTGTGATGAGTACGAGTTTGAGATAAAGGAAACCAAGACCTACGATGTCATAAGGAATGTCAAGGATCAGACCAGCGAGCTGGGAATTCTTTATCTCAATGACTTTAACAGAAAGGTCATGAGCAAGGTCTTTTCCGAAGAAGGTGTTGTGTTTACACCTCTGTTTGAATGCAGTATTTATGCATATCTTAGTAAGGAAAACCCGCTTGCCGCCGAAAAACTGCGTACAGGAGAAACCATAAAGCTTGAGGAACTGGATGATTATCCCTGCCTTTGCTTTAATCAGGGGGAACACAACTCTTCATATTATGCTGAGGAAGTCCTGAATACCAGGGACTATGCGAGGTCTATAAAGGTATGCGACAGGGCGACAATGCTGAATCTTATAAAAGGCTTAAACGGCTATACTCTTTGCTCGGGCATTATCTGCGAAGACTTAAACGGGGATGATTACTGCGCAATCAAACTGGATCTGGAGGATAAGATGACTATCGGTTACATCTCCAGAAAAGAAGCGATCATCAGTGATCTGGGGCAAAAATACCTGGAAGAGATATCAAAATATAAAGAAAACATCCTGGCGTGAGTTCACAACTTGCGCTTTATTTTTTGTCTAAAAACCGATTATAGGTTTTGTCTATAACACTTCATAAGAAGCATGTATTATACAGCTTCAAAAATCCATTCTATAATCACACTTAATTTCAAACAGGGAGGAGACAAGGCAATGCCTACAATCAACCTTTCAGAGCCAAGTGTGACGATACGAGAAAAGAGACTTGGCACTATAAACGCATTTACGGGGTCAGCCTCCGAGATTGTTCAGCAATCAAGGGAAGGAAGCCTGAAGGATGCAAAGCGAAAATTCTCACAGTGTCTTGGGTGTAATGCTCAGCAGGCTTTTTGTCAGTTGTCCATGATCAAGGACGTGGTGGTGATAAACCATGCACCCATAGGATGCGCCGGTGAGTTTTCGGATTTCAATTTTACTTATAGGGTTGAACAGGAAAAAAGAGATCTGCCTGAAGACATAGGAAGATATTTTTCCACAAACATTCAGGAAAAGGATACGGTATTCGGTGCTACAAAGAAGCTGGAAGAGACGATCCATACCGCTTATGAGAGGGTTAAGCCAAGGGCGATCTTTATAACAACATCCTGTGCATCCGGAATCATCGGAGAGGACATAGAGTCCGTTGCAGACAAGGCATCACAAGAGCTGGGAATACCGGTGGTGACCTGCTCCTGCGAAGGCTTCAGATCAAAGGTATGGACCACGGGATTCGATGCGGCGTACCACACGGTTCTAAGGGGCATTGTAAAGCCTCCCACAAAAAAGACAAAAAAGATAAACGTGGTGAACTTCTGGGGCAGTCATGTATTTGATGAGATTTTTGAGAGATTCGGATATGAAGCTCAGTACATAATGCCTTTTGCTTCAATCGAAGAGTTGGAGCACTGCAGTGAAGCGGCAGCGACCATTCACATCTGTCCTTCTCTTTCAACTTATATGGGAGCGGGACTTAGTCAGCTCTACGGAGTTCCGGAGATCACCGCACCTCCTGCATACGGAATAGACGGCACAGACGGTTGGCTCAGAGCCCTGGGAAAAGTACTCGGCAAAGAAGATGTGGCAGAAGAGCTGATAAAGGAAGGCCATGAAAAATATGTTCCGGAAATAGAAAAGCTCAAGGAAAGATTTAAGGGAAAAAGAGCATATGTAACCGCAGGAGCTGCCCACGGACAGGCGCTGATCCATCTTTTGAGAGAACTTGGATTTGATGTTATAGGCGCCAGCGTTTTCCACCACGATCCCGTGTATGACAGCGGAGACAGAGACATGGACGTTCTTGCTCATGCGGTATCAACCTACGGAGATGTGAAAGACTACAGAGTCTGCAACAAGCAAAGCTGTGAACTTGTAAATGCTCTTATAAGAAGCAAGCCCGATTTTATTATGGCAAGGCATGGCGGAATGACTCTCTGGGGAGCAAAGCTTGGAATACCAACACTTCTCATAGGAGATGAGCAGTTCGGAATAGGTTATAAAGGGGCATTGAACTACGCAAGGCGTATTGATGAAACCCTTGATTCCATAGAATTTATCAAGAATTTTTCAAAACATGCATCAAACCCTTACACGGAATGGTGGCTTACACAGGAACCCGGTTACTTCCAGGGCGGTGGCAGCGGCGGATGCGGAACAGGAGTAAGACATGTCAGGAACGATTGAACAGCCCAGATTTACCTGCGCTTTGGGATCATGCCAGAGCGTGGTGGCAATAAAAAAAGGAGTACCCATTCTTCATTCGGGACCCGGCTGCGGAGGCCAGATATCAAGACTTATAGGCCAGGGTGAAGGATACGCAGGCGGATCCACTGCCCCCTGTACCAATGCTGAAGAAGCGGATGTGGTATTTGGAGGAGAGAAAAAACTAAGAAGCGTTATCGAAAACTCTTTCAAGGTAATTGACGGTGAACTCTACGTGGTACTTACAGGATGCACAGCAGCCATTACTGGTGACGACGTTGCGGCTGTAACAGGTGAGTTCCAGCAGGATGACAAGCCCATCGTCTATGTGGAAGAGGGTGGATTTAAAAGTAACAACTACGCAAGTCACGAAAGACTTGTAAACGCCATCATCGATCAGTATGTGGACAAGTTCAAAGAAAGTACAGAAACCGTAAAAGGTCTTGTCAATGTCTTTGCTTCTATCCCTTATCAGGATCCTTACTGGAGCGGCAATCTCGAAGGAATAAAGAAGGTACTTGAAGACATCGGACTTAAGGTAAACATCCTTTTCGGAAATGAATCCGGAGGTGTGGAGGAGTGGAAAACCATTCCCAATGCCGAGTTCAACATCGTGATCGGTCCCTGGGTGGGAATAAAGATCGCAAAGCATCTGAAAGTAAAGTACAAACAGCCCTACATTCAATTCCCCTATCTTCCTATAGGAGCGGTGGAAACTTCAAGATTTTTGAGGACTGTAGCCGGATTTGCAGAGCTGGATACGGAAAAAGTCGAAGAGTACATAAAGCAGGAAGAAGCAAAGTACTACGCTCACATTGAAAAAATGGCGGATTTCATGCTGGAGTTCAGATACGGAATCCCCAGAAGAGTGTATTCAATAGCTGACAGCTCCTATGCCCTTGGCTTTTCGAAATTTCTTTTGAACGAGCTTGGTATCATACCGGGGCCTCAGTACATAGTGGATGACATTCCGGAAAAGTTCCAGGACTACGTAAGAGAGCAGTTTGACAATATATCGGAACTCAAGAAAAGAACTGTGGAAGTGGTATTTGATCCCGACGCAGGCAAGAATCAGGCAAGACTTGAAGAGGATGCCAAGAATTATACGGATAAAAGGCTTCTTATCCTTGGAAGCTCCTGGGATAAAAACCTGGCAGACAAGCTTAAGGCAGATCTTCTTATCATTTCGGTTCCCGTGCAGCACAGGCTGATCATGAACTGCGGATACACAGGTTATGCCGGTGGACTCAGGGCCATCGAGGATATATACGACAGAGTTCTTGCAACATACAGATAAAAAATTGAGGAGAATATGAAAAATGAGACAGATAGCTATCTATGGAAAAGGCGGTATCGGAAAGTCCACAACCACGCAGAACCTGACGGCAGGCCTTGCGGAGATGGGGAAAAATGTAATGGTGGTTGGTTGTGACCCCAAGGCTGATTCCACAAGACTTTTGTTAAACGGACTGGCTCAGAAGACCGTTCTTGATACTCTTCGTGAGGAGGGCGAGGTTGATGATCTTGACCTTATCATGAAGACCGGATTTGGAGGCATCAGATGCGTAGAGTCCGGCGGTCCCGAACCCGGCGTCGGCTGCGCAGGAAGAGGTATCATCACCTCCATAGGAATGCTTGAGGATCTGGGAGCATACACGGAGGATCTGGATTACGTATTTTACGATGTCCTAGGAGACGTTGTATGCGGAGGTTTTGCAATGCCCATCAGAGAGGGCAAGGCAAAAGAGATATATATAGTAGCTTCCGGTGAGATGATGGCTCTTTATGCGGCAAACAACATCTGTAAAGGAATTCAGAAGTACGCGTTAAAGGGCGGAGTAAGACTTGGAGGCATCATCTGCAACAGCAGAAATGTGGACAGAGAGCATGATCTTTTGAACGCATTTGCAAAAGAGCTGGGAAGTCAGCTTATTTACTTCGTCCCCAGAGATAACGAGGTTCAGAGGGCGGAGATCAACAGAAAGACAGTTATTGATCATAATCCCACACACCCTCAGGCAAGGGAGTACAGACATCTTGCGGAGGCTATCGAGAATAACCAGCAGTTTGTTATTCCAAAGCCCATGACTCAGGAGAGGCTTGAGGAGATCCTTATAGATTTCGGACTTATGGAGAATATTAAGGATAATTACGCTATTTAAGGTTGGTGATATTGGATGATTATCAGAGCGGCATTTGCTACCAGCGACGGCAAGAATGTAGACAGACATTTCGGGGCTGCGGAGCGATTCGACATATATGAAATAGATACGGGAAATGAGGATTACAGAAGGGTGGACGTAAGACAGGTGGAAAAAGCCTGTTTGTCCCACACTCACAATGACGAGAGGATGGAAGCCGTAACGGGGACTATAGAAGATTGTCACGCAGTATTTGCCGAATGCAGCGGAAACGGAGCAAGAACCGCTCTTGAGAGAAAGCAGGTTCAGGCGATCGATGTAGACAGACCGGTTGTAACCATTATTCAGAATATCCTCTACGGCAAAGTAAAGCTCATAGACAGGCGATACATAGAAAATGAAAAGCTAAGAAAAAACCAGAACTTTACCCATCTGCAAAAAAAGCATCCATGCATGAGCGGCGGCGCCAATGTTACAGCCGGAAGGATACATCTTCCTGTGAGCCCTTCCTGCAATATACAGTGCAAATTCTGCACCAGAAGATTTGATAAGTCTCTTATAAGACCCGGAGTCAGCTCTCTTGTTTTGAAGCCTGAGGAAGCGGTGGAGACTATAAAAAAAGCCAAAGAGCTGTGCCCGGAGCTGTCTGTTGTGGGCATTGCCGGACCCGGAGATACTCTTGCAACGGACTCTGCACTTGATACCTTTGCTCTGGTAAAAGAGAACTATCCCGAGCTTATATGCTGTCTTTCCACCAACGGATTCTGCCTTCCGAGGCAGGTGGACAGAATCGCAAAGATCGGTATCGAGACCATCACTGTTACGGTAAATGCCATCGACCCTGAGATCGAGGCTCAGATAAATGAATTTGTCATAGACGAAAAGGGAGTTAAGCATGAGGGAATAGAAGGCGCAAAGCTCCTTATAAAGAATCAGCTTGAGGGAATAGAAAGAGCAGCAAGTCTTGGAATAGTGGTAAAGATCAACAGCGTTCTTGTACCCGGCATAAATGATAAGCACATCGAGGAAGTTGCAAAGAAAACATCGGAACTTGGGGCTTCGATACTAAACATCATACCCCTTATCCCGCAAAACGGAATGGCTGATATCCCTGCCCCTACCTGTCAGCTTCTGGACGAAGTAAGACAGAAGGCGGGAAGATACATAGAAGTGTTCAGGCACTGTCAGCACTGCAGAGCCGATGCTCTGGGAATTCCCGGAAAAGGAAAAGATCTTCATTCAGAACTTTACAAGGACAGAAAAGAGGAGGTGGCTGAGACCTTCAGCCACGGATAAAACGCATGAGCTATGTAGAGATAAAGAATCTGCACAAAACATATCATACCCATGGAGAAGAGCTTGAAGTATTAAAGGGAATCGATCTGGATGTGGAGCAGGGAGAGATTTACGGAATTATAGGTTTTAGCGGGGCAGGTAAATCCACTCTTGCAAGATGCATCAACAGACTTGAGACTTCCGACGGCGGTTCGATAAAAGTCGGAGGAGTCGACATTCTGGCTCTTAGTAAGGCCGAGCTCCTACAGGAAAGAAGAAAGATCGGAATGGTATTTCAGAACTTTAATCTTTTTGATTCAAGGACAGTTTACAGAAATATCGCCTACCCTTTGGAAATCAGTAATTTTCCCAAGGACAAGATAAAGGAAAGAGTACTTGAAACAGCTGAACTTGTGGGGCTTTCTGACAAGCTGGATGCCTATCCCGGAGGTCTTTCCGGAGGACAGAAACAGAGAGTGGGAATTGCCAGAGCATTGGTAAATAAGCCGGAACTTCTTTTATCGGACGAAGCTACTTCGGCGCTGGATCCTCAGACAACAATACAGATACTGGATCTTTTAAAAGAGATCAACAAAAAGTCCGGCATAACGATACTTATGATAACCCATGAGCTGGACGCCATAAGATACAGCTGCAGCAGGATGGCGGTGCTGGAAGAAGGAAAGATCATAGAAAAAGGAACTGTTGCGGGAATCTTCAATAATCCCAAGAGCAGAACCGGAGCGTTGTTTGCCAAGGTATTTGCAGAGTTCCAGAATATCAGCCTGACGGAGGGAGCGGGAATATGAGTTTACTTGATTCATCTTTGTGGGAAGTCATCAAAGCATCCTTTGATCCCAATATTTGGAAAGAACTGATAAAGCCCATAGGGGAAACGATCTACATGACAGTGATCTCTTCTGTTATCGTATTGATCTTTGGAGTGATACTTGGAATTTTCCTGACCATAGCAAGTCCTGACGGACTTTTGCCTCTGAAGGCGCCTTATATCACTGCAGGCTGGGCTATCAACGTACTCAGGTCCCTTCCTCAGATGGTAATGATCATCCTGATGATACCTGTAACGAGGCTTATCTTTGGAAAATCCTACGGAACAAACGCCTGCATCATCGCCATAGCAGCCAGCTGCATTCCAATGTACGCGCGAATTGTTGAAAGTTCTCTTTTGGAGATCGGAAAAGGAAAGATAGAGGCGGCAAAGTCCATAGGAAGCTCCAATTTTCAGATAATCACCAAGGTTATCATTCCGGAGACCATGCCGGGCCTCATCCGAGGCTTTACGGTGGCAGTTATATCGGTAATATCCATGACCGCACTTGCGGGAATGTTCGGAGCAGGGGGAATCGGAGATATCGCGGTAAGGTTCGGATATCAGAGATTCCAGCATGACAGGTTGTTTGCCTGCGTATATATACTTGTGATTTTGGTTCAGGTGACACAGGGCATCGGGAACCTTATATCAAACAAGATCCTGAAAACCAGGAACTTATTATAAATAAATGTGCGAAAAGCACCAAAAGGAGGAGAAACATTATGAAGAAACAGACAATCGCAATTTTACTTACAGCAGTAACAGCATTTACAGCTCTTACAGGATGCGGCAAGCAGGCAGGAAGCGCTGCTGCAGCTGACACTGTAGAAGAGACAGCACAGGCCGAAGAGACAGCTGCCGAGGAAGTGGCAGAGGAGGCCGCTGCAGAAGCCCCTGCGGAGACAGTGGTCCTTAAGGGAATCGCAGACCTTGTTCCTCACTCTGAGATCATTGAGTTTGTTAAGCCCAAACTTGCAGAGCAGGGTATCGAGATCGACCTTGTATCAACAGCAGCAGATTCAACCACCAATGAAAAGCTCAATGCAGGAGAGATCGATTTTAACTACTTCCAGCATGATCCTTACCTTCAGTCTGAGATCGAAGCTAACGGCTATGATCTTGTAGATGCCGGTGACATCCACGTTGAGCCTATTACTGCATACTCAGACAAGTATCAGACAAAAGAGGATATTCCCGAGAACGCTGTTGTGGCCATCCCTAACGATGCTACCAATGAGTACCGCGCCCTCAGGATCCTTGAGCAGAACGGCTTTGTAAAGCTTGCTGCAGGAGTACAGGATTCACTCAGCGCTTCCGTAGCTGATATTGAGGAGTACACAGTTCCTCTTACAATCGTGGAACTTGATTCTGCACAGATCATTCCCACCAAGGATGATTATGATTTCTTTATCACAAACACAAACAAGGCCCTTGAAGCCGGCATTGATTCTGCGAAGCTCTTCAGCGAAGGTGCTGACAGCCCTTATGCAAACATCATTGCTGTAAGAACAGAGGACAAGGACAACCCTGCTATCAAAGCACTTGTTGATGCACTCCTTGAAGAGGACACTCAGAAGTTCATCGAGGATAAGTACAACGGTGCGGTAATACCCGTAAAGTAAGAGTAATTTTGCCAGACCTTCCTACCATACAATAACTTGTGAAGATAAGCTGTAATATACCCATATTACAGCTTATCTTTAATTGTCTTTTACGCTATAATACGGTAAAATGTAAATTGCATTTGGACTTAGACAACCCCAAAGCATTGAGAGGTATTTGTTTTGGATAACAACAATTCTACAGATTTTATAAAGGCCGGAAGCGACATATTAAACAGCGTTACCAAGGCCATTGATACAAATGATTACAGCAACCTTGCAAGTGAGATAAACAAGACCATCAAATCTGTGTCTTACGCAAGGAATGTGACCTATGCCAGCATGGGCAGAAAAACCGTTTACGTCAATCAAAACGCTACCCGCGCACCCAGACCCGTCAGAAAGGTGTATCCTTTCCTGCAAAAGAGAATAAGCACTTTTGACGGGTTGGCTCTTATGACCATGTCAGCAACGGGACTTTTCTTTATGCTTTTATTGCTCATTGGAGCGGCGGCAGACAGCTCTTTGGTGGGTTCTATAGTGACTGCGGCTCTTTCCGCAGGTTTGGGACTTGGCTTTTTCCGCGGACTTAGTAAATTTAAGCTTGCAAAGAAATTCCACCAGTACGGCGGCATCTTAAAAGAGGCCGAGTATTTTAAAATATCCGATCTTGCCAGAGTGGCACTTAAGCCGGATGCTGAAGTGTTAAAAGACATCAAGACATTCATCAAAAAGGGATATCTTCCAAGGGCAAGGCTGGACAATACAGAGACAACCTGCATGATCACAGACAACGCATACCAGCTGTACGCAGGAGCGCTTCAGGATCAGGCGGCAAGAGAGCTCAGAAACCAGCAGGCAACCCAGGAAGCCAAGGCGCAGGCAGCGACGCAGGATAAAGAGCTGGCAGGACTTCCCGAGTCGGCAAGAGCGATTCTTTCCGAGGGAAAAGAGTATATCACCTACGTAAGACAGGTCAACGACCTTATACCAGACACCGAGATCATGTCAACCAAGCTGTACAGGCTTGAGGAGATCATGAACAGGATCTTTGAGCAGGTTAAAAAGGAGCCTTCCACAGCAGAAGAGCTGAGAAAGCTCATGAACTATTACCTTCCCACTACCAAGAAGCTTTTGGATGCTTATGTGGAGCTTGACAGACAGCCTGAAACCGGAGCGAACATCACCAAGACCAAGGCAGAGATCGACTCCGTTATGGATACCATCAACGAGGCCTTTGAAAACCTTCTGGACAATCTTTTCCAGGAAATGGCATGGGATATCTCCTCAGACATTTCGGTTATGAAGACAATGATGGCTCAGGACGGACTTACAGCAGAAGGCCAGGGGATGGGCGTGGCAATGCAGGCTCAGGGCCAGGCACAGGCACAGGTTCAGGCAGAGATAAAATAAGGTTTTAGCTAATATAAATATAAAAGTTTAAATCAGGAGGAAGACATGGGAGCAGAATTAAACTTTGACGCAGCACCCGCTGCACCTACACTTAGTTTTGGGGAAGAGGCTGCAACTCAGACTGCTACTGCAGCTCAGGAGCCTGCCAAGGAAGAGAGCAACGGCAATCTTGCCATGGAAGCACAGCTTTCCGAAGAAGAGCTCAAGCAGGTTGAGGATTTCAGCAAGCAGATCGATATCACAAACAGCACAGGCATCATGAATTATGGTGTCGGCACACAGAAAAAGCTGGCTGATTTCTCTGAAAAAGCTATCGACAACGTAAGAACCAAGGACATGGGCGAAGTTGGTAACATGATCACAGATCTTGTTACTCAGCTCAAGAGCTTTGAGATAGACGAGGACGAAAAGGGCATCAAGGCTCTTTTCAAAAAGAGCGCCAACAAGCTTGAGGCACTGAAGGTTAAGTACAGCAAGGCTGAGACCAATGTTCAGACCATCAGCAACGAGCTTGAAAAGCATCAGGTAACTCTTATGAAGGACGTAGAGGTTCTGGACAAGATGTACGATCTGAACCTTAACTATTTCAAAGAGCTGACAATGTACATCCTTGCCGGCAAGAAGAGACTTGAAGAGGAGAGAAACACCACTCTTGTAGAGCTCCAGAAAAAGGCTGAGCAGTCAGGTCTTCCTGAGGATGCAGAGGCAGCCAAGGACTTTGCCAACAAGTGCGACAGATTCGAGAAAAAGATCTATGACCTTGAGCTTACAAGAACCATCGCAATGCAGACAGGTCCTCAGATCCGTATGGTACAGAGTTCCGACACTGTTATGGCTGAGAAGATCCAGTCAACCATCGTAAACACTATTCCTCTTTGGAAGAACCAGATGGTCATCGCTATGGGCATTGAGCATGCTACACAGGCTGCTCAGGCTGAGCGCGAAGTTAACGATATGACCAACAAGCTTCTTAAGAAGAATGCAGATGCGCTCAAGGTTGCAACTATCGAGAGTGCAAAAGAGGCAGAGAGAGGTATCGTGGATATCGAGACTCTCAAGCACACCAACGAAAGTCTTATTACTACACTTGATGAGGTGCTGAAGATCCAGACAGAGGGCAAGCAGAAGAGGCGCGAAGCCGAGGCAGAGCTTGCACAGATCGAGGCACAGCTCAAGGATAAGCTTATCATCGCGGCAAAGAGCTGATTTTGATTTACATTTGAATATATGATGTAGCCCCCGATATGGTTTTTGCATTTCCTGGCACGCTTTCGCTCGGACCTCGCTGGCAGCGGTATGTAAGATGCTAAAAAACAGCATCTAAATACCGGCCGCTCGCTACGGCCCAGAAATACAAAAAACCATACCGGGGGCTTTTTTCATAAAATATACAAATGTAGCAAATGCAGGGAAAAACAGTAAACGAGGTGGGGTAGGGGCCGTCAAGCCACTCTGTACCACTGCTTTTTTATATTTTCGTATAGGCCAAAAACTTTGTATAAAGAGCTCGAAGGCTGGAAGAAAAAACAGAAAAGTTAACATTTTGACAGGTTGTGGAAACAATGGGGTATGGAAAAACGGGGAGATTGAGGGTAGTATGGTGGTAAGAGAAAACGAAAGTAGAAATGCAAAAGACGCATTTTGAGTTTGAAAAGCAGGAGGGTTATATGATCGATCAGGAAATGAAGAAAGCGGTTCTTGACAGCTTTGAGAAGGTGTTTGGAAAAAGCGATGCAGTTAAGGCGTATTTTGCACCGGGCAGAGTAAATCTTATCGGTGAGCATACTGATTACAACGGAGGACATGTTTTTCCCTGCGCTCTGACAATCGGAACTTACGGAGCTGTTGCAAAGAGAGATGACAACAAGTTAAGGTTCTATTCCGTAAACCTTGATAAGCTTGGGGTGATAGAGTCTTCACTTGATGATCTGACACCCAGTGATGAGGCAAACTGGACCAACTATCCCAAGGGAGTTGTCTGGGCTTTTGAAAAGAGAGGCATGAAGCTTGATAAGGGCTTTGACATGGTGATCTACGGAAACATCCCCAACGGATCAGGTCTTTCTTCATCCGCATCTCTTGAGGTTCTTACAGGATTTATTTTAAGAGATCTTTATGGTTTTGATGCTTCCAATCAGGATCTTGCTCTTATCGGACAGTACTCCGAGAACAACTACAACGGCTGCAACTGCGGTATCATGGATCAGTTTGCGGTAGCTATGGGAAAAGAGAACTGCGCTATCTTCCTTGATACAGCAGATCTTTCATTTGAATATGCACCCATCAGCCTTACAAGCGCCAAGATCGTTATCGCCAATACAAATAAAAAGCACAAGCTTACAGATTCTCAGTACAATGCCCGCAGGAGCATGTGCGAAGAGGCTCTCGCCATCCTTCAAAAGAGTGTTGATATCAAGGGACTCGGAGATCTTTCCATTGAAGAGTTTGAAAAGGTAAAGAATGTTCTTACAGATCCCGACATGCAGAGAAAGGCAAAGCACGCTGTATATGAGAACCAGCGTACCATCGAGGCTGTAAAGGCGCTTAAGGACGGCGACATCGATCACTTCGGCGAGCTTATGAGACAGTCCCATGAGTCCCTCAGGGATGACTACGATGTTACAGGTGTTGAGCTTGATACTCTTGCAGAAGAGGCATGGAAGATTCCCGGTGTTATCGGTTCACGTATGACAGGCGGCGGATTTGGCGGATGCACAGTTTCCATCGTAAAGGACGAGGCAATAGAAGAGTTCAAAAAGACAGTTGGGGAGAACTACCGTAAAAAGATCGGCTATGATGCTACTTTCTATATTGTAGAGATCGGCGGAGGCCCGGAGGTTATCTGATGATGGACGCAGTAAAAAAACTTGTAGCTTACGGTCTGAAAACAGGCCTTATTGAAAACGAGGATATAATCTACACTCTGAATAGTATTCTTATAGAGATGGGCGAGGATTCTGCGGAATATGAGGTTTCCGAGATCGAAGAGTTAGCAGCATCCATCGCTTCAGAATCTGTGAATGACGGAACATTTCTTGAGAATGTGTTAAAAGAGCTGGATGATGAGGCGGTTAAAAAAGGTCTCATCGAAAATGACAGCGTTGTTTACAGAGACCTTTTTGATACAAAGCTCATGGGGCTTATGACAGAAAGACCAAGCGCTGTTATAAAGAAGTTTAATGAGCTTTATAAGGTCAGCCCCGAAAAGGCTACTGAGTTCTACTACGATTTTTCAAGAAACACGGATTATATCAGAAGATACAGAATATCCAAGGACATGAAGTGGATCACACCCACTCCCTATGGAGACCTTGATATCACCATCAATCTCTCCAAGCCCGAAAAGGATCCCAAGGCTATTGCTGCAGCAAGAAATGCCAAGCAAAGCGGCTATCCCAAGTGTCAGCTTTGCTGGGAAAATGAAGGATATTCAGGAAGAGTGGATCACCCTGCAAGGGAAAATCACAGGATAATTCCTGTGACTATACAGAATTCCAAGTGGGGATTCCAGTATTCACCCTATGTTTATTACAACGAGCATTGTATTGTGTTTAACTCCAAACACATCCCTATGAAGATCGAGCATGGCACCTTCTGCAAGCTCTTTGACTTTGTAAAGCAGTTCCCTCACTATTTCGTGGGATCAAATGCAGATCTTCCCATAGTGGGCGGTTCTATACTCAGCCACGATCACTTCCAGGGCGGTCATTACACCTTCGCCATGGCCAAGGCTCCTGTAGAAAGAACCTTCACTGTAAAGGGCTTTGAAGATATAAAGAGCGGTATCGTAAAGTGGCCTATGTCTGTTATCAGACTTTCAGGTCCTGACAGCGACAGGATAATCGCTCTGGCAGATCTGATCCTTGAAAAGTGGAGAGGCTACACCGATGAGGCTGCCTTTATCTTTGCAGAGACTGAAGGAACTCCTCACAACACCATCACTCCCATCGCAAGAAAGCGCGGTGATGACTATGAGCTTGATCTCGTCCTTCGTAACAACATAACGACAGAAGAGCATCCTCTCGGAGTATATCATCCTCATGCTCAGCTTCATCACATCAAGAAGGAGAACATCGGACTTATCGAGGTTATGGGACTTGCAGTTCTTCCCGCAAGACTTAAGGGCGAGATGGCGCGTCTCAAGGATGCAATCCTCTCAGGCGCTGATATCAGAGCCGACGAAGAGCTTGAGAAGCACGCAGACTGGGTAGATGAATTCATAAAGAAATATGAAAAGATAGATTCCTCTAACATTGACGATATTATTCAAACTGAAATTGGAGAAGTCTTCATGCACGTACTTGAAGACGCCGGCGTATACAAGAGAACTCCAGAAGGCCAAAACGCCTTCGACAGGTTTGTGGCAAGCTTGTAAAAAGAATATCTTACTATAACAAAAGCCTCACTTTATGAAATGTCCATTTTCTGTTGGTGTCCTGAAAAATGGTTACATTTCAATTCTTGTGAGGCTTATTATTTTATGTGGCTGGTCATAAATTTTCGGCCCAAGCCACTTACTGCAGAAGCTTTAGAATCGTATCCCTACTCAAAGAATTGAGGCTCTTTGCGATTGGGACAAGCCCTTCAAGCTTTCTGGATATCTCATCTTCTGAGAGTCCGAGCTTGGTCTTGTACAGGTCTACAAGGGTACGATAGGTCGCGGTGATATCTGAGCGGGTCTTTACGGCGAACTCAAGTACTGCGGTAGCGTCCTCGTAGCGGCCCTGATCGTACAGCTCTTTGCCCCACTTTTGAAGGGAGCATACCATGGCAGTGTAGTTCTGATCGTACTGTATGAGAAGAGTGATGTTTGGAGCACCGTACTGGAGCTTTAGATCTGTGTTGGTTATGCCTGTGAGATTGACGATGTTTTCGTCTTTCAGGGCCAGAAGCTCTTCTTCGGCGCTTTGGAGTATCTCGTTTTCACCGTAGGTTCCGAAGGGAAGAAGATCGTAGGGAATGTGCACGTAGTCAAGGCTGTCAAGGCTTTTGCGCCTTACGCTGTTGGCTTTGGATTCCTGTTCCCAGAAGTTCTCTTCCTTTTGTTCTATCTTTCTCTGAACCCGTCGCATGCTGATGTTAAAGAATACTCCCATCACTATGATGCTTGCTAAAAAGGGTAATTTCATCTATAATATCCTTTCAGAAAATTGAGGAAAATACATTAACATAATAACACAGAGGAACTGTTATGAAAAAACTTTTTGGAGGCCTGGTTCTGGCTCTTTTACTGGCTGCATTTATGCCGGGGACCACTGTACGGGCAGAAGATGCCAGGGTTATCGCTGACGGGGTGTTTATCGGCCCTGTAGATGTGTCGGGGATGACCGTTACCCAGGCAGAGAACGCAGTAGATGCGTATGTGAACGGCATGTCGGAAAAAGAGATCACTCTTTCCGCAGGTGAGGACAAGAATCTTGATATTACCGGTGCCGACACCGGTGTTTACTGGAATAACAGAAAGGTTGCCACCGAGGCTTACGCACTTGGACATCAGGGCAACATAATCGCCAGATACAAGGCTCTCAAGGATCTTAAGAAAAACAATCACGTATATGATCTTGAGCTTGGATTTAATGAAGAAGCTCTTTCCGAAATAGCAGGAAGATGCGCAGATTCTTTTGATCAGGAGACTGTAAACTACAGTCTTAAAAAGACAGAAGACGGATTTGAAGTAAGTCAGGGACAGACAGGATACCTTGTTGATCCCGCTGAGACAGTGACCGCCATCAAAAACTACATGGGCGGCGACTGGAAGGAAGAAGGAAATACCATTCAGATCTCTGTTAAGGCTGATGAGCCCAAGGGAAGCGCTGAGGAGCTTGCCAAGGTCAGGGACGTTCTCGGAACCTTTACAACCAGCTACAAAACTTCCGGTGCGGCAAGAAGTGCCAATGTTGCCAACGGATGTTCACTTATAAACGGCCACACCATCTATCCCGGAGAGGAGTTCTCGGTTCTTGAGGCCATCACTCCTTTTTCCGAGGCAAATGGATATCACCTGGCAGGTTCTTATCTGAACGGCCTTGTGGTTGAGAGTCTGGGAGGCGGTATCTGTCAGGTATCCACCACTCTCTACAACGCAGTGCTTCTTGCGGAGCTTGAAGTTACCGAGAGGCACAACCACTCAATGATCGTAACTTACGTTTCACCTTCCGCTGATGCGGCTATTGCTGAGTCAGGCGGCAAGAATTTCAAGTTTGTAAACAGTACCGACAGTCCTATTTATATAGAAGGTTATACCACAGAGGACAAGCACATAACCTTTACGGTTTACGGCGTGGAGACAAGACCTGCAGGCAGAAAGGTTTCTTTTGAGAGCGAGGTTTTGGAGACTACACCCGCATCTGCCGATCAGTTTGTTACAGACCCTTCCCAGGCGGTTGGATATGTGGGAACACAGTCAGCTCACCTTGGATACAAGGCTCAGCTGTGGAAGATCGTCACAGAAAACGGAGAAGTGACCGAAAAAGAAGTTGTTAACTCCAGCACCTACAAGATGGTTCCCAAGATCGTCACAGTAGGAACCGCAGGGGCTGACGAGACTGTAATGAGTCAGCTTCAGACTGCGATCGCAACAGGAGATGCAGGAACGGTCAAGGCTGTTGCAGGTGCCATCGCAGCAGCAAGAGGCGCTGTCGGAACCGATGATGCAGAGGCAGCTCAGCAGGCAGCTAACGATGCGGTAAATGCAGCTCATGCCCAGCTTCAGCAGCAGGCTCAGGAAAACTCCGAGGAACCTCAGGATACATCAGAGGTAATAGTAACTAACTGAGGTTAAAATATGCGAATCGGCAAGATAAAAGAGAATGCTTTGAAGCGTTCTGTTTTAAAGCAGATAAAAACTGAATTTGGCAAAGAATCAAGCGCAGCTGTAGGGGCAGACTGCGCTTTTTCTAATGAAAAGAAAGCTTTTTCGGCCACGGCAACCGTCAGTGCAAGGATAGATGACAGTGGCTTTTACGCGGTAATAAAGGCGGTAAACAGTATAAGGGCTCAGGGACTATTGCCTGATCATGTGACGGTGAACATTTTGCTTCCGGAAGATACTGAGGAACCGGCTCTTAAGAAAATCGTGGCAGATGCCATAGAGGGCTGCAGGGCCACAGGAACAGTATACGCAGGCGGTCATACCGAGGTGACAAGGGCCGTAAACAGGCCGGTGATAACCGCTGTATGTGTGGGATGCCCGCAGGAAGACGCTCCTTTATATGCGGATAAAAAAGCAAAGGCAGGGCAGGAGCTTGTAGTTACAAGGTGGATAGCACTTGAAGGAACCGCCATGCTGGCAGCTACCGGGTTTGACGAGCTTACAAAAAAATACCCCGTTCCTTTTGTAAGGGATTCTGTAGATTTTAAGGAGTACCTGGTCATCGGCCCCGAGATGGATATACTGGCAAAGCACAGCGTTGGGGCTGTTCACGATATTTCATCCGGCGGAGTGTTTGCTGCTCTCTGGGAGATGGCGGAGGCTGCAGGATTGGGACTACGAGCTGATCTAAAGAGCATTCCCATCAGGCAGGAGACTGTGGAAATATGCGAGTTTTATGAGACCAATCCGTATCTTTTGACTTCCGCGGGAGCTCTTTTGATAGCAACAGATGAGGGCGAAGCCCTTTGCGAAGCGCTTTTGCAGGCGGGGATAAATGCCCGTATCATCGGAAGGTTGTCGGAAGGAAATGACAGAATCATCGTTAACGGCGACGAGGAGAGGTTCCTTGATATGCCACAATCCGATGAAATTCTAAAGATTTTGGGATAAAGGTACATTTTTGTAGTATTATATAAAGCAAAAACAAAGATAGGAGAGACGGTATGGGAATAAGGGAAGAGATATTGAATGTCTTAGAAAAGAACAGCCGCATTGATGTACATGAGCTTAGTGTTTTGCTTGGCGCGGAGGAGATCGCGGTGGCCAACGAGCTCAAAGCCATGGAGGATGAGGGCGTTATCTGCGGATATCACACCATGATCGACTGGTCCAAGACCAATATTGAAAAAGTAAATGCTCTTATTGAGGTTAAGGTTACTCCCCAGAGAGGCCTTGGCTTTGACAGCATCGCAGAGCGCATTTACAAATATCCCGAGGTTACCAGCGTTTACCTTATGAGCGGCGGATTTGACCTTATGGTCATCCTTGAGGGCAAGAGTCTTCAGGAGGTAGCAAGCTTTGTCAGCAACAAGCTTTCCACTCTTGATACGGTACTTAGCACCGCAACTCATTTCATCCTGAAAAAATATAAAGACCACGGAATCATTCTTACCAAAAAATATGAAGATACAAGGGAGATCGTTTCACTATGAGAAATCCTATCGGAAAGAAAGTAGTGGATATAAAGCCTTCCGGCATCAGAAAGTTTTTTGACATAGTTCAGGAAACAGAGGGTGCCATCTCTCTTGGCGTGGGCGAACCTGACTTTGATACACCCTGGCACATCAGGGATGAGGGCATATATTCACTTGAGAAGGGCAGAACCTTCTACACTTCCAACTCGGGACTTAAAGAGCTGAGAACAGAAGTATCCAATTACATAAACAGAACTCAGGGTGTCACCTATGACCCCCTTCATGAGATATTCATAACCGTCGGAGGTTCGGAGGCCATTGATCTGGCTCTCAGAGCCATGGTGGATCCCGGGGACGAGGTGCTGATCCCTCAGCCAAGCTATGTTTCCTATGAGCCCTGTGCGATTCTCGCAGACGCAGTGCCTGTGATCATCGAGCTTAAAGTGGAAAACGATTTCAGACTTACTGCGCAGGAGGTTCTTGAAAAGGTTACGGACAAGACCAAGATCCTGGTTCTTCCTTTCCCCAACAACCCTACCGGTGCGGTTATGGAGAAAAAAGATCTGGAGGAGATTGCCAAGGTAGTTATCGAAAAAGATCTTTATGTAATCTCCGATGAGATCTATGGAGAGCTTACCTACAGCGGCAAGCACGTTTCCATCGTCTCTCTTCCCGGAATGAAGGAGAGGACCATCCTCATAAACGGATTCTCCAAGGCTTATGCCATGACGGGCTGGAGACTGGGCTATGCCTGCGGACCTAAGGCCATTATGGAGCGGATGATAAAGATCCGTCAGTGTGCCATGATGTGCGCTCCCACCACCAGCCAGTACGCAGCGGTGGAGGCTCTTAAAAACGGCGACGATGATGTGGCCATGATGCGCGAGCAGTACAACCACAGGAGAAGGTTTCTTTTGAATGAATTCAAAAAGATCGGACTTCCCTGCTTTGAGCCCTTCGGAGCTTTTTACGTATTCCCCAGTATAAAGAAGTTCGGAATGACCAGTGATGAGTTCTGTACCAGACTGTTAAAAGAAGAAAAGCTTGCGGTGGTTCCCGGCAATGCTTTCGGTGACTGCGGCGAAGGTTATATCAGAGTATCCTACGCTTACTCTCTTGAAAACCTCAAGGCAGCTATGGAGAGACTTGAGAGATTTATCAGCAGACTTTCGTAATAGAATATGATAAAAGAAATAATCCCTTCGACAAATCTGCCGAAGGGATTTATTATTTTCAATCCACTTTTGTTTCGAATATGTTGGTTTCAAAGAGCTTGCTGTATCCCTGCCAGCCGGGCTGGGTGATATTTCCAAGCATCTCTGTAAAGGTCTCCATCTTGGCATCTGTGTTATCCGCAAGATTAAGAGCAACCGCTTCCATGATGGAAGGCTTTTTGGGTGAGCCGTACTCGTACTCTCCGTGGTGAGCCAGGATGCAGTGCTGAAGCTCCTGCTTTAACAACTCAGGAAAGCCCTCGATCTGAGCGGCCTTTACTCCAACCATTTCACAACCCATTACGATATGTCCCAGGAACTGTCCTTCGTCCGTGTAATCATTTACGGGGAAGAGGGCAAGCTCTCTTGTTTTTCCAATGTCATGGCAGATAGCTGCAGTAAGGAGCAGATCTCTGTTAAGAAGCGGGTAGGATGTGCAGAAGTAGTCGCAGAGCTTGGTAACGCTCAAGGTGTGCTCCAAGAGGCCTCCGATAAATCCGTGGTGAACGGTCTTGGCTGCGCTTGATCTGCGGAAGTTCTGGATGAAATCGGTATCTTCTATAAAGAACTCTTCAAGAAGCTTTTTAAGGTAAGGGTTTTTGATGGTTCCTATGATACCAAGTAGCTCCTTGTACATCTCGTCATTGTTTTTGGATGAAACCGGAAGATACAAAGAGAGGTCAAACTCGCCTTCATTGCACTTTCTGGCTCTTTTGATGTTTACCTGAAGTGCGCCGTTAAAGCTTGTAACTTCGCCGAAAACATCGATGCAGTCGGGGGCATCAAATTCATCTATTCCATCACTGTTGGGCTCCCAGATCTTGGCATCAACGGTGCCTGTCTTGTCCTGAAGAGTCACAGAGTAGTATTCTTTTCCGTTTTTGGTGGTGGCGGAGAGCTTGTGCTTGCACATGTAGATGTCAGCAACTCTGTCGCCGGGTTTAAGATCCTTGATAAATTTCATGAAAAAATCCTTTCCGGTGTTGTCTTGTATCAGTTATGAGTGGAGCTTGAAAGCGTGACCTCAAGGTCAAGCTTGACGTAGTCATTGGGCGCCTGTCTCATGACGGTAACCGTAATTATATCATCGGGAGCAAGCTGTGCCAACCTGCCTACAAGCTGTTCAAAAGAAGCAATCTCTGTGTAGGCAACGCTGGTGATGATGTCTCCGCTCTGAAGGCCTGCTTTCATGGCAGGAGAGCCCATGTCGGTGGTGGAAATATAGGCACCGGCGGGGATGTTCAGCTGCTGCTGCAGTTCGCTTGGAACGGTGGCACCGTGTACTCCAAGATAGGCTCTGTTGCGGGCGTTGGAAAGATCCTCGATAAGGGCCTTAAGCTCCGTGATGCCGATGGCGGAAATGTGATCCGACAGGTCGCTGCTGTTGTAGTTCATGTTGATGATGCCGAGGATCTGTCCGTTTAAATTGGTGAGAACACCGCTTCCTTTTGAACTTCCGTCCATATCGGTGGTAAGGAGCTTGTAGTTGGAATCCGCAAGGTTTATGGGTGTCTTTTCCGAAGTGATGATGCCGTAGGAAAGAGATCCCTGAACCCCGAGTGGGCTTCCGATGGCGATCACGGGATTTCCTGTGATCTTGCCTGTGTTGGAGCTTCCAAGGGTCGCGGTCTGAACTTTTTTCCTGGTGGACTCTGTAAGGGAAGTCCTGCGAACAGTCAGAACGCTCATGGATGTTATGGTGTCGGTAAGGCTCACCTCGGCGGTGGCAACCGAACCGTCGCAGAATGTAACCTGAATGGATTCTGCGGAATCTATGGAAGTGGAGGGCACCAGAATGTAATAGTTGGTGCCGTTGTTGGCGATGACAAGTCCTGAAGCAGAGCCGCTGCTTTCAAAAGAGTCACTGAACCAGTTTGTATCATTGGAAAGAGCTGTGACGGTAACGATACTCTTGGAGGTCTCGTCGGCAACCTTTTTAAGGGATGCCATCATCTTGCCGTAGTCCGATGCATCAAAGGAATAGGAGGCAATGGCCTCGTCGATCTGATCCTTTTGAGTAGCTTCAAGACTCTGAGCCTCGCTGGCAGCAATGGTTTCCTCATAGGCCAGCATATCCTCGGGGGTCAGCTCCTCGGAAACAGTCTCCTCCGGAAAAGATATGGCTTCGGGCGCTTCCTCAGGATAGAGCCTGTCAGAAAAAACAGGCTGAAGCAAAAGGAAAGTGAAACACGCAACAATGCCGAACACAATGGCAAGGGATACGGTGATCACTGTTCTGCGCAGAAGCTTTTTGCGGTTTATGGGACGCTGCTTTATTTTTTCACTGATAAAATCAGTGTTGGCAAGCTTTTCGTTATTGTCATCTACTCCCAGAGGCATCTCTTTTCCCTCCTAAAAAACTAACTACAGATACCATTATACAATAAGATTACTAGTCACGGCACTGTTTAAATGATAAACTAAAAAGACGGATGATCACGTAAAAAGGCAGAAACAAGGTTAGTTACACATGAACGAAAAAGCACTTCACGTACTTGAGTACGATAAGATAATTGAAAAACTCACAGATCACGCAAGTTCGGACCCGGGCAGGAAGCTCTGCAGAGAACTAAAACCCTCTTCGGATCTTCGTGAGATCAAAAAGAATCTGGAAAAGACCAACGACGCGATAGCAAGGATATTCAAAAAAGGCTCCATAAGTTTCGGAGACAACAGAGATTTCGGCGGAGCACTGAAGGCTCTCAAGATCGGAAGCTCTCTTGACATGGCGGGACTTTTGAGAATAGCTGCGTTTCTTGATAACGTAAACAGGGTAAAGAGCTACGGACGCCCCGGAAGAGAGGATGAGAAAAGAGATTCTCTTTCGGAGTCTTTTGAGATGCTTGAACCTCTGACATTTGTGTCGGCGGATATCAGGCGCTGCATCGTATCTGAGGATGAGATGAGCTCAGATGCAAGCCCGGCTCTTCGTCACATAAGGCGCGGCATAATGCTCACCAACGACAGGATCCATGAACAGCTGAACAAGATGCTTAACGGGTCTCTTCGTACATATCTGCAGGACAGCGTCGTTACCATGAGGGGCGACAGATACTGTATTCCGGTCAGGTCCGAGTACAAATCTCAGGTCAGCGGTATTGTTCACGATCAGTCATCTTCGGGATCTACTCTTTTCATTGAGCCTGCTGCCATCGTTGAGCTTAACAACAAGCTTCGTGAGATGAGTCTTCAGGAGCAGGCAGAGATCGAAAAGATCCTTCTCGAGCTGAGCCTTATGGTGAGCGAGCATGTGGATACCATCAAATACAACGCAGATATCATGACAGATTTGGACTTCGTATTTGCCAAGGCATCCTATGCCCTTGAGATAAACGCCATAACTCCTGTGTTCAATGACAGGCATTATTTCGATATCAAAAAAGGAAGACATCCCCTTATCCCCAAGGACAAGGTGGTGCCCATAGATGTTTATGCGGGACGTGATTTTGACATGCTCATTATCACGGGACCCAATACCGGCGGCAAGACGGTTACATTAAAGACAGTAGGTCTTTTGACACTGATGGGACAGGCGGGTATGGCTATCCCTGCCGGGGACAGGTCGGAGCTGTCGGTGTTTGATGAGGTCTACGCGGACATCGGAGATGAGCAGAGTATCGAGCAGTCTCTTTCAACCTTCTCATCACACATGACCAACACCGTATCAATACTGGAACACGCGGATGAAAATTCGCTGTGCCTTTTCGATGAGCTTGGTGCAGGAACAGATCCCACAGAGGGAGCGGCACTTGCCATATCCATATTAAATGAGCTTCACTCAAGAGGCATCAGGACTCTGGCTACAACTCACTACAGCGAACTGAAGGTCTATGCTCTTAATACCGCGGGCATTCAGAATGCAAGCTGCGAGTTTGATGTGGAGACACTTCGCCCCACTTACAGACTTCTTATCGGAATTCCCGGCAAGAGTAACGCTTTTGCAATCTCTTCCAAGCTTGGTCTTCCCGACAGGATCATAGAGGCGGCCAAGGAGCAGATCAGCACCGAGGACAAGCGCTTTGAGGATCTGATCGCAGATCTTGAAAAGAGCCGCAAGACCATTGAGTCAGAGCGTCTTGAGATAGAGCAGTACAAAAAGGAGATGGCGGAGCTTAAGAGCCGTCTTGAGGAAAAGACCGACAGGATCGACAGGCAAAAAGAAGATATCTTAAGAGAAGCCAACGAACAGGCAAGAGAGATCCTGATGGAAGCCAAGACCGTTGCGGATGAGACCATCAAGGCCTTCAGAAAGGCCGGACCTAATGCTACAATGCAGGATCTTGAGAGAACCAGAACCGGACTTGGACAAAAGATCTCCGACAAGAATAAAGCTCTTTCTGCCAAGAAAGAAGTACCCAAGGATTCACATCCTATTCTCAAGGAATCACAGCTTAAGCTTGGCGAGTCCGTGAAGATAGTGTCCATGGGACTTAAGGGAACCGTTTCTTCCAAGCCTGACAAGGACGGCAATCTCTTTATCCAGTGTGGAATCATGAAGACCAAGGCCAATATAAGAGACCTTGTGCTCATAAAAGATGAGGATGGCAAGACTGCCATGAAGAAGTTCTACGGCAGGACCTCATCGGGAGGAAAGATGGATCTGTCCAAGGCATCAAACATCAGGACAGAGATCAATCTTATCGGTAAAAACTCGGACGATGCCATTGCTGAGCTTGATAAATACCTGGACGATGCTTATATGTCACACCTTGGAAGCGTGAGAGTTGTTCACGGCAAGGGCGCAGGTATTCTCAGACAGGCAGTACAGTCGCATTTAAAGAGCGTTCCTTATGTCAAATCCTTTAAACAGGGCGAGTTTGGCGAAGGCGACGCGGGAGTTACAATAGTTACATTCATAAAGTAAGAGGGGGAGACATGGCAACCAAACAGAAAATACTGATCGTAGATGATGACAACAATATTGCAGAGCTTATTTCTCTGTATCTGGTAAAGGAGTGCTTTGAGACCAGGATCTGTAATGACGGAGAATCCGCCATCAACACCTTTGAGAGCTTTGCTCCCAATCTCATTCTCCTTGATCTGATGCTTCCGGGTATCGACGGCTACCAGGTTTGCAGAGAGATAAGGACCAAGTCGCAGGTTCCCATTATCATGCTTTCCGCCAAGGGAGAGGTCTTTGACAAGGTGCTTGGTCTTGAGATGGGCGCCGATGACTATATGGAAAAGCCCTTTGATTCAAAAGAGCTGGTGGCAAGAGTTAAGGCTGTTCTTCGCAGATACAAGCCTCAGGCTCAGGAGAGCACAACCTCCGATGACAAGGTTGTAAGATACCAGGATCTTGAGATCAACATGACCAACTACTCCGTAACCTTCATGGGTGAGAGAGTTGATATGCCGCCCAAGGAGCTTGAGCTTTTGTATTTCCTTGCGGCTTCACCAAACCACGTATTTACCAGAGAGCAGCTCCTTGATCAGATCTGGGGCTATGAGTATATCGGTGACACCAGAACCGTTGACGTACATATCAAGAGGCTTCGTGAAAAGCTCAGCGATCACGCCAACTGGAGACTTGCCACCATTTGGGGAATAGGCTATAAATTCGAGGTACAGCAGTAAATGAAAAGAACCCTTTATCTGAAGTTCCTGCTGGCTTATGTGCTTTTTGGAATCTTTGGATTTATCGTGGTTGCGACTTTTGTACACAGCATGACGCTGGACAGACTCCGCAAAGACAAGGCGGAGACCATGTATCAGGTTGCAACCCAGATAGCAAACACATACGCTGCGGATCTTTATAACAGCGAAACTTCGCTGGAGGTCGTTCAAGACGAACTCTTTTCTCTTTCCACGTACATGGACGGATCTCCCATATGGATTGTCAACCCTTCTGGTCGACTGGTGCTGGATTCCTCAAGGATACTGGCTCCCGGTGAGGAGGTTGTGATCAAGGGCTTTGACCCTACGGCCACAGGCAGCTCCTACTACATAACCGGTGACTTCTTTGGGTCTTTTGACGGGGAAATGCTCAGCGTGTTTGCACCTATCACGGCCAATTACAAGGTTCAGGCTTATGTGGTGGTTCATACCGCCATGTCTGAGCTTGAGAACAGAGCCAACAACTATCTGAATATCTCATATCTTATGCTGGTGGTTTTGTTCCTTTTGTCCCTCATCATTCTTATCTTTTTCACGGAGCTTGTATATGTGCCCCTTCGCAAGATCACCACTGCTACGGAGCAGTATGCTGCGGGAAATATGGGCTATCAGTTCTCTGTGGAGTCTGAGGATGAGATGGGCTATCTGGCAGCTTCCCTTGCCTATATGGCAGGTGAGATCGCGCGTCAGGAGGATGATCAGAAAAAGTTCATCGCCAACGTATCCCATGATTTCAGATCGCCCCTTACTTCCATAAGAGGTTATCTTGTGGCCATGCAGGACGGAACCATTCCGCCGGAGATGCACGAAAGATACCTTGGAATAGTCATAAACGAGACGGACAGACTTACCAAGCTCACCAACGAGATGCTGACACTCAACAACATGAGTACCAAGGGCATGCTCCTTGATAAGAGCGACTTTGACATAAATGCTGTAATAAGGAGCGTTGCAGAGTCTTTTGAAGGAACCTGCAGGCAAAAGAGGATCGCCATTGAGCTTGTCCTCACAGATGACAAGATGCTGGTAAATGCAGATATGAGCAAGATCCAGCAGGTTTTGTACAACCTCATCGACAACGCCATAAAGTTCAGTCACCATGATTCTTCCATAAAGATCGAGACCACGGAAAAACACAGCAAGGTTTTTGTATCTGTGAAAGACAGCGGTATCGGTATTCCAAAAGAGGACCAGAAGCTTATCTTTGACAGATTCTACAAGACGGATCTTTCAAGAGGTAAAGACAAGAAGGGCACAGGCCTTGGTCTTGCCATTGTAAAAGAGATCGTGAAAGCACACGATGAAAATATCAACGTTATCAGTACAGCCGGTGTGGGAACTGAGTTTATCTTTTCTCTTCCAAAGGCAGCAGCCATGGATGCGGATGACGAGTAAGGAAGCATAGATTTGAATATAGTATTGCATCAGCCTGAGATCCCTCAGAATACGGGAAACATAGGAAGAACCTGCGTCGCCACTGACACAGCACTTCATCTTATTGAGCCCATCGGTTTCAGGATAAATGAAAAAGAACTAAAGCGCGCCGGAATGGACTACTGGGACAAGCTCGACGTTACCAGGTATATCGATTACGACGATTTTATGAAGCAGCACCCCGGGGCTAAGATATGGTTTGCCACCACCAAGGCAAAGAAGACTTACAGCGAAGTATCTTTTGGACCTGATGATTTTATCATGTTCGGAAAAGAAAGTGCCGGCATCCCTGAGGAGATACTGGTGGACCATGAGGAAACCTGTATAAGGATTCCTATGGGTCATGACATCAGATCTCTGAACCTGGCCAATTCCGTGGCTATAGTGCTCTATGAGGCACTGAGGCAGAATGATTTTTGCGGTCTTGAAAGGGAAGGGGAGCTTCACAGGCTTCATTGGAAGGAATGAGTTTTATGAGAAACAAAGGCGATCTGCTGGAATTTGAAATAACCGACATAGGAAACGACGGCGAGGGTATAGGCAAGGTTGACGGCTATACCCTTTTTGTTAAGGATGCTGTAATTGGCGACAAGGTAAGCGCCAAGATCATGAAGGCAAAAAAGAACTATGCCTATGCGCATCTTGAAAAGGTACTGGAGCCTTCCTGTTTCAGGCAGGAAGCAAGATGCCTTGTTGCCAGGCAGTGCGGCGGATGCCAGCTTCAGAACATGACCTATGAGAGGCAGCTTGAGTTTAAGCAGAATAAAGTAAGGAACAATATAGTACGTCTCGGAGGCTTTGATGAGTCTTTTGTGGATGGCATCATGGAACCTGTTATCGGCATGGAGGATCCCTGGAGATACAGAAACAAGGCCCAGTATCCCATCGGCACTGACAGGTACGGCAATATTGTTGCGGGCTTTTATGCGGGAAGAACACACAGCATAATCCCTGTATCTGATTGCCTTATCGGCGTGGATGAAAATAAAGAGATTCTGGATATCATCCTTGGTCATATGAAAAAGCTGGGGATAAAGCCCTATGATGAAGTGTCGGGAAAGGGCCTTGTGAGGCATGTGCTGATACGAAAGGGCTTTGCAAGCGGCGAGATCATGGTGTGCCTTGTTATAAACTATGCGGGGAAAAAGACTGCTCGCGGCGAAAAGGGCAACGGCGCCGGAAAAGAGGCGGTTGAGTATATCCCGGGGCAGCAGGCGCTGGTTCAGGCTTTGGCCGGGATTGCAGGCATGAAGAGTATCTCGGTCAGCATAAACACTGAAAAAACCAATGTCATCATGGGAATAGAGACCCATACCATATGGGGATCGGATACCATAACCGATACTCTCTGCGGTCTGACCTTTGAAATATCACCGTTATCTTTCTATCAGGTCAATCCTGTACAGGCCCAAAAGCTCTATGAAACAGCAATCGGTTACGCCGGACTTACAGGAAAAGAGTCGGTGTGGGACCTTTACTGCGGTATCGGAACGATCACACTTTCCATGGCAAAGGCAGCAGGCCACGTGTACGGCGTTGAGGTTATCCCTGATGCTATAGAGGATGCCAAAGAAAACGCAAAACGAAACGGCCTTGATAATGCGGACTTTTTCTGCGGAAAGGCAGAAGAAGTACTCCCGAGATTCTACGAAGAAACAACGGACGAAGCGGCTCTTCACCCGGATGTCATCGTGGTGGATCCCCCCAGAAAGGGCTGCGACAAGGAATGCCTTGATACCATGTTAAAGATGGCCCCGGGCAAAATCGTCTATGTCAGCTGCGACTCCGCAACTCTCGCAAGAGACCTGCGCATCCTCGCAGACGGCGGCTACAAACTCCAAAAAATCCGCCCCTGCGACATGTTCCCCTGGAGCGGGCATGTGGAGGCTGCGGTGTTGCTACAAAGAAGCGATACCTAGAAATCCTTGAATTTACGCATTTTTGTCGATTTTATTCATTCGATAAGATTGGCGATAATCACAAAGAAAAAATCTGATACATAAGATTTCAGTTGTTGTCGCTTTCGAAGTGGAGACGGTTGACACAAAGAATGACATTCAAAAAACCAAGGATTCTGTCTTGAGAAGTGAGGAGGCAGAAGATGGTATTTGATTATTATTATGGGATTGAGGCGGAACAATTCACATTCTTAAGAATTCCAAAGGTATTGTT
>JAILOW010000154.1 GCA_024690635.1 Butyrivibrio sp.
GACAGATGTATAACTGTCGGTATCAATTCCTGAGTATACAACCTGCGATGCAGGCACTTTGGAAGTTTTCACCATTCTGAATTTACCGTTTTCCAAAGCAGTTATGTCAGAAGGAGCAAATCCGGAATCATCAGGTGCTGCTGTAACAACAGGGCAGATGGTTCCGCTGTTTTTGTAATACAACCGGATTTTAGCAGGACCGGTTGTTTTCAAAATCTCAAAGGTACCTCCGTCACCAAATTCCACTGTGGCGGCTTCCTTTGATATGGATACTTTGGTATTAACTTCCGTGACTTTGGATCCGGACTTATCCTTCTTAATAGTGGCCATTCCTTTAAATAGAGAATCGAAATCCATTACGAGACTGCCAACAGTGGTATTTCCCCACACGCCAAGTTCTGAACTGTAGCCGATAGAGACTTTTCCTACATTCTTCAGGTTTCCGCTAATGTACAACGGGTATTCGGAATCTGTTAATACACGAAGCTCAGAAGTTTTGGAAACACCGTTACCTGTGATGTTCTTTATATACTGGCTCTGAGGGAGGTGGACAAATTCAAAAGACAGTGTGTTTTTGCCAATATTAAAGTTTAGTCCCTTTTGCTTTGTCGCTTCAGAGTCAAAGATCAGCAGTCGGAATTTGGTATTACAGGTCAGCTTGACGGTGCTTCCGGTTTTATAGTAGAACCTGTCAAGTTTGTCACGATCCGCATCTTGAAAACCCGATATTATCAGTTCTTTTGCACATCCTGCTTTGGGCATTGTAAGGCTTTGCACTTTATGCTTTTCTGATGGTACCTCCGAATTATTAACATATATTGTGTATACCGCGTTCTTGTCTTTTCTGTTGTTGATCTCCCATATGGCATTTGCAAAAGTCGTGTAGGTTCCTATTTCTCCGTTGAAATTTGTTGACTTTAAATCCAATTCGAAGGTGTCATAGGTTCTAAGTTCCTCTTCGTTTACCATATAGAACATGCCGCTTTTCTTGGTGAGCACCTGACCTGAGGAATATGCGGATGCAACTTTATCCATGTTGGCTTTCGGAGCCTTGATGAGCTGGAAGGCGGGTTTATTTACCCTGAATGCAGGAGCGTCAAGCAAAAGCTCATCCCCCATAGTAAGGAGTGGTTTATTATCTGCTTTACTTATCAGGTTTATGTGAAGAGGCTCTTTGCCTTTGGCAATTGCAATTGTGCCTGCTACTGAAATAGGCGTAGTCACTGACAAAAGCTTCTTTGTTTTTTTGTCAGTCTTTACTGCCGCGTTAGCACTCAGGCAGGAAAGCTCACTTCCTGAATCGTAGGTAACATCTATCTTTCCAAGATTCGTTTTACCCTTTATATAGAGAGTTTGGCCACAAAGGGAGAGCTTTCCTACATTTGTCAGATCTAAGGACAATACTGCTTCATGGTAATATCTTTCTCGTGGATCATAGCTTTGTCCTACTGTAAGCGTTCCGGAGCTTTTTACTGTTAAGGACGAACTCTTTCCGGTTCCGCTTCCTGTTATCTTGCCAAGTCTCTTTTCCGAGAAGGACACATTGTTAAGTGTCAGGGAACTGCTTCCTAGGCTGATGTTTAGCTTGATGGTATTTCCCTTGGCATCCTTGGGCTCAGCCAGCGTCAGGTGGTCGAGAGTAACTGGACTTGCAACTGTGATGCTGTTTTTTACATGAAGATATGCGGTTTCTGCGCCCCTTGGTCTTATGGTTATGCCTGCAGAACCTGCGGGAACAGAGAGGTTTACGGTATCAAATTTCTTGGAGCCGTCTGCGTCCTCTTTTCCGTAGTCGGTAGCTGCGTCAATCTCAATAAGATAAGTTGCACGCTTGTTGCTGTAGGCCTTTATGTCATTAAGAGCAGCCTGAACGGTATTAAAACAGCCAAGGGTGTAAGTAACCTTGGAGGTGTCATAGAGATATACATTGCCCTCTGTGGGTGCTGCAGTAGTTGCGATCCTAAGACCGGTCTTAACTTTTTTGAAAGCATAACGGACTTTATCAATGCCGGGATTTCTGGAAACAGCAAACATGCAGGCAGGAGCTTTGGCACCTGTTATCAGGTCTTTATTTGCGGGATAGCCGTGGTCGCTTGCGCAGTAGTCATTGTAAATAGAAATTGCGTTTTTGTTGATAAGGTGAGTATTGCCTTCATCATCCGTCACGGTTACATCCATGGCGCCGGGAGTCTCAAGAAGACTTTCGGCTGAGACATTTCCGCTTACCTTAAAGGTGTTCTTGGAGCCGTAGCCATAAGTGATACTGTTGTTCTCGTCGCAGGAAACAAGGTCCTTGAAGGATATGTTTGAGTGGATGTCCATGTACGCCCCTGCAAGGCGGGTGGTTCCCAAAACAGACAGACCGGCTTCATGGACGAACAGTTCAGCATTTGTCAATTCAAGATTTCCAACAGTGACTGCACCGGTGCTACTGATAACGCATCTTCCTTCACCGCCGTTTTTATCAAGGATCAGCTTGGAGCCTGCCTTACCGGTAACAGAAGCAAAGTTGAAAATATCATGACCGTCAACGGCTGTTGCGTTTATAAATGAAAGGCTTCCGGTTCCGAGATTAAGCTTAGGTTCTTTTTTATCGTTATTTACAAGGATCAGATCCTTAAAGGTCAGAGGAACCGTAACTGTGATATCACCTGTAAAGGTGAGCTTTTTTCTGGTGTCGTCGTTACTTACTACGGATAGACCAGCCGCCTTTTTGGGCATGGTCATCTTACCTGCGGTGTTGGCATCTTCAAGTACCTTTACGGTATAGCTGTCGGTCTTTACGTTTCTTGTTTCGATGGAGGAAACAACTTCTGACCATTTGATATATGAGCCTATCTGTTCTTCACCTGCATATACGGAAAAAACAGGAACCGCAAAGGTCAGATCTTTTCCGAGAGCCATGAGCGCTGCTTCGGCGCCGTCCTCAAGATGAGAAGAGGTCTTTGCGATATTTGTTATTTCATTAAGAGTTGCAGCCTTGGCGTTGGCCTTACTTCCCTTGGAGGCAAAGCGCTTTAAGGTACCGTTATTGGTAACAAGAACGTCGCCTTTTTTAAATTTGCCGGAGGCAGGCCTAAACTCTATGCCGTTTACGGGAACGTAAACATGCTTGTTATTATTGTCGTAGGCATCAAGTCCAATGGTATTGGTTCCGTTAAATATGAGCTTGGCCCCTTCTGACAGAGTAACTATCGGGTTTCCTTCAAGGGTGCAGTCCATAAGACCAAAGATGCAGCCCTCGAATGTAACGGAAGATAAGATATTAAGGTTATAACCAAAGTAGTTATCATTCCAGTAGGATATATGAGGAGCATCCACCATTACCTTGAGGTTTTTAAATGACAGATTATCAAGGTCAAAGTTATCTGTGGGAGGGTATTCCTCGCTTCCGATGCAAAGGTTAAAGTAAACATAGTCGTAACTTCCGACACCGATAAAGTTTACGTCTTTGGCGCCTGTTCCGCTCTCAAGTATCAGATTTCCCGAATGGTAAGAAACCTTATCTTTGTAGCCTACCTTTATGGTTCCGTTTTTAACGGTCTTTACATCAAAGTTGACATTGTTTTTACAGGACAGGGTATGGCCGTTTAGATCTATGGTGACTCTTTCGGAAAGATCCGGGGCAAAGCAAAGGAAGCTGTCAAGCTCAAGCTTCCAGTTGCTGTCAAAGCGGATGGTCCAGGTTGGATCTCCGCCGTCGTGGGATTCTATGTACTTTGCAACTTCTTCTGTTGAGATCTCTTCCGAAACTTCCTCATTGTTTCTGAGGATCTTTATGGTCTTGAGATCAATGTTTGTGCCGCCTTTTAGTTTCTGAAGGTAGTTGATGACAAACTTAGGCCTTGTGTAACGCTCCTGCTCAGGTGCACGTTTGAACTTGGTGCTGTCGGAAAGACCTATCTTTGCGGAGCAGTCAATGTAGTACCAGTAGCCGTCGCCGCCGTCAACGATATTGTAGGTGTGGGCTGAAGAGTCCTGACCCATGATGACTTTGCTGGGGATGCCCATTTCTCTTGAGATTCTGGTAAAGAGCTGAGCGAAGGCTTCACAGGTTCCGTTTCCTTTTTTAAGTGCATGATATGCTGTGTGATAAAGAGGATAGGTGCGGTCGGAGCCGCCATCGCCTGATACGGTGGGGCTTACATTTGTGGTGATATAGTCGTAAATTGATTGGATCTTGGTCTTGTTATCTTTACTCTGAACACCGGCAAATGTGTCGCCCATAAGAGCGTTTACCTGCTGTGTGACAAACGCTTCCTCAGTTTTTTTGGTTATAACCGGAAGGTATACTTCATAAACGTAGTAGCTTTTGCCGCCTTTGTTTCTCATTCCGAGAATAGCCTGGTTAGGACTATTAGGGGCATTTCTGCCATCGAAAATGCTGGGGCTTTCATATTGGAAGGTTCTTTGCACTCTGTTTCCGATGAGATTGAAAAGGTAGTCACCTTCATCGGCAAGCATGCCTTCTCTTTCTGCATCAAAATCACATACATCAAAAATGTCTATGGAATTTCCGTTTAGTGCTTCGGTGTTTACATAGATCCTGTCATAAACATATCCGTTGTCGTCGTAGTTTTTTAAGTTGGAAGCATTGGCATAAAAGTTCGTTTTTTCAGTGCGCTCTTTAAGGATATTCCTTACTGCTGCGTATGCTTCTTCTGCAGTATCGCAGAAAGTCTCGGGCTCGTTTATAAGAGGCACATAGCTTGTCTTGAGGCTGTCCGGAACACCGGAGAAGTTAAGGGTTACCTTAAGGTAAAAGCAAAAATCAGTGGATGTGGAAGATCTTTTAAGGCATGCCAGGAGCTTACCGTCTGTTGTGTCCATTTTAAATTCCACAGGGGCATCGTCTGTTGGCTCGGTATAGGAACCACCATCTTTTTCCACAAGCTCGAAATTTATCATGTCAGAAGTGACACTGTTTTCTTCAATATCGAGAAGATCTGCAAGAAGAGTTTTATTCTCGCAGGAGTACATTTCGTGTTTGTAGGTGTTGCCGTAGGTATCTGTTCCGGACACCTCGAGACTAAGGTAAAATTCCGTGTAATCCGAAGAGTCGGGGAGGTCCGAAAGATTTATTTCTTTTGGGAAAGCGGTTTTATCTTCATGATTTCGGATGATGGCAAAATCATGTACCGTGATCCCCGATGAGGTTACAAGTTCTTCGGAGTCCTCACTGCTTGCGGCATCGGAAGCATCCTCAGAAGATCCGGAAGATGCAAGGTCAGCTGCGTCCTCTGAAGAATCCTCTGTACTTTCATCTGTTGAAGCCTCAGTTGTGGTCTCTTCTGAGGTCTCTTTTGAAGCTTCCTCCGAGCTTTCTGCGGAAGCCTGTGATGATGCTTCTGAAGATGAAGAACTGCCCTCAGCACCGGAGCCTTCACCGGAGTTATCCTTGGGATCCTCCGTTGAGCTTTCCGAAGATGCGGCTTTTGAAGCGCTTTCGTCAGTATCTGAAATGTCTGTAGATGCAGGCTCAGCTGCATAAGAAGCCATGGGCGAACCCGCAGCCATGACTGTTGACAATAGAAGTGCCAATATTCGTTTTTTCATACCATAACCTCCATAGAAAAACTTGCAACAATTATAACATGAGGCGCCCTATAAAACTTGATATCACTCCTTAAAATGTTTAAGATTATCCATAGATTTTAATGTGATTACAAAGGGAGAAGTGATGACTGAAAAGGAGAAGATCGGAAAAATAACGGGGCTTAAATCCGGGGACAGAAGGTTGTTCCTTATTCTTTGCATTCTTACAGCGCTTATTCCCATGCTTTATCCCGAGATAGCAGGTAAGGGCTTTTACTTTATCGCAGATGATTTCAACAATCAGATGCTGCCCTTTCTTTTTAATTTCAGAGACGCCTTTGCAAACGGTCTTAATACCTATTACTGGAACTATGACCTTGGAACCCCAATGGTCTACGGCTATGGCTACTACGGCATAGGCAGCATTTTCTATTATCCTGTATTTCTGGTGCCGAGAGCTCTGATGCCCTATATGGTCCTGGTCATCATGATGCTCAAGTATCTTACGGCATGTTTCACTTCGTTTTTATTTGTAAAAAGATATACCAAAACCCCCAAGGGAGCCATTCCCGGGGCTCTTCTTTATGCCTTCTCGGGGCTTCAGTGCACAAACATTGTTTTTTACTGCTTCCATGATGTTTCCGCAGTATTTCCGCTGATGCTCCTTGCTCTTGACGTTCTTATAAAGGAAAAAGACAGGAAAAAGAGCCTTTACGCAGGGATAATGTTTTCTCTGGCAACTGCGATCAACTGCCTGACCAATTATGTGTTCTTTGTTCAGAGCGTGGTTGCGGTTATCATCTATTTTCTTTTTATATCGGAAAAGACGCCGATGGAGTTTGTAAAAAAGACTGTGATGAGCGCTGTTTTTGGCGTCCTTGGAGTAGGGCTTTCATCGGTTATCTACGTTCCGAACATTCTCTATATCATGGGCAATGAAAGAAGCGACGTTTCCGTTACTTCAAATTTCTGGTTCTATGATCTAAAGACACTTCTTTATATAGTAAAGGGACTTCTCCTTCCGGGAGATATCATGCTTGATGAGTCGGCTCTTTTGGATAAGGTCTGGCTCTCCACATCGGCGTATCTTCCCTTTGTGGGACTTGCCCTTGTGTTTGCATTTATCATCAAAAACCGCAAGGACAAGCTTTCGGTTCTAACGATATTTCTGTTGGTTATTTCCTTCATTCCTGTTGGTAACGGAGCATTTCTTTTATTTACCATCGTATATCACAGATGGTGGTATTTCCTGATACTCCTAATGGCAGCCATGTCCTGCATCGTTCTGGAAAATCCTGATGAATACAGGATAGACCTTGGAACGGGGATTCAGCTCATCCTTATCGGTGCGCTGACAGTCGCGGTGTTCCTTATAAGGCAGG
This sequence comes from Butyrivibrio sp., assembly GCA_024690635.1. Next base: position 6,918 of record JAILOW010000154.1, read on the forward strand.
AGGGTGAGAGCCTTGTGTGGCACAAAGGAAGGTTCCTTATGCTTGTGACTTTTGCTGCAGCCTGCGATCTTGCTCTTGGATGTTTCTTCGCCATCAAAAAGAAAGGTCGTATTGAAACAGAGAAGTTTAAAAAGCTGGTCATTGCGGGAATTGTCGTTTCATCAATTATTACAACCCTTTATGCGGAATATTTTTACAGAGCTGCTTCACCCGTGGAGCCATCTGATTACGTTGCCATATATGAGGCGGGATCGCAGATGCCTGATCCCGGGGAGAACTACAGATTCAGAAATTACAGAAACCCTGTTGTTATGTATAACACAAGTGATAACGCCGCAGGTCTTTCCAGTTATTCCTCAACTACCAGCAACTCCATAATCCAGTTTGATGAGATCTTTGGCTGGTGGGATGTAAGCCGCAGGACCAACAAGAGCTTTTTACCCGGAGCTGCGGAGCTCCTTGCGGGACGCTATCTGATACTTACGGATGCTGATACGGAGGAAAGATATCCCGACTACATCCTTGAAATGAGAGAAGATGGGACTGTTCCCGTTCAGAGCTTTGAGGCGGGTGGAAAGAAATTTGATGTTTATGAGCTTGATGCCTGCCCTATCGGCTATGCTGCAAAGGGAGTCATCAGCTACAGCGAACTTGAAAAGCTTCCCGTGGATGAAAGAGGTATTGCGCTTCTTGCTGCTGCGGCAGTTCCCGATGAAGAGGTTTCGGAGTATCTGAGATGCCTGAAGGAGTACAAGGCATCTGATATACAGGCTTTTATTGACGCTTATCCTGAGTATGCCAAGGGTGATGTTCTTTTTGAGACTCCTCTTATAAAAGAGCTTGTTTCCCAAAACCGGGAGGGAGCTTTGGAAAGCTTTGAAAGAGATCACAGCGGCTTTAGAGCTGTGGCTGATTATAAAGAAGATACCTTTGTTTATTTTTCCATTCCTTATGATGAGGGCTGGAAGGTTATGATCGACGGAAGTCCCGCGGGTCTTTCAAACAGCGGCGGAATGAGCCTTATGTATGTGGGACAGGGTCGTCATGAGATCGAGGTGACCTATCATCTGCCGGGACTTTTTGCAGGAACTTCCCTCTCACTGATAAGTGCGGTTATACTGATATGCCTTGGCTTTTATGCAGGAAAAGAAAAAAGATGACAGAAACACGCATATTTGGTGTTGACTTTTGCACTTTAATGGGTTAAATTTATAAAAACATTATTGAGATTGTATACAAATATACAGTTGTTCAGTGAGGAGGAATATTATGAAGAAGTTCAACAAGATTATCAGTACAGTAGTAGCTTCTGCCCTTGCAGTATCAATGCTTGCAGCATGCGGAAGCGGAGCACAGACATCAGGATCAGATTCATCCAATGGTGGCACATTCAAGATCGGCGCTATCGGACCTCTTACAGGAGCAGCTGCTGCATACGGCAACGCAGTTGTAAACGGAGCCAAGATCGCAGTTG
>JAILOW010000175.1 GCA_024690635.1 Butyrivibrio sp.
CCCCTTCATAAACTGGGCAAAGACAGCTTTCCTTCCTGCTCCCACCGCCCTTACAAGAAGGCCTATGGAAGCCGTGGTCTTACCTTTTCCGTCACCTGTATAGAGATGCACAAGACCCACTTCATCCCTGTTTCCGGCATTTTCCATGTTTCCTTCACCTGCTGCCTTTTCAGATGCAGCCTTTTTCTCTGTGCCTGCTGCCTCTGCATCTGCAGCTTTCCTCTTTTCTGCCGGGGCTCTTAGATACTCCTTCCTAAGGCTGCAGTTTACGGAGCTGCAGGTTGCGCACATGCTGTTTTTCACAACAGGCTCATCAAAAAGAGGCATCTTGTATATCACACTCTTTTTGGGGATGAGCACAAAGGCTTCGTTATAGGTGACTATCTTCTGCCCAAGCTTTGCCATGATATCGGGAACAGACTCAAGAGGAATACCATCGCTTCCCGCAAATTCGCAGTCCCCGGGATAAAGGCCCGTAAAGGATGTGATCTTGTCATCGATGTCTCCGTAGGCTTTTCCCATAACTTCAAGTCCAAGGCAGTCAACTATATAAGCCTCCTTGATCTTACCGGACTTTAGCAGAGCGTCCTGAAAATCATCAAAGGCCTTCCCAAGTGTGGCAACCACCCACACGCTTTTCTCTCCATTGTTCTCTTCCGTCACATAGTGAAAAGCGGGATGTATCCTGGGTGAAATCTGTCTGTATAACTTATCTATAAGTTTTTTGTCTTCATCATCAAAATGATATCGCCTGACGAACTCTGCAAGGCAGTTCTCATCAAGCGATACTTTAAGGGGTATAAAATTCATTTCTTTTCACTTTCATCAACAACTTCTGCTTCAACGTCTATGGCGTTCTTTTCCTGGTTGACGTTGTTAACGTACTTAACCACCCTTGTTCTTGTCCAGATATTGGTAACTCCGTTGTAGATCAGGAATACTCCTATAAAGGAAATCGTCAGTTCTTTTACCAGAGTTGCATTGAATATCAGGAAAGAGCCTATGCCTATGGTTATGATCGAGAATATGAGTGAGAGCCACCAGAGGCTGTAGTATCTTGTGAGCCTGAAGCTCCTTCCAAGGTTCAGGATTCCGCTGATCAGGATAAATGCTCCGAAGAGCTTGGGAATAAAGTCTGTAAAATCATCGGGATGTAAAAAGATCCATATGCCTATTGCCGCCACAACTATGCCCATAAAAAGAGTTCCCGTGTCCACGAAGGCTCTGTTTTTGCGGGTGAGGTATCCAATGATATAGCCTGCTCCCACAAGTACCAAAAGAACCGCAAGGATCATCGCTATTACCGCAAGAGACGATCTGGACCAGAAAATGAGAACAAGGCCGATGACGATCATAAGGAGCGGTCCGATAAACATACTAATATCAATCTTTTTAATTTTGTCCATAATACCCTCCGAAAATTTATTTTTTCTCTTACTCTGCTGATGGCGCCGCTTCCTCAAGAAGCCTGTCCATCAGATCATAAATCTCATCTCTTCCGTCCTTCTTAAGCGCCGAATAGGGATATATCTCCACATCCGCAGGAAGTCCCAGCCCTGCGCGCAGCATGTTAAGGTGCTTCTCATGCTGAGTCTTCTTGACCTTGTCAGACTTGGTTGCAATAATTACAGGCTGAAATCCCTGATGCACTATCCACTTATACATCTGAACGTCGTTGGCTGAAGGTTCATGTCTTATATCAATCAGCAAAAAGACTCTAAGGAGCTGCTTGGAGGTGTGGAGATATCTCTCAACCATCTGTCCCCACTGCTCCTTGACCTTGGGTGAAACCCTTGCAAATCCATATCCCGGAAGGTCCACGAGATAAAAGGCGTTGTTTATATTGTAGTAGTTTATGGTCTGAGTCTTGCCCGGTTCCTGAGATGTCCTTGCATAATTCTTGCGGTTCATAAGTCCGTTTATAAGTGAACTCTTGCCCACATTACTCTTACCCGCAAAAGCAAACTCAGGAAGCGCATTATCCGGGAGGGTGCTGGTAATACCGCACACTGTCTCGAGATTAACATTTTTAATTACCATCAATCGATCCTTTCTCTGATTCACATTATTAGCTACATTATAGCCCAAGAAAGGTAAAAAAGACAGTTTCCATGGGAAACTGTCTTTTTACTGTTTAGTTCGCCGCCTTTTTTGCGCTTACCGTCTTACTGTATTTACCGTAGGTATAATTTCCGGTGGAATCTTTGATTCCATACCTGACACGAACATAATAGTTTTTGCCGCTTGTCACAGTTACCGTGGTGTTGTAAACACTCTCATCCCCTGCGTCCTCTTCAGGGATCGTGACAGTTTTGACTCCGTACAAAAAGATCGGTGAAGGTGAATATTCAAACTCAAGGCTGCTATAGCCTTCAAGGGCTCCTATGTTTGAAGTCATGGTTAGCGTGCTGCTTTCTCCCGATTCAGTCAAAGAAGCACTTGCAATTGGTGTCGCTGCATTCACCTTTGTCCATATCGGATATATATTTACTGTCGCTCCGTTTTTGGAGGCAAGATTGCTTATGGTATTTATGGTTTCTCCATCATCCTGATAAAGATCAATAACATTCTTGCCTTTTTTGTCTGTTGCAAGGCCGCTTACATAATACCCATCTCTTGTGACACCCTCGTAGAATGTGCCAAGCAGATCCGATACATCATTACTGAAATATACTTCATAACTTGTATAGGATTTTTTACTTCCGTCGTAAATGCCGCCGTTTGGCTGAAGCCTTATGTCATAAGTACACTCTTCAAATACAGCCTCCAGAACGATATCTACTTCATTGTTCTTTTTAATATCTGTC
>JAILOW010000195.1 GCA_024690635.1 Butyrivibrio sp.
TGGAACCCCCAGCAAGGTCTATCCGACCTCTGCACACCGGAGCCGACTACCTGACTTCGGCAAAAGAAATCATCCACCGGATAATTTCTTTTCCCTCAGCCCGATAGTCTAGAGGCGCTGCCTCTGCACTCCGCCAAAGGGATTCGCTTCCTTTGGAAACCAGCGAAAAAATGAAAGGAGCATAAAAGCATGACTAAACGCAAAAGAAATAAAACAGTCACCATACGCATGAATGACGCTGAGTATGATGTTTTTCAGAACAAGGTGAAAGAATCCGGATTGACGCATCAGTCCTATGTTATAAGTGCCATCAGTGGATCAAGCATTACCTCTGCGGAAGAACTGGCGGCGATAAAGGAACTCAGCAAGGAATTTGCTGAACATAACAGGCTGCTTCGAGGAATGGCTACTAATGTAAACCAGATGGCTCATGTTGCCAATGGTAAGGGATTGTTAGCAACAGTTGAAAAACTTGAAGAAATCTCGGATGGCATTACCGATATACGAAAGGAGGATGATAACAGATGGCGATTAATAAGGCAGTCGGTAAGCCCCCTAAAAGCCACGGGGGCATGAGAAATACAATAGAGTATGTCCTCAAGGATGAAAAAGTGAGGGAAGGATATCTTGATATTACTGGTCCATTTTCTGAGCAGGAAATAACCAGCGATGCAGTGTACAGGACATGGCTTGAAGAAAAGAAAATATGGGATAAGGACTTTGGCAGGATGTGCGCCCATAACGTAATCAGTTTTCACAAGGACGAAGCCGTGACATCTGCTGAAGTTCTTGAAATAGGGAGAATCTTTGCGGAGAGGTTTTTTCCTGATCACCAAAGCGTCATTGCTGTTCATCAGGACAGGAACCATCTTCACTGCCATATAGTGACAAACACAGTTTCCTATATGGATGGCAGGAAGCTTCATCAGTCGAGTAAAGATCTTGAACAGCAGAAAGTGTTTACCAATAATCTTTGCCGCGAACGAGGCCTTCATGTTGCGGAGAAAGGGCGACATTTTGATGGCTCTTTGATAGAAGCTGGAGAAATCATTTCATGGAATAAGAATACTTACAAGCTTCTTTCCAATAACTCAAAAAAGAGTTTTCTTGCAGATTGCGGAATTGCCCTGATGGAAGTAATACCAAAGTCAGTCAGCAAAGAGGATTTCATTTCCGGCATGGCAGAAAAAGGATGGTCAGTAAAGTGGGAAGATAAGCGCAAGCATATAGTATTTGAAAATGCAAACGGAGATAAAGTCCGTGACAGCAAAATTGAAAAGACCTTTGCAGGTCTTAAGGTAAACAAGGAGGATTTGACAATTGAATTTGAAAGACAGAATGAACTCAGGCTTAGGGACACAGAAGCCACAGAGCACAGAGACAACACGGGAGAATCTGAATCAGAATACTTCGAGCGATACTATGCAGAAGTTGAATCAGCCATCGCTGGAATCACTGGTGGAGGTTCAGGCGGAAACAATACAGAAGCAGAAAGAGGCGATTCAGCAGAAGGACGAACAGATATCATTCCTGGAGAACCAGCTACAGATGACCTCATCAGAGAAGTCAAAGCTGACATCAACGCTAGCAGAAGCCAGCGAGGAGCTATCGTCTACTCAGAAGCAGAATCTAGAGCTCGCGAAAGAGAACGACGACTTGAGGAACAGAGGAGGGCTAAAGAGCAGGAAAGAGCAGCAGAAATTAGCCGAAGAACTCGCAGACACTCAGAACCTTCTCGCTGATACTAAAAAACTTGTCAACATGTCTAATGCTGATGCTGTTAAAAAAGCTCAGGCAGCCAAGGCGGCTGCCGAGCTTAAAGCCAAGAAGGACATTGCGGATTACAGGGATGCTGCTGATTCCAAAGTAGCTGAGGCAGTCAATGAAAAAAGTGCTGCAATTCGAACTGCTGATATCAGAGTTAAGATGGCAAAAAAGAAAGAAAAGATAGCCTGGGGATCCCTCGCTTCTACTCTCTTCTGCTGTCTTATCGCCAATCCTGCATTTCTAAATGACGTGCTGGATGCACTAACGTTGCCCTTCGTATGGGCTTGGAATGGAATAAATGACTATGCTTACTGGTTGGAAATTCCATACTATTCCAGGTATATTGAGGGAATCGAACATCGATATGCCTATTCCACCGGAATGGCATGGCTACTCAGAATTACAAGCGTTTTCTTCTACACCGCTTTAGCTGTTGGCATCTGTTACGGCATTTGGAGAATTGTCCAGTACTACAGAGAACGATGGTGCAGCCTGTCTCTTAAGGTGCTGTTGGTATCCATAGGAGCTGTCATAGTTTTCGGAGAAGGCATACACAGTATCATGAGGGTCAATCTTGTGGCACTGTTAATCATCATACAGGCAATATATCTTGGTGTTCTAATATACCTTGATGGATATTTTGAAACCCAAAACAGGGAGCGCTATTGGGAAAAGTTGCAGAAACGATGAACCAAGGGATAAGTGACCTAAACATCCGCAAAACGTGTTGGTTTGCGGATGTTTGGATAAACAATAGATACGGTTCATAATATTAGTCTTTAAGACATGCTAATGGGATAATTTTGACTCCATCATGTCTTGTATAAGCCATGTTTCCGCCAGTAATTACAATAAGTAAATCGGGTTCTCTGAGCGGTACCTGGTTTTCAGTTTTGTTATATTCACGAACTAGTTCCTGTATTTTTAATAGATGGCAGGCACCTTCCTCGATTTCCTTGCTCCCAAGCTTGAATTCAATAAGGGCATATCGGCCATCTTCAATATGTAGGACAGCATCTGCTTCAAGACCATATCTGTCATGGTAATAGGATACTTTTCCGCCTATTGCCTGAGAGTATACCTTTAAATCTCTAATGCTCATGCATTCAAATATAAATCCAAATGTTTTCAGATCCATCTCCAGATAATCAGGAGTAAGTCCTAAAGATGCTACAGCAATAGAAGGGTCTATAAACTCCCGCTTATATCCGGAGCGTATAGCAGAGGCAGATCTGATCGACGGACACCATGCTTCAACGTCCTCAATAACAAAAAGTCTTTCTAAAGCAGTCAAATATGAGTCAAGAGTACCTTGAGATAAGGTCTCTGTCTTTGCATTAATATCTTTGAAAATGTTACTCTTTTTGGCCAATGTAGAAAGATTTCTTGAATATGATTTCAGAATTGCTTCAGTTAGGGTTGGATTTCTACTTGTTCCATCTACTGTCGAAATGTCTGATTCACAAACATTTCTAAAATAATCTTTTGCAACGAATAATTTAGCTGCATCTGACTTTTTTCGCAGTGTTGATGGCCATCCGCCCCTGCATGCTGCGAAAATAAGATCTTCCACTTTCATATCGGATGTGATCCCATCTATATCAATGTCTGGATCATCAAAAAGATCTTTTAGCGATATCTTTCCGTTAGATTCCATAGATTCAAACAAACTCATTGGATACATCTTAAGCCGTGATATTCTTCCTGTCCCGGTATGATGTATCTTCTTTTCATCTACTGATGTAGAACCTGTCAG
>JAILOW010000038.1 GCA_024690635.1 Butyrivibrio sp.
AAGATATCAGGAGCTTGGTCTTGCACTTATCCAGAAAATCCCCACCCCTATAACCCCTATAAATATCGATAAGGAATCAAGGCATATAACCCTTGCTTATTTTGACCAGAAAAGTACCGTTGACTACATCGGTGCTGTTCAGGGTATTCCCGTCTGTTTTGATGCAAAGGAGTGTGCTTTTGAAACCTTTGCTCTTGAAAATATCCATCCTCACCAGGTAAGTTTCATGGAAAGCTTTGAAAAGCAGGATGGTGTCGCTTTTTTTCTTATTTATTTCACAGGATTAAACGAATTTTATTATCTTACCTTCAGGCAGCTCAAGGAGTTTTGGGACAGAGCTCAAAATGGCGGTAGAAAGAGCTTCAGGCATGATGAGCTTGACCCTTCCTTTATCATAGGTTCTCAGAAGGATGTGGGAATCCTTATCCCATACCTTGATATTTTGCAAAAAGACCTTGATACAAGAGAATAATAAAGCCTTTATAAAATGCATTGACAGTATTTGGTTCTAAATGTTAAACTCTCTATTATGGTAATTGATTAGCAAAGTAACATATTAACGTAGTAAAGTGAGGTTATATGAACAAAGTATTATTGCATACCCCTGAGGGCGTAAGAGATATATACGGCTCGGAATGCTCCGACAGACGTATTGTCATTGGCAGGATCATTGATATCATTAAAAGCTATGGCTATATGGACATTGATACACCTACTTTTGAATACTTTGATGTCTTTGAGGATGAGATCAATGCAGGCGAATCCAAAGAGCTTTACAAATTCTTTGATAAAGAGGGAAATACTTTGGTACTTCGCCCTGATTTCACGCCTTCTGTTGCAAGATGCGCATCCAAGGTCATGCTCGAAAACAATGAAGCTGTAAGAGTTGTTTATCAGGGAAAGACTTTCCTTAATACTTCAAGTCTTCAGGGCAAGCTCAAGGAAAACTACGATATCGGCGTTGAGCTCATGAATGACAATTCTGTCTATGCAGACGCCGAGATGATAGCTCTTTTGATCGAATCCCTTAAAAACAGCGGATTAAACGATTTTCAGGTTAGCATAGGTGATGCGGATTATTACAAAGGAATCTGTGAAGAAGCCGGCATTGATGATGATACCGAGATGGCTGTAAGGGAGCAGATCCTTCAAAAGAATTATTTTGCTGCTGAATCAATAATGACAGAACGCGGTGTTGAGGACAGATACAAGGACATGATAATCAAGGTATCTGATTTTATAGGCTCCGACAATGCGCTTTCCGATGCACTTTTGCATGTTAAAAATGAAAGATCCGTAAATGCCATCGGACGATTAAAGGAACTTTATCAGGTGCTTTGCCGTTACGGTGTTGAAAAGTATGTTTCCTTTGATCTTAGTATGCTCAGTAAATTCAATTATTACACTGGTGTCATTTTTAGCGCCTATACCTACGGCGTTGGAGAGCCTATTGCCAAGGGAGGACGATATGACAACCTCCTTGGAAAATTTGGAAAAGATGCTCCTTCGATAGGTTTTGCCATTACACTTGACCTTGTGATGTCGGCTCTTTTCAGGCAGGGTATTGAACTTGAACATGATAAAGAAGCCTTGGAGATCACATTTACTGATGAAACATTTACAGAGTGCCTTAACAAGGCTCAGAAGCTTCGAAAAGACGGAAAAAATGTCGTTTTAAAGAGAGCGTAACTACGGAGGATTTATGAGATATCTTACTTTTGCACTTGGAAAAGGCAGACTTGTGGATTCCGCAATGGAGATCCTTAAAAAATGCGGGATAGAATGCGAAGAGATCCTTGATAAAAAGACAAGAAAGCTGATATTTACCAATGAAGAATTAAAGCTTAAATTCTTTCTTGCAAAAGGCCCTGACGTTCCTACTTATGTTGAGTACGGCGCAGCTGATATAGGAATCGTCGGAGCTGATACTATCCTTGAAGAAAACAGAAGAGTATATGAGGTTCTTGATCTTGGCTTTGGAAAATGCAGGATGTGCGTATGCGGACCCAAAGAGGCAAAAGAGCTTTTGGAGCACAGGGAGATGATCCGTGTTGCCAGTAAATATCCCAACATTGCCAAGGACTACTTCTTTAACAAAAAGCATCAAACCGTGGATATCATTAAATTAAACGGATCTGTCGAACTTGGACCAATCGTTAATCTTTCGGATGTTATCGTAGATATCGTTGAAACCGGATCTACTCTTAAAGAAAACGGCCTTGAGGTATTGGAAGAGATCTGTCCTTTATCTGCAAGAATGATCGTCAATCAGGTCAGTATGCAGATGGAGACGGAGAGGATCAAAAAACTTATAAATGATATAAAGGAGAATCTGGAATAATGAGGATCTTGAACTTAAATGAAGAAACAAAGAATGAGCTTTTGGGGAATCTTCTTAACAGAAATCCCGGAAGCTACACGGAATATGAAGCAGTAGTTAATGATATAATAGATAATGTCAGAAAAAACGGTGATGAAGCTCTTTTCGAATATACCAAAAAGTTTGATAAATGCGACCTTAATAAGGATTGTATAAAGATCACCAGAGAAGAGATCGAAGAAGCCTACAAGGCTCTTTCGCCTGAATTTATAGAAGTAATGAAGAAAAGCGCTGAGAATATCAGAGTTTTTCATGAAAAGCAAAAAAGAAACACCTGGATCGATACAAAGGATGACGGAAGTATACTTGGACAGCGTATTTTGCCCATTGAAATATCGGGAGTATATGTACCGGGCGGAAAAGCTGCGTATCCTTCAAGCGTTCTTATGAATGTTGTTCCTGCAAAGGTTGCCGGAGTTGAAAAAATAGTTATGTGTACTCCTCCCGGCGCTGACGGAAAGGTTAATCCCGGTACTTTGGTTGCGGCGGATATTGCAGGTGTTACAGAAAGCTATAAGGTTGGCGGAGCACAGGCTATTGCAGCTATGGCATTTGGAACGGAGAGTATTCCCAAGGTTGATAAAATAACCGGTCCCGGAAATATCTTTGTTGCTCTTGCTAAAAAAGCTTGTTTTGGACATGTTTCCATTGATTCAATTGCAGGTCCCAGCGAGATACTGGTTCTTGCAGATGAAACCGCAAATGCAAGATATGTTGCAGCCGATCTTTTGTCACAGGCTGAACACGATGAAATGGCAAGTGCGATCTTGGTCACAACATCAAAAGAGCTTGCTGCTGATGTGGAAAAAGAGATCGAAGGATTTTTAAAGACATTATCAAGAGCAGAAATTATCAAAAAATCCCTTGATAATTACGGCTATATTTTTATAGCAGATGATATGAATGATGCGATAGATGCCGCAAATGCTGTGGCTTCCGAGCACTTAGAGATCATCACAAAGAATCCTTATGAAACAATGACAAGGATTAAAAATGCAGGTGCTATTTTCCTTGGAGAATATTCATCTGAGCCTTTGGGAGATTACTTCGCAGGGCCCAATCATATTCTTCCCACTAACAGGACCGCAAGATTCTTTTCTCCTTTGTCAGTGGATGACTTTGTAAAGAAAACAAGCATTATATCATATTCGCAGGAAGCACTTATGTATGTACATAAGGATATAGAGCTGTTTGCAAAGGAAGAGGGACTGACAGCCCATGCAAATTCCATAGCTGTCAGATTTGAATGATTATTGACTCACTTGTTATATAATGACTGATATGGTTAATATTGTTTAATGACATATGAAATTGTATTTATTGTTTAAAAAATGCAAGTTATCTTTCTAAATTATGTATAAAATGCAAGTTTATTGAATTTTAAGGGGTTTATCAAACAATATCTAGTGATTGCTTTTAGGGAGGCACAAATTATGGCTGCTAGAATTGCAACTGTTACTCGAAATACCAAAGAGACCAGGATTACTGTAACCATCAATATTGACGGTTCGGGAACAAGTGATATCAATACCGGAATCGGTTTTTTCGATCACATGCTTGAAGGTTTTGCCAAGCACGGTTTCTTTGATCTTACCGTAAAAGTAGATGGTGATCTGAATGTTGACGGTCATCATACGGTTGAGGATACCGGAATAGTTCTTGGAAACGCCATCAGAGATGCTATCGGAGATAAAAAGGGTATCAAAAGATACGGTCAGCGTATTCTTCCTATGGATGAAACCCTGGTTCTTTCTGCAATTGACTTATGCGGTCGTCCTTATTTTGTTATGGATGCCGAGTTTACCGCAGAAAAGATAGGAGAATTTGATACTCAGCTTGTTCGAGAGTTCTTTTATGCCGTATCCTACGCGGCTGCCATGAATATACACCTTAAGGTTTTAAACGGTACCAACGATCATCACAAGATAGAAGCCCTTTTTAAAGCTTTTGCCAAGGCTCTTGATGAGGGAACTTCCTTTGATGAAAGGATCACCGATATTTTAAGCACAAAAGGAGCGCTTTAATTATGTCTTTTTCCGAAAAGAAACTGATAGGATCAATTTATCTTTTAGATGAGAAGGCAGTTTACGGCCTTAAGGACGATAAGATCATAAATGATGATGCCGTAAAATATGCTTTTTTTGTCTCAGACAGCGATGTTGACGAGATCATAGTTTTTGACAAATCTACCGGTGATGATCAGCATGAAAAGGCTCTTGATGTCATCAAGAATATCTGCAAAGCAAGTGATGTTCCTGTTATCGGTGCAGGTAATGTAAAGAGAATGGAGGACATCAAAAAGCTTTTATATGCAGGTTGTAAAAAAGCTGTTTTAAATTTCTCCAAAAAAGAAAACATTGAGATTCTCGTTGAAGTATCCGAGAAATTCGGAAAAGATAAGATCATTGCCTGCTGCAAGAATTTTGATGAATACAACGGTAACAGGGAAAATATTGAAAAATATGCTTCGGGCATAATATTTCTTAATCCTTTGAATGATTATAAGGAGGATGATTTTTCTTTACCGGTGACCATCCTGGATAACGTAAATAGCGCTGATTCACCTTGCGGATTATTTGAAAAGGCTTCTTTTATTACCGGAGTTGGCGGAAATCTTATAAATGATAACCTTGATAGGATTTCAGAATTTAAAAAGATCTGCAGAGAAAAAGGCTTTGAGATCAGTTCCTTAAAACCTGCTTTTTCCTGGGCTGATCTAAAAAAGAATAACGACGGCATGGTTCCTGTTATCGTTCAGGATTACAGGACTGATCAGGTATTGATGCTGGCCTATATGAATGAAGAAGCTTATAACAAGACTCTTGAAACAGGCAAGATGACTTATTTTTCAAGAAGCAGAAGCAGTCTTTGGTTAAAAGGTGAGACCAGCGGTCATTTCCAGTATGTAAAAGCTCTTTACGCCGACTGTGATCTTGATACGATCCTTGCTAAGGTAAAGCAGGTCGGAGCTGCATGTCATACCGGAAGTTACTCATGCTTTTTCAATGAGATTGCCAGCAGGGAATATACGGAAAAAAATCCACAGAAGGTTTTGGATAACGTCTTTGAGGTGATAAAGGACCGTAAGGTCAATCCCAGACAGGGATCCTATACAAATTATCTTTTTGATAAAGGAATTGATAAGATCCTTAAAAAAGTCGGAGAAGAGGCAACGGAAATGGTTATTGCCGCAAAGAACCCCGGCGAAAATGAAATAGTTTACGAAATGTCAGATTTCCTGTATCATATGATGGTCCTTATGGCTGAGAAAAATGTCAGCTGGGAGGATATTACAGACGAATTGTCACGAAGATAAAGGAAATAATATGAACCACAAATTAGCACTTTCAGATGAGACACTTCTTTCCATAGACAAACCGGAAAGATACATTGGCAATGAGGTCAACAGTGTTACAAAAGACAAAAATGCTGTTGATGTCAGATTTGCCATGTGTTTTCCGGATGTTTATGAAATAGGAATGTCTCATCTTGGCATTCAGATACTTTACGGACTTTTTAACACCTACGAGGACGTCTGGTGTGAAAGAGTCTATTCACCGTGGGCAGATTGCGACAAGCTCTTAAGAGAAAAGGATATTCCTCTTTTTGCGCTTGAGTCTCAGGATCCCGTTAAAGAATTCGATTTTCTCGGTTTTACCCTGCAGTATGAAATGTGTTATACCAATATCCTTCAGGTGTTGGATCTTTCCAAGATCCCTCTTTTGGCGAGCGAGAGAACCTGGGATGATCCTATAGTTATCGGTGGAGGTCCCTGCTCTTATAATCCCGAGCCCATTACCGACTTTTTTGATCTGTTTTATATAGGCGAGGGAGAAACCAGATACAGGGATCTTTTTGACCTTTACAAAAAAGCCCGCAAAGAGGGTATATCAAGAAGCGAGTTTTTACATGAATGCGCCAAGATTCCCGGAATCTATGTACCTTCTCTTTTTGAAGTTAAATACAAGGAAGATGGAACCATTCTTTCAATGACACCTGTTTTTGATGATATTCCATCTGTTATCAAAAAAGAAATGGTTCTTGATCTTTCCAAGACCTTTTATCCCACAAAGCCTATAGTTCCTTATATCAAGGTTACTCAGGACAGATTTGTGCTTGAGATAATGAGAGGCTGCATAAGAGGATGCAGATTCTGCCAGGCAGGTCAGTTATACAAGCCTCTTCGTGAAAAGGATGTGGAGTATTTAAAAGACCTTGCACTCCAGGCATTAAAAAACACAGGTTATGAAGAAATCTCTCTTAGTTCCTTAAGTTCAAGCGATTATTCCAAGCTTCCGGAGCTGATTGATTTCCTTATTGATTACTGCAATCGCAATAAGATCAATATCTCTTTACCTTCCCTTAGAATTGACGCTTTCTCACTTGATGTAATGAGCAAGGTTCAGGATGTTAAAAAGAGCAGTCTTACCTTTGCTCCCGAAGCCGGAACACAGAGAATGAGAGATGTTATAAATAAGGGCCTTACAGAGGAAGATATCCTTAGAGGCTCTCATGAAGCCTTTCTTGGAGGCTGGAACAAGGTTAAGCTTTATTTCATGCTGGGACTTCCTACCGAGACTGATGAAGACATTCTCGGAATCGGAGATATAGCCAATAAAGTTGCTGTAGAATATTTTGAAACGGTTCCAAAGGAAAAGAGAAACGGAAGAACAATTGATATTGTTGCAAGTACTTCTTTCTTTGTTCCCAAGCCCTTTACACCGTTCCAGTGGGCAAGGATGAATACAAAAGAGGAATTTCTTGATAAAGCAAATAAGACAAGAAAAGGTATAATGTCTCAGCTTAATCAGAAACACATTAAATATAACTGGCACGAAGCTGATGCCAGTATGATGGAAGGTGTTTTTGCAAGGGGTGACAGAAAGCTTAATAAGGTTATTTTAAAGGCTTATGAAAAGGGCTGTATTTTTGATGCCTGGAGTGAGTACTTCAAATTTGATGTTTGGATGGAAACCTTTAAAGAATGCGGTGTTGATCCGTTCTTTTACACCACAAGAGAAAGAAAAGATGATGAAATATTCCCCTGGGATATCTTAAACTGCGGTGTGACAAAGGAATTTTTGTTAAGAGAATGGAAAACAGCCTTGTCAGGTAAACCTTCTACCAATTGCAGAAAGGGCTGTCTTGGCTGCGGAGCTGCTTCTTACAAAGTGGGAGTATGTAAGGAGGGCAAAAACAATGCATAAACTTAGACTCAAGTTTTCAAAAGAAGGCCCTATAAAATTCATAGGCCATCTTGATGTGATGAGATATTTTCAAAAAGCCATTAGAAGAGCTGAAATAGACGTAAAGTATTCAGAAGGCTTTTCTCCTCATCAGGTGATTTCATTTGCCCAGCCCCTTAGCGTTGGTGCCACAAGTGACGGGGAATATATGGATATGACTGTCAATTCCATGACAAGTACTGAAGATATAATGGCAAGCTTAAATGCAGTAATGAACGAAGGAATTAAAATAACTGCTGTTACAGAGCTTGATGAAAGAGCTGAAAAAGCCATGACAGTATGTGAGGCTGCTTATTACAGGATCAAGATAAGAGATTGTTTTAAACCTGATTTTAACTGGGCGGAAAAATTCGCGGGATATTTATCCGGCGATAAGCTTCCTGCAATGAAAAAGACAAAGAGCGGCGAAAAAGAAATTGATATGAAGCAAATGATATTTAATTATGAGCTTCATAAAGATACAGAGGAAGCATATTTACTTCTTAGCATGAGCAGCTCTCAGACCTTAAAGCCTTTGCTCTTATTTACCGAGTTTTACAAAAGCCTTGGTTTGGAGCTTTTAAGCGGAGCACTTGATATTCACAGAATTGATATATATACTTCCGGTTCAGATAAAAAGGGAACATACATTGAACCCTTTATACCGGCCGATGATACCAAGAGGATATACCTAAATGCCTGAAGGAAGGATACTTGTTTCAAAATATAATAACACTCCTGTGGTTACAGCTTTTTGTGATAGTGACATGGAGTTTTTGTCTTTTGCAAGAAATACAGGCCTTCAGAATATTTATGTGGGTAAAGTTGACCATATAGTTAAAAACATAGACAGTGCTTTTATCAGGATAAAAGATGATAACATAAGTTATCTTTCTACCAAAAAGATCAATCCTGTTTGCGTATTAAACAGAGATTTTTCCAAAAATTCCGAGTTAAAAAGCGGAGATGAGCTGATCGTTCAGGTTGACACCGAAGCCTTAAAAACAAAAAAAGCAAAGCTTAGTACTTCTCTTAAGATTTCAGGAAAATATGTTGTTCTTACTCTTGGAAAAAACGGAGTAGGTGTTTCTCTTAAGATTTCAGACGATA
>JAILOW010000105.1 GCA_024690635.1 Butyrivibrio sp.
TGGAAACCTTGCCTGTTCCGAAAGTATCAACAAGAACTGATGTAGGCTGTGCAACACCGATAGCGTGTGAAAGCTGGATCTCAGCTCTGTCTGCAAGACCTGCTGCAACGATGTTCTTGGCAACGTATCTTGCTGCGTAAGCTGCAGAACGGTCAACCTTGGTGCAGTCTTTTCCTGAGAAAGCTCCGCCGCCGTGACGAGCTGCTCCGCCGTAAGTATCAACGATGATCTTACGTCCTGTAAGACCTGCATCACCCTGAGGTCCGCCGATAACGAAACGTCCTGTGGGATTGATAAAGATCTTGGTGTTAGCATCAACCATAGCTGAATCTACAACAGCATCGATAACGTGCTTTCTGATGTCAGCGTGGATCTGCTCCTGAGTAACCTGCTCATCATGCTGTGTTGAGATAACGATAGCCTCAAGTCTTACAGGCTTGCCGTTCTCATCATACTCAACTGATACCTGGCTCTTACCATCGGCACGAAGATAAGGAAGTGTGCCGTTCTTTCTAACCTCTGTAAGCTTCTTGGCAAGCTTGTGAGCAAGGCTGATAGCGTAGGGCATAAGCTCCTCGGTCTCGTTTGTGGCATAACCGAACATCATACCCTGGTCGCCGGCACCGATTGCCTCAAGCTGCTCATCTGTCATCTGATTTTCTCTTGCCTCAAGAGCCTTATCAACACCCATGGCGATGTCTGCTGACTGCTGATCAAGTGCTACCATAACTGCACATGTGTTGCCATCAAAGCCCTTTCTGGAATCGTCGTAGCCGATCTCCTTGATGGTCTCTCTTGCGATCTTGGCATAATCAACGTGAGCTTTTGTAGTGATCTCACCTGTGATGAGAACGAAACCTGTGCAGGCTGTTGTCTCGCAGGCAACACGGCTCATGGGATCCTGCTCCATGCAGGCATCAAGGATCGCGTCAGAAATGTTGTCGCAGATCTTGTCGGGATGTCCCTCAGTTACTGATTCTGATGTGAAAATAAATTTGTCCATTCTTTTAGTCCTTTCGTAAAAAAAGCCGCTTGTTGCGTGCACAAACAAGCGGAGCTGAAATCATTCAGATCCTCTTATTGCTCGTTGTGCCGTAACACATTTCTCTGTGACACGGCTGTTGCACGCTCAGGTTGGCACCTTCCTTTTCAAAGGGGTTGCCGTGGCTTCTCAGGTCCTATGTACCTCCACCACTCTGAATAAGAGAACTTAGGTTGTCAAAAGCGGATATGGCTTTCGTCATATCCGCTTACGATATTACATTATGTCCATAAATAAATCAATAGAAAAATTATTAAGGTTTTATGACCGGAAAATTAATCGTTTGCATTTCCTCTAAAAATTACAATGCCCTTTTTCTTGAAAGTCTTGGGTGCTGCGGGCTTTGCTTCACCTGTTGCTGCAGGTGTTTTCTTTACCGCAGTTGTGGTTGCCTTCTTTACTGCAGGCTTTTTGGTCACTCCTGCTGCCTCTGCCACCTGCTGAACTACGCTGGTCTTTTTGGGCGCTGCCTTTTTCTCTGTGGCGGGAGCTGCCTTGGGCGCAGGTCTCTGCGCTACCTTTGCTGCTGCCTCAGCCGCCACCTGAGCAGGGTCTCTGAGCTTCATGGTAAGAGAGATCCTCTTTTTATCAAGCTCAACATCAAGCACCTGAACGTCTACGATATCTCCTACGCTCACAGCTTCAAGCGGGTGTTTGATAAATTTGTCGGTAATGTGTGAGATGTGAACCAGTCCGTCCTGATGAACGCCTATATCCACAAAGCATCCAAAGTCTATTACGTTTCTGACTGTGCCCTTGAGCACCATGCCGGGCTTTAAGTCCTTCATATCAAGGACATCGCTTCTAAGGATAGGTGCAGGCATGTTCTCACGAGGGTCTCTTGAAGGCTTTTCAAGCTCGCTTATGATGTCAGTAAGAGTGATCTCACCGATTCCAAGCTCCTCAGAGAGCTTCTTTTTCTCAGCTTCATCCACCTTGCGGAAAAGAGATCCTGAAGCCTTGGCTGTTTCTGCAGGAGCTGCCTCTTTGCTGTTTTTAGAAGAGCTTCCGTCATCAACAACTGCCAGGTTGCTGCCTGCAAGAGCCGCTGCCAAAGCTGCTCCCATGGCAGTTCCTGTATTTCTGATAACAACCTGCTTTTGTTTTTTCTGTGGACGGGGCTTGGATTCGCTCTTTGCCGCAGGCTTTTCAAGGGCTGCCTTTGCAGCATTTTTCTGGGCATTTCTCACATCCTCAAAGGTGATGCCAAGCTTGTCCATAAGTTTTAATGTGGCCTCATAAGACTCAGGGTGAACGCTGGTGGCATCAAGGGGATTTTCACCGTCTGCGATACGAAGGAATCCTGCGCACTGCTCATAAGCCTTGGGTCCGAGCTTTGGAACGTTCAAAAGATCTTCTCTCTTTTTGAATCTTCCGTTCTCTTCCCTGTAGTCAACGATATTTTTAGCGATAGTCTTGCTGATACCGGAGATGTACTGAAGAAGGGGAGCTGATGCGGTATTAAGATCAACACCAACCTTGTTTACGCAGTCTTCTACAACACCCTCAAGGGTTTCACCAAGTTTTTTCTGGTTCATATCATGCTGATACTGGCCGACACCTATGGACTTGGGATCGATCTTAACCAGCTCGGCAAGAGGATCCTGAAGACGTCTTGCTATGGAAGCCGCACTTCTTTGTCCAACGTCAAACTGAGGGAACTCCTCAGTAGCAAGCTTACTTGCTGAATATACGGATGCACCCGCCTCGTTTACGATAACGTACTGAAGGGGTCTGTCCAGCTCTTTTATAAGTTCAACGATAACCTGCTCAGACTCTCTGGATGCGGTTCCGTTACCTACGGAAATAAGGTCAACGTCATATTTGTTTATCAGCTTTTTAAGCTCAGCCTTGGACTCCTCCACCTTGTTCTGAGGAGCAGTGGGGTAGATAACCTTGGTATCCAGAACCTTGCCGGTAGCATCAACAATTGCAAGCTTACAGCCTGTTCTGAAAGCAGGGTCCCAACCAAGTACAGTTTTGCCTGCAATAGGCGGTGCCATAAGGAGCTGTGTAAGGTTCTTGCCGAATACAGAAATAGCGCCATCCTCAGCTTTTTCTGTCAGCTCGTTTCTGATATCTCTCTCAATGGCAGGAGCAATGAGTCTTTCGTATGCATCCTGATTTATTTCTTCGATAACCGGTGTTGTGACAGGGTTATCGTTCTTAAGCATCTTTTTATTCAGGAACTGAAGGATCTGCTCCTCCGGTGCCTCGATCTTTACAACAAGGAACTTCTCGGCTTCTCCTCTGTTAAGAGCCAGAACTCTGTGTCCAAGCACCTTCTCAATGGGTTCCTCGTAGTCATAGTACATCTCATATACGGACTGAGCCTTCTCATCCTTGGCCTTGCTGGTAAGGATGCCATGCTCCATTGTAGCTTCACGGATATATGTACGGAAGTCTGCGTTGTCGGAAACATCCTCGGCGATGATATCCATAGCGCCCTGAAGCGCCTCTGCTGCATCATTTACGCCCTTCTCTTCATCAATGAAAGCTGCTGCCTCCTCCTGAAGGGACTTTGTTGTCTCCTGTGCAAGAAGTATCTCTGCCAAAGGCTCAAGACCTTTTTCTCTTGCGACACTGGCTCTTGTCTTTCTCTTTGGTCTGTAGGGAAGATATAGATCCTCAATGGCCACCATGGTCTCTGCAGCCATGATCCTGGCTCTGAGTTCATCAGTCATCTTGCCCTGCTCCTCAATGGATGCAAGAACCGCTTCACGTCTTTCCTCGAGACCTCTTAAATACTTGAGTCTCTCATCAAGGTCACGGAGCTGTTCATCGTTCAAAGAACCTGTGACTTCCTTTCTGTATCTGGAAATGAAAGGAATGGTATTTCCCTCGTCGATAAGCTTTACAGCCGCTTCGACCTGCCACTTTTCAACTCCCAGTTCTTCCTTGATCTTTAATACAATATCCATAACTACCTCGCTGAAACTTTTTCTCCCTGTGTGTCCTTAATTAAAAGAGAAATTACTGTTAATTTTCTATAAAGCTCGCACACTTCACTATTATACCAAGCCTCGGCGGAAGTTTTCAAGACTTGCCAAAGGGGCTGAAACATTGAAAACAAGCGCATTTTGTTGTAAAATCTACAGTAAGAATAAGCATTTATGAGGAAAAAAGTATTTATGGAAGACAACGGGGGCAACAACTACTATTACAACAATTACAACTACAACCGTACCCACAACGAGCTTGATCCCCATGTTTCACTGGCAGGGGCCGCTCTTGTGACCGGGCTTGTTTCCATTCCCCTTTGTTTTTTCATTAACATCGGAGTGATCATCGGAGGCATAGCCATAGTACTTGCCATCCTTTCCAAAGGCACTTTGCAAAAGATGCTTCCGCAGGCCAAAAAGGCCATCCTTTACGGTAGCATCGGAATAGTACTTGGGTACGGCATTTTTATCTACGACGTTTACAAGATTTTTAACGACGCTGAGTACCGACAGCAGTTAAACGTCATGTCAGAGCAGATCAACGGTGTAAGCTTTGATGACATGTTAAAGGATCTTGGCATTAACCTCGGCAACTGATCCTTTTCATGAGAGAAAGAGGTGCCTATGATTGGTGCAATTTCAAGCGGATACGGAGCCTATACAGGTTTTGCGGGAACTGGTTTCAGTGCTGCTGCAGGAGCAGGCGAGGCTGAAGGCCCCAAGCATATATTGAATCCCGGCGAGTCCACCAAGGCAGCTCCCGGCAAAAAGGTATCACCCGCAGAATGTGAAACCTGCAAGAACCGCAAATACAAAGACGGTTCTGATGAGATGGTTTCTTTTAAATCAGCAGCTCATATCAGCCCTCAGGCTTCCGCCGCAAGGGTTCGCGGCCATGAGCAGGAACACGTAAGCAATGCCTACAAGGACGCAGCTCAAAATAACGGCAAAGTCCTTCAGGCTTCAGTTTCAATAAAAACAGCAGTATGCCCCGAGTGCGGACGTGCCTACGTAGCAGGCGGCACCACCAGTACCAGGATCGCATACAAAAACGAAGACAATCCTTACCAGCAAGCAAAAAAGGCCATGGACAAACAGGCCTTATTGGGGAACAATGTGGACCTTGCCGGTTAAGGCAGGGGGTCACTTTATCACATGAACGACTACAGATCATCAGCAGAACTTAAGGCAATCGCAAAAGAAAAATCCCTTGGCAGATATGGCACCCTCATAGGTGCCAATATTCTTATCTTTGCCATACAGCTTTTCATCTCCGGTTTTGGAGGCGTAAGTGTCAGCTCCGGCATTCTCCTTATCATCATCGGCAACATAATAAGCCTTATCATCAATATCCTTGTGGGCATTCTGGTGTCCGGCAAGGCTTATCTGTACATGAATCTTTTGTATTCACAGAACATTTCCCTTTCGGACGTTTTCTTTGGTTTCAGGCAAAACCCTCAAAAAGCTGTTATCATCCAGGCAGTTTTTGCTCTGGTGGATTTTCTGGTGACGATCCCCGGACAGATCACTTTGATACTCTATACCATGTCTCCGGATCCGAAGCTTCTCATATGTTCGATGTTTGCCCTTGGAATCGGACTCATTGTTGAGGTTCTTGTTTATCTGACCTACTCCCAGTCCTTTTTCCTTCTCCACGATTTTCCGGATAAGTCCGCAAAAGAGCTGCTTTCCCTCAGCCGCAGGCTTATGAAGGGCAATAAGTTCAGGCTCTTTTACCTGAATGTCACATTCCTTCCTCTGTACATATTCGGTGTGATCACACTGTTCATACCGCTTATTTGGGTGAGCGTTTACAGATATGCAACCACCTGTGCTTTTTATCAGGACCTGGTTGAAAAAGCAGCAACTCATAAAGGATGGTGAATCCATGGATCTGATCGATGCAATCAAGGCTATAGACAAGCCCCATGAAAGCGACGTTCTTGCAAGGCTCTACACCCCCTGGGGTGAAAACCTTGATAAAGAAAACGTCCTGCAGGAATATCCAAGGCCTCAGTTTGTCCGCGACGGCTACATGAACTTAAACGGCCTGTGGGACTACTGCATTCTTCCCATACCTTCCGGAAGCGAAGAGACAGGAACCGACCCGGCATCCGATATTGTACCGGCCTCAACAGACGGCAAAATCCTCGTGCCCTTTTCTCCCGAGTGCATACTCTCAGGGGTTGAGCGCAAACTCATGCCCTATCAGTACCTCTGGTACAAAAGAAACATTCCCGATATAAATCCCAAATATGAAAAATCCCGCATTCTATTGCATTTTGGAGCAGTGGACCAGTTTGCGGATATCTATATCAACGAATCTCACGTATCTTCCCACAGCGGAGGATATTTGCCCTTTACTCTGGACATTACGGAGCTTCTGAAAAAAGACACCGATAAAAATGTCTTTTCCGGAAACGCCTTGGCAGTTAGAGTCAGAGATACCAGCGACTCCTCCTATCACAGCAGAGGCAAGCAGACCCTGAAGCGTGGCGGCATGTACTACACAGCCCAGAGCGGGATCTGGCAGACAGTATGGCTTGAGGAAGTTCCGGACACCTATATCCGCGAGATCAGGATAAGGCCACAGGCCGATCTAAAGACTGTATCCATCGAAGTTTCCACCAACAAAGAGACCCAGGTAACAGTAAAGCTTCCCGGCCATGAAATGGTGCGCTCTCCCGAACCTTCAGACTCTTTTGAGAGCTCTTTTGCCCATGATCCGGCCTTTTCTTCGGATACTTATCCGGATCTTAATGCCGGTCAAAAGGCTGAAAAGCCTTGCTACTACTGCTTTTCATTTACATTGGACGATCCGCATCTTTGGAGTCCCGAGGATCCCTTCCTCTATCCTCTGCAGATAGATACAGCGGATGATCACGTAAGCTCCTACTTTGCCATGAGATCTTTTACAACAGAGCCTGATGAAAAGGGCATTATGAGATTTTGCTTAAATCACAAGCCCTATTTCCTCATGGGCGTTCTGGATCAGGGCTACTGGCCCGACGGCCTCTACACAGCGCCTTCCGACGAGGCTCTCATTTTCGATATAAAAGAGATGAAGCGCCTACACTACAATATGCTGCGCAAGCACATCAAGGTTGAAAGCGCCCGCTGGTACTACCACTGCGACAGACTTGGAATGATCGTATGGCAGGACATGGTAAGCGGCGGATCTTCCTATGCCAAGCCCATGGTTTCTTATCTGCCCACCCTGTTCCCCAAGGTTTTTGGCAAGATGAACGACGGCCCTGCTTATTACAAGACTTTCTCGCGCCATTCAGCCGAGGGACGAAGAGAATGGCTGCAGGAAATGCAAAACACCATTCACTATCTCTACAATGTTCCTTCCATAGCAACCTGGGTTCTGTTCAACGAAGGCTGGGGACAGTTCAATGCTGCAGGTGCTACCGTTATGGCAAAAGAGCTGGATGACACACGCCCCATCGATCAGGCAAGTGGCTGGTTCGACGAAGGAAGCGGCAATTTCAGAAGTGTGCACAATTACTTCAGACCTCTTTCCGTTGAGGTAAACAACGAAAACAGAGCCTTTGTGATCTCTGAGTACGGCGGACTTGCCTGCTATATCAAGGGTCACTCCAGCGTTGAGAGGATCTATGGGTATAAAAAATACAACACCCTGGATGAACTGGGTGTTGCATACTACAATCTTATAAACGGTGATATGAAACCCCTTATAGCAAAGGGCCTTTCAGGTGCTGTATATACGCAGTTAAGCGATGTGGAGGAAGAGGTTAACGGCCTTATCACCTATGACAGGCGCATAACCAAGATAAATCCCAACATCTCCTGACAAGGTTAATACTCTTCCACCTGACCTTCGAATATCTTTCTTAATTTGTTTCTTACTTTGATGTAAGCCGGGATCAGGAAGGCATCCGCAAGTATCCATGCAATGGGGCTTGCAAAGCAGATAGCGGTAAAGCCAAAGAAAGGCACCAAAACCACTGCCACAATAGTTCTTCCTATCATCTCCATGACCCCCGCCAATACCGCGAACATGGAAAATCCCATTCCCTGGATAAGGAATCTGACAATGTTGACCAGGGCAAGCGGTATATAAAAAGCGGCGTTTACCATGAGATAGAGGTGGGCATTGTCAAGGCACACCACATCTGACGCATCAAGGAATATCATTGCAAAGTTCCTTCCAAAGAAGTACAGAACAAGGCAGGCTAAAACAGCATAACCGCATCCAAGCTTGACCGCGGCAATAAGTCCATCCTGCAAGTGGTCGAGCTTTTTTGCGCCCACATTCTGTCCGCCGTAGGTTGCCATGGTGGATCCAAGGGCGTCAAAGGGAATACAGAAGAACATTCCAACCTTGGCTGCAGTGGTTACGGAAGCCGCCGCATCGGTACCAAGACCGTTGATGGCAATCTGCAGTATTACAGAGCCAATGGCTGTGATGGAATACTGAAGTCCCATGGGAACGCCCATGTTGAGCAGGATAAAGAAATGAGATCTGTCGGGCTGCCAGTCTTCTTTTTTAAGATGAAGTATCTCGATCTTTTTGATGATGAACACAAGGCACATTATGCCGGAGATCAACTGGGAAAGCACGGTAGCAAGGGCCGCTCCCCTGATACCCCATCCAAAGGGCACGATAAAGATATAGTCCAAAAAGATATTGATGACAGAAGCGATGATCAAAAACTGCACAGGGTGCTTACTGTCTCCAAGTGCCCTGATAACGCCCGACAAAAGGTTATACATATAGGTAACGGGAATTCCAAGGAATATAACGAGAATGTAATTGTACGCATAATCCAGGACATCCGCCGGAGTATTCATGGCAACAAGTATCTGTCTGCAAAAGACACTTACAAAGAAAGTCATGACTGCGGCAAAGATGACACTTAAAATAACAGCGTGAGATACAAACTTTCTCATGCTGCGGTAGTCCTTGGCTCCGAATCTCTGAGCTACAGGAATTGCAAATCCGTTGCACACTCCCATGCAAAAGCCCATGATAAGGAAGTTTATGGCGCCTGTGGTACCAACGCCTGTATAGGCCTCTTTTCCAAGAAACCAGGAAACTATGGCGGTATCGATTATATTGTAAAGCTGCTGGAACAACATTCCCCAGAATAAAGAAATGGCAAATCCCAGTATGAGCTTCATGGGATCGCCGACTGTGAGATCCCTGATATTGGTCTTTTCTTTAGTATTATTTTTGGTCTGCATGTTTTCTGATCCTTTATCTATTCACACACATCCTCTTCAACTACAAAATGATATATTACATCTTTATTTAAAAATAGCAAGTGATTTTTGTTTTTTCTTTCAAAACCCGCGTAAATAGGGTACAATTAGCTTATCTTTTTATATCACGGGAGTGAGGAAAAATGGAAAATATCACAGCAGTAGTTTCTCTTGGACACGAAGCTCTGGGTGTAACCACCAATGAGCAGATGAATGCAACAAAGGTGGCAGCCAAGGCCCTTGCAGACCTCATCGAAGCAGGATACCAGCTGGTCATCACTCACAGTAACGGCCCTCAGGTCAGCATGATCCACAAGGCCATGACCGAGCTTCACAGGATTTATATCGATTATACTCCGGCCCCTATGTGCGTATGTAACGCCATGAGCCAGGGCTACGTAGGGTACGACATCCAGAACGCTCTCCACACCGAGCTGTCAAGTCGCGGCATATCAAAGCCTGTCAGCACCATACTGACACAGGTTACAGTGGATCCTTATGACGAAGCTTTCTATTCACCCACAAAGGCCATCGGCAGAAACATGTCAAAAGAAGACGCGGACACAGAGATCAAAAAAGGTAATTTTGTAAAAGAAGAACCGGGAAACGGCTATCGCAGAATTGTTGCCGCTCCCAAGCCAATAGATATTGTTGAGATCGATGCCATCAAGGCTCTCGTTAGCGCAGGTCAGGAAGTCATCGCCTGCGGCGGTGGCGGAATCCCCGTAATAGAGCAGGGTCACGTATTAAAGGGAGCATCCGCAGTCATTGAAAAGGATGCCATAGCAGGCAAGCTTGCTGCAGATTTAAAGACTGACAGGCTCATAATCTTAACTTCAGTTCCCTGTGTATACAAAAACTTCGGAAAAGATGATCAGGAGCCCATCTCCAAGATGGACACAGCTCTTGCCGAGAAGTACATTTCAGAGGGAGAATTCGGAGAAGTTGACATGCTTCCCAAGATAGAAGCAGCAGTAGAGTTCCTGAAGGCAAATCCTCAGGGATCAGTGCTGATCACATCACTGTCGGAGGTGTCGGAGGCACTCAAAGGAAAGGCCGGAACTCTGATAACCGCTTGATGCGACGAGTGCGCAAAGCCACGCCGGCGAAAGGTTCGAGGTGATTTCAGGCCCTTTCCCGGGTGAGTTTATGTTTTTATATCGGCTCACGATTCCGTGCTACTGATTTACTAAAACTTAAAAACAGGAAAATGTCTCATTTCGTGTTACTCATAGAAATCGACATTTTCCTGTTTTTTCGTTAAGTAAATCATGTAGCGTGTGCATATGATTCGCCGATATAAAAACCTCAACTCACCGGGCAGGTAAATGATCAGCCTCAAAGCCTTTCCGCAAGGGTGGACATTGCACGCAGTCTTTTAATAGTTGTTTGTGGTGCGAAGAGCTATAGATGTGGTAGATGTTTGCGTGCGTTTTTCTGTTTTTCCTGGAGTTATGCGGGTTATTTAGTGGGCGAAGTTACTAGTCAATATATTTTCTGTATTGCAAGAATCTTGTTTTTGGCAGGTGGTGAATTTACTTTTTCTTGCGGTCGCGGGCTTTTTGGATGAGGGCTTCGGCTTCGTCGAAGGCTGCGGGAAGGTAGTCGGCGTACCACTCTTTGCCCTCTTTTTCCTGTCTCTTTATCTCAGCCCAGGCGGCGTGGAGCTCCTCTTCAGATTCAAATTTTACGCCGGAAAATACGTGAGGGTGGCGTCTCACCATCTTGTCGGATATGGCCTTAGCCACGTCATCAAAGGTAAAGAGCCCCTCTTCTTCTGCCATAGCGGCATGGAACATTACCTGTAACAGGAGATCTCCCAGTTCTTCCTTGAGATTCTCGGGATCACCGGTTTCTTCCAAAATATTGATTCCGCCTATGACTTCCGCTGCCTCTTCTATGCATCCGGGCTTTAAGCTAACGTGGGTTTGAGCCCTGTCCCAGGGACAGCCGTCCTTGCTTCTTAGTTTTTCTACGATCTCTTTTAATCTGTCAATCTCTGCCATGTTTCACTCCCCATCATTCGTTTATGCTGAAAATATGCATGAAAAAATGGAGCATACGGGACTTGAACCCGTGACCCCCACACTGCCAGTGTGATGCGCTCCCAACTGCGCTAATGCCCCATGTCATATCTATTATATTAGTACTTATCGGTAATTACCATGTTCATTTGTAGTACTCGCGCATGTTTTTC
>JAILOW010000110.1 GCA_024690635.1 Butyrivibrio sp.
GTTATCCTCGCGGAAGAAACGGAACGCCTCGTCTGTAATGTTATATGGATACATCTCGATTATCAGGTAATCATATCTTTCGCCCTCTTCGTACTTGTCCTTGATGTACCCGGAGATCTCAAGATTTTCAAGCTTTTCGTAGGCATAAAGGGCATCTATCTTATTGCACATGGGCATCATAAAGGTCATGACAGGTGCAAAATAAGAATCTCTTATCATGAGGATGTTGGGGCCATCGGGATTATCGTAGTTTTCCAGGTTCTCAATATTTCTTATCTGGTCAAGATACAGAGAATACTGGGAGTTTTTGTAATAGTCCACATCATCGTTAAGTACGTAGGATACGAAGAATGCATCTGTAAAAGAGCCTTCGTTTTTTGTAACTTCATTGTCGTTGTCTGTATAGGTCCTTGAAAAATGGCCTTCAAAATTCGGGAAAAGAGCTGTAAAATCCTCAAGGCCCGAATAGTTTACGCCGGTATCTCTTCCCATGGCTCCCAGCATATGACCTTTGTAGAGCTTTTGGGTATATCTTTCATCGGAAAGCCAGTAGTCAGTATCAAATCCCGCATCAAATCTTTCGTTCAGCGTACCCGCCACTATCTTTGTGGCTTCAAAGGCCGCAGGCACAGTCCAGTGGTGATCTGTCTTAAAGAAGGTTTCGTCATAGGTCATGCCCTCTACCGGCATGTATTCGTCAAGGTTAATGGTCTCAACTCCAAGTCTCTTTAGATAGATCATAAGCTCAACAACCTCATCATAAGGGTTGTTGACGGGAAGCCCCCTTGAGAACACGGAGTTTTCGGTGTCATATTTTGCCGGAGTCATCACAAACAAAACCTTTGTGCCGTAGGCTGACACATAGTCCTGAGCTCTTTTTACCCTGAGAGCATAGTCAAAAAGCTCCGGATTAGACTCTGTATAAAACGAAGAATACTGAAGGTATCCGTTTTTGTCTTTTATAAATTCAAAATTGTTGAATTCCTCTTTGCCAAGTTTCTTTTGAACATAGCCGTAGGTCTCAACCAGCCCCATCTTGCCCACAATATCGGACTTCATGGCATCTTCTATTTCGGAAGAAGAAAAATCCAAAGAAGCTGCCTGATCCGCCACCTCTTTAGCTATGCTTTCGCCGTTTTGGAAGATGTTAAGGCCACTGTACACAAAAAGCCCCGCCAAAAACGCTACGGCAAATATTCTCTTTTTTACCAGATATTTCATAACCGCACCGTCCTTGTCAGAAGTTGAAATAGATGAAGGGATTATAGCTTCCGATGATCAGGTAGCTGAAGCACACAACCATCATGGCAAGCATTGCCAGAGGATACAAAACTGAATACAGAGCATGCACCTTGGTATCCTCGTTTTGGTAAAGCCAGGAATTGATCTTGGGAACAACAGGAGTTGAGAAAAGAATTCCAAGTATCAAAAACAGCCAGTTTTCTTTTACCAGCATAAATGCCGTATCGCTAAGAAAGCCGTTGTCATTGATCCCGAGCATATTCATGTAAAAACGCCCCGCCTGATAGAGATTGTCCGCTCTGAAAAGTACCCACAGGGCATTTACTATGAAAAGAGTGATGACATGCCTAAGGAATATGCTGCGCACGTGGTTTTCATAGTCTAAAAACCTCTCCAAAAGCTGGAAAGTAAAATAGAATATTCCCCAGAAAATAAAGGTCCAGTTGGCTCCGTGCCAGATTCCCGTAAGAGCCCAGACTATAGCCATGTTCCTGACCATAGTATCTCTGTTAGCGCCTCTGTTTCCGCCAAGGGGTATGTAAACATAATCCCTGAACCAGTCTGTCAGCGAGATATGCCACCTGTTCCAGAAATCAGATATGGAAGTTGCTATATAGGGATAATTGAAATTCTCTCTAAACTTAAAGCCAAAGCAAAGTCCAAGTCCTATGGCCATGTCGGAATAAGCCGAGAAATCAAAATAGATCTGAAGTGAGTAGGCGATACTTCCAAGCCAGGCAAGGGTAGCCGGAACCTGCAGCTTGTCAGTTCCGATATTGGACCAGTTAAATACATTGTCCGCTATTGCCGCAAAGGAATTGGCAAGAATGATCTTTTTTCCAACTCCCACAGCAAACCTTGATATTCCAAGAGAAAGCTTATCAAAGGTGCACTTTCTGTTTCTTATCTGCTCGGATACTGCGTTGTACTGAACAATGGGTCCTGCTATGAGCTGTGGAAAGAAAGAAATATAAAGTCCCACATAGAAGGGATTCTCCGCCTTTGTGGTCTGTCTGTAGACATCGATAACATAGGAAAGCGCCTGGAAGGTATAAAAGGAAATACCGATGGGAAGAACAATGCCAAGCTGCTCTTCTATGGCTCTTCCCCTTGCTCCGAACATCTCAAGGATAAAGTTAAGATATTTAAATATAAAGAGCATTCCAACGTTGAAAACAATGTCGATAACAAGGAGCGCTTTTCTGAGTTTTCCCTGTTTTTTGTCCATGATAAGAGCAAGCACGGAATTAAAGACAATGGATAACAGAAGGAGCAGCACATAGTAGGGCTCGCCCCAGGCATAGAACACCAAAGACACAATAAGAAGCCATACATTCTGGGCAGTCCTTGAGAAGGAAAGAATGTAATATACAATAAGCGTTATAGGAAGAAAGTACAAAATGAACGGTATACTTGAAAACAGCATGTCAGCCCTTCCTTTGTATCAGATAAGACGGTAATAGAACCAACGTTATCATGGCGATGAACATAAGCTCCCTTATTCCGCCAACTGTTGTATCCTTCTTTGCTGCGTGCAAAACTCCGGAAAGCTCCGGCTGAATGGCGCCGCCGTGGTGATGGATATAGTTCTTTATCACATAGATCTCTTCCTGATAATCCGTATTAAAACGATCCAGCAGGACACCTTTGTAAAGGTATGGCTGGAGATAATAATTGGTGTGGCTTTCAAAGCTGTTGTCATAATAGTCCGCGGCCCATCTGTACCACTCCCTTGTCTGGGCTGATCTCAGATAGTCCACAGTTTCATCTATAACATCATAAATATGCTCTTCAGAGAGCTCCTGTGCTCTGAGAGTGCTGTATCTTTTCTTTAGATATCTGACAAAACGCTTGTCATCGCAAAGCTCCGCAAAAAAGGTCTGTGTCTGGAAAGCCAGATAGTCAGGGTTAAGCTCCTCCATCTGACTGTTGTTCAGAGCCTGGTCATAATCCCACACAGGTCCCATGTAGAGCACATCTCCGGAGTTTTTGTGCATGTAAGTCGAGTGCTCTCCGGCATCGTAATTGCCAAAGAACTCATTTATAAGAAAATAGTCCGCAAAGGACCTCATATCAATATATCTGTCATAAACTCTGAAAAGACTCTCATCATCTGTATAAAGAACCTTTTCTATCTGCGAGAAATCCTTGGTGATATAGTCGATGGTCTCCTGTGTAACCTTGGACTCACCCGGATATTTAAGTCCTATCCAGTTATCAGTAGCCTGACTTTCTCTTCCTTTTACGATATCCGCTTCTCTTCCGTAGGTGTTAAGCATGATATCAAAGGATGTCTTTCTGTCACGCCTTACTATATAGCTTGAATAGGTATTCTTAGGGTTGTACTCATCGATATTGACTCTCTTTTCCCCCTGACTTATGGTCTCCATCAAAAGGAAAACGCCCTGATAATAGAGCTTGCCGTTTTCCTCCATCATAACTTCGCAGTATCTGCTGTCGGGAGCCATGTTGTTTCCGTCTATCTCGGATGCGATCCTGTAGGGCAGATAATTCCTTATCATGCTCTTGTCCGCCATGGAGCCGTTTATGATCCACTCAGAGCCCTCTCCCATACCCAGAATATCCGTCTTATTGGAGGTTCCGTCGGGATTTACGGCCTTTATCTTGTACTGCTTTTTATCATAGCTGTAGGAGGAATGACCTTTTCTTTTTACCTTTACAAGACTGTCATAGACATGGGCATCTTTTGGAGTATTGTAGCCTTTACCGCTGTCGATAACGCTAAGATTTCCTGTAGTATAGGCATCAACGCCGTCAAAAAGGATCTCTGTGGCATCCCTGAAGGTCTTGTAATCGGGAAGCTCACTGTCAAGGGACATGATAACGATGGGAAGATTGGTATGAAAACCGTCGAGCACCTCAAAGTCATCCCCAATATAGGCAAGGGGATCGTCCTTGCTCTCATCGGGATCAAAATGATAATATGTGCCCTTTGGGTACTGGGTAAATTTCATGTTTTTTCTCAAAAGACAGAATACCCCCATTACCACAAGGATCATTATGAATGTCCATATAAGAATCACTCTTTCGTGTTCACGTATCTTCTGAAGCAATATTATGCCTCCTGTTTACTGGTTGATCTCCTCATCCTGTCTTACAACGCTAACGTTTCTGACGCCTTCCTTAAGTGAAAAATTGGGAACAAAAGCTCCGTTGTTCTTTTCATAAGCCTTTAAAAGAGTATCGGAAACCTCGTAAATAAGCTCTGCCTGACCTCTTTCCTTGTTGATGTTCTGCATCTTCATAAGAGCCTTGCCGTTAAAGAAAGAAACCAGCTCTCTGTTAAGCTCCTCTGCCTTGTCCACATCAGCCTTAACAACGATCATGATCCTCTCGTTATCTCTGACAACGCCAAAGATGATGAGGAATACAAAGATAAAGAATGTTCCGATGCCGGCAATGAGATAATCAGAAACACCACAGGTGATACCAACTGCGATGCACCAGAAGATATATGCTGTATCTCTGGGATCCTTGATGGCTGTACGGAAACGTACGATGGAAAGAGCACCTACCATACCAAGGGAAAGTGCTATGTTGTTTCCGATAACGCTCATAACAAGTGTTGTGATCAGAGTGAGCATAACAAGTGATACGTTGAACTTACGGCTGTATACCGCACCTGAGTGGGATACTCTGTAAGAGATGTAAATCAGTACGCTCAAGATGCATGCTGCTACGAAATTCAGGATAACGTTATCAATCGTAAGTGATCCTGCTGTTTCCATTAAACCTGTATACAAATATTCTTTCATTTCATTCTCCTTTTATTTAACGAAGGCTCTTGACCTTACATATTTGCTGTTTGAGATACGCGGGCGATCCACTATATCAAGTGACTGTTTTATATATGAAAACAAAAAGCCGTTATATTTCACTTCCATTGTGGTCTGAGAAGGATCCGCCACCGGATAGCAGTCGGAATATCCTCTCAAAAACTCTGTAGGATCCTCCAGAGCTCTGAGTCTCATATCGAAGGTGATCCTGATATCATTGAAATCATTCATAAATGCAAGTCTGTCATACTCAACTATGCACTTTGGTATGTATCCCTGGGATATCAAAAGCGTGTACATTGCATGAGCAAAGGGTTCCGGCCTTTCAAGTAAAAAGCCGTAGTCCTCATCTATCATGAGCTGCGCCTCTTCAGGATTTAACGATAACGAACGTTTTCTCTGAAAATCCCCCTGCTTGGCTTTTAGTTCAAGCTTTATGACATTGGTATTCATGTCATATATGCGCATTCTTATCTTTCTTCTGTTATCAAGACCATCCAGCTTTTCCATATAATCTTTGTCATCATAGGAATCGAAATACAAAGATCTTACGGTATAGCCTTCATCCCGATTGTGAGCGTCGGGATCCATGATCCGCTCGAGCCTTTTACTTATGTAGTACACCTCACCGGTGCCTATCATGTATTTAAGCTCTTTTCTGCTTACATCCAGCATAACTCATCTCCCACTGTCGTAATAAATATCGTCATATGTAAAGAATTCTCTCTTCATGAGTTTTTTTCTTCGTTGGAACACAAAGCCCGCTATAGCTACCAAAAGGCACAGAATTCCCATTTCCAAAGCACCTCTGTAAACATAAAAATACAGAGAAAGAAACATGGATAAAAAGCCCAGAATAGAAGTGATGATCACCATCATAGTCGTGGTGAACCTCCTTAAACGGGCCTTTTTCACCGCTTTTTCAATAAGGGTGTGAATGCCGAACAAAAGGCATTCCGTCAAAAATATGAAAGTCACAAAAAAGAACATCTGCAAAATGGGATCTTTCAGAAAATGACTGACAATCCTAATGCCAAAGACTCCCGCTACTATTCCGATGCCTATCATGATAAAGGTAAACATAAACCTGTGCCCGAAAAAGCACAAAAGTATGCCCAGCACAATAGCAGCTATCATAAACAGAAATGATAGAACCTCACTTGTAAAATAGTTATTTACATCAAAAGGCGGAAGAGAAAAAACAAGTTTTTCCGGAGCAAACATCATCCATTTCCTCCATTACAAACACTCAGCTTCCTGAAACCTGAGAAGCCCTGTCAGAATACTTGATAGCGTAAATACGCTTAAGTGACTCGTTGATCCTGTCCTCTGTGATCCTGCCGTCGGAAACAGCAGTCAAAAGTCCTTCATAAGCAGCCTTGAAATCCTCCGGAACAAGGAGCATATCCGCACCTGCTCTTACAGCCTCTACTGCAGCCTCTTCAGAGGTGTAATACTCTGTCACTGCACCCTCGTTAAGAGGAGCTGTAATAACGATACCGTCAAATCCAAGGGTCTCTCTCAAAGACTCGGTAACAACTTTTGATGAAAGAGATGCCGGTGTGTTATCTGAAGTCACTTCGGGAAGTGATATGTTTGACATCATCACCGCCTGAATATCACCGGAATCTATGAGGCCTTTAAACATTTCATACTCGCCTGTCGCAAGATCATCATAGGAAAGATCGCTCTTTGCCATTCCTGCTAAGGTATCTGCATCCAAAGGAAATCTTCCGGCGCATGCCATAACCCCGGCTGCGGATAATCCCTTGGAAACTGCGCTGTTAACAGCTTTTACAGTTTCAGGATCCAAGTTTTCTTCCTCTCCCCTGTCCAAAACAACATAGGGAGCAAGGTCAACATTAAATCCAAGATCAAAGAGCCTTGATCCCAATTTGTCCGATGCATCGGATGCAGTCTCAGGATCTGTAATACCTTCCGTTTCACCTGCTCCGAGAGAGGAAGTTACAGCGGAAGACTTGCTTCCGTCCTCTCTTACTACTGTAAACAAAGGATATTTGCTCATGGATGTTGTGGAAGAAAGCATTTCTTTTATCTGATCTTCCGATTTTATATTTTTAGCAGAATACAAAACACCGCCAACCGCATATTCCGTAAGGGCTTCCTGTGTTCCGCTTCCTGCCTTGACTGCTGTTTCAACTCCCGTAAGCTGTTCGGGAGAAACTATAAAGAGTCCTGCAACCTTATCCTCTATCGGCATCTCTGAGATGCAGGTATCTACTATTTCATTAAGAATATCATCCTCCGATAATTCCTCGACCTCAGGCTCCTCTTCGGGAGTCTCTATCACCGCCGGCTCCGAAGCCTCAAGGGACGCTTCGCTCGTTACAGCCTCCTCTGCCTTTTTAGGAGCTTTCAAAAGAAGTTTTTTAACTCCGAAAATGCCTCCTATAACGGCAAGCATTATTATCAATATAAAAATAACGAGAACGGTTATTGCAGTGAGCTGGCTCTTTTTGCGCCTCGCCCTCCTCTTAAGTCGTCTCTCGTCAAAATCCTGTTCATCATCTAATCTGGCCATTTCAATCTCCAACAATACATATTTATTCAATTTTTATTTTACCATAATCTCTGCATTTTCCAAAGATTCCCCTATGGTTTTAATGAATGCAGACACAAATCAAGGGCAGAAGCTTCATCTATATTACCTGCTTCTGCCCTTATGCCGAGTACTCATCAAATTCAAATGTTATTACGTCCAACGGACTATCCTCCGATTTCCCAGCCTCATCTTTCCATTAACTTTTGCATTCATATGCTGTGGTTGCAAGATCTTGATATTGTCAGAACCACCTATCATGTACCGGAAGTGCTGTAATGTAAATCTTATTTCCGAATATATTTTATATTACTCGCTTAATGTTTTGGTGGAGTGTACCATCCTTTCCTTAAATATTTAAACTAAGTGTCCCTTTGGAGTGTACCTGCCTTTCTTTCTCCCCGGTTCTCATCGTATATATACCGTGCGGAGAAGTATTTTTATTACGTTTAACTCTCTTTGTTGTCTTTATTATATTTAGGGCATCATGATTTGTCAATACATTTTCAAAAAATCTTTTTAATATTTTGAATATGCCTTTATAATTGTAAAATATTCTGTGTATTATTCTAATTGTTTATACACTATATTCAATTTGCAAAAGAAAAAACGGGATATCAGGTCCGTCCAAACAAATGGCTCAGATCCAAGATATCCCGATTAAAATTTGTCAGAAACCGATATTCAATTATCAATCAAGCGGATATTTATCTGTGAGCTCCTTGATGATCGCACGAGCTTCGTCGTTCTTTTCACCCTTGTTTTTGATAACAATGGAGATAGCCTCAGCGATCCTGTCCATATCCTCTTCATTCATACCTCTTGTTGTAACTGCAGGGGTTCCGAGACGGATTCCGCTGGTTACAAAAGGTGACTGTTGCTCGTTGGGAATGGTGTTTTTGTTTGCTGTGATATGAGCATCATCAAGCCATGCCTCAACTTCTTTTCCGGTAAGGCCGAAGTTTGTAAGATCAACCAGCATCAGGTGGTTGTCGGTGCCTCCCGAGACGATCTGAACTCCGCGCTTCATAAGGCCGTCGCAAAGAGCCTTGGCATTTTTAACCACGTTTTCAGCATATGTTTTGAACTCAGGAGAAAGAGCCTCTTTAAAGCAGATAGCCTTGGCTGCTACCACATGCTCGAGAGGGCCGCCCTGGATACCGGGGAATACGGCCTTGTTGAACTTGTATTTGTCCTGAGCCTTCTGGTTCCAAAGAATGATTCCTCCTCTGGGTCCGCGAAGGGTCTTGTGAGTTGTGGTGGTAACAACATCAGCATAAGGGAAGGGGCTGGGATGAACACCTGCTGCCACAAGTCCTGCGATATGAGCCATATCCACCATAAGGACTGCTCCACAGGCATCTGCTGCCTCCCTGAATTTCTTGAAATCTATGGTTCTGCAGTAAGCAGATGCGCCGGCGATGATTAGCTTGGGCTTATGTTCAACAGCAAGCCTGTACATGTTGTCATAGTCGATAATGCCGTTATCATCAACACCGTAAGGAATAATGTTGTAGTAGGTACCCGAAATATTGGCCGGGCTTCCGTGTGTAAGATGTCCGCCCTGACTAAGGTCCATACCCATAATGGTATCTCCGGGTTTTAAAAGAGCAAACTGAACCGCAAGGTTTGCCTGAGCTCCCGAATGGGGCTGAACATTGGCATAATCGCAGTGAAAGAGCTCTTTGGCTCTGTCTCTTGCAATGTTTTCAACCTTGTCCACCACGTAGCATCCGCCGTAGTATCTTTTTCCCGGAAGTCCTTCAGCATATTTGTTGGTCAAAGGGCTCCCCATAGCCGACATGACCGCTTTGCTGGTCCAGTTCTCTGAAGCGATGAGCTCAATGTGATTGTTCTGACGCTGCACTTCTTCCTCGATGAGAGCTGCAATTTCCGGATCCACCTTCCTGACTTCTTCCAATGAATACATCTGCCTTTCCTCCTGCAACATTTTCACAATTTAATGCGTTAAATCAACATCTTGCATATCGTAACATACAAATAAAAAAAATGCTATAATGAATTGGATTAATTATTTTTTTAACAGGAGCGCACACATGTATTACTGCATAGTCAACCCTTCTGCCCGTTCCGGCAAAGGCAAGGAAATCTGGAACTGTCTTGAGGAAAAATTCAAAGAAAAAAATCTCCACTATAAAACCGCATTTACCAAGGGTCCCGGTCATGCCACAGCTCTTGCCAAAAAGCTCACCACAGCAGAGCGTGATGAGTCCGAGTATCCTCTCAAGCTGGTGGTTCTCGGAGGCGACGGAACTCTTAACGAGACTATTAACGGAATACATGATTTTGATAAGGTTCTTGTGGGATATGTGCCTATCGGCTCAAGTAACGACTTTGCAAGAGACCTTGGACTTTCCAAGGAAAGAGAACACATCCTTGACTGCATCATAGAGGGAAATACCGTACGTACTCTGGATCTTGGCAGACTCACCTACAATAATGTTGGTGAAAAGAGATCCCGTCTTCACGAAGAAAACATTTCAAAAGTAAGAATGTTTGACGTCAGCGCCGGAATCGGATTTGACGCTGCAGTCTGCGAGGAAGCTCTTTCCTCCGGCACCAAGAACTTCTTAAATAAAATAGGCCTTGGAAAGCTCACCTACGGCAGCATCGCCATAAGGCAGCTCTTCAAAGCCAAAAAGATCCCCTGCGATATTGAATTTGATAACGGCGAAGTGCTTCATCTGGAACACTTCCTCTTTGTGGTTGCCATGATACATCACTATCAGGGAGGTGGTTTCAACCTTGCTCCCGATGCAGACTTAACCGACGGTCTTTTTGATCTGTGCATCATCGGCGATATGCCAAGGCCCAAGATGTTCTTTGCTCTTCCCTTTGCTTATTTCGGCAAGCACTACGGCTTTAAAGGCATCTACCACAAGACCGTAAAGAGCTTTACCATAAAAACAAAACTCCCCCTCTGGGTTCATACAGATGGGGAAGTTTCAGTAATGTCTGATAATATTACGCTTGAGTGCCAGAAGCAAAAGCTCCGCCTTATGTATTAATTGAAGGCACGGAGCTCGTCTCTGTGCCTTACACAGAAGTTCTCAAGCATCGATGTGTGGTAATACAGTATGTAAAAGATAATGGCCATCATAAATGCAGTAACAACGTCGTATACGGAGTGCTGCTTGATGAACATTGTTGACAGGATAATGGATATTCCGATGAAGTCACCCACCATCTTGCCTCTTTTACCAAATCTCTTGCTGTGATGAATAGCGATCATAGTGCCCAGTGAGTTGTAAACATGAATGCTGGGCCAGAGATTGGTTGCTGTATCCGTCTTGTAAATAAGCTGTACCAGATGAGTACAGATATTGTCCCTGGGGAATACATCGGGTCTAAGCTGATGCATGTTGGGGAAAAGAGTCGATATCACAAGGAATATCGTCATTCCCGTCGCCAGGAAAATAAAATACTTGTAATAATCCTCCACGTCAAAAGATAACATGAAGAACAGCAACGTCAGTGACACATACAAAAACCATGTGTAGTAAGGAATAACAAAGATTTCCTGAAAGGGGATCATGTCATCCAGCATAGTGTGAATCACTGAATAATGCGCAAATCTGTGCTTTTCAAGGCAGATAAACCAGATCATGTACACAGGCGCATACAGAAAAATCGGCATTGCAAGCCTTAAGAGATCTCGTCCAAAATCTCTGTCGACAGTCCTGCCTGTCCACTTTTCGTATTTATTTTTCATAATTCTCCTCATAAAAACAAATAACAAAAACTAAATCACCGAATCTTTTAAACATAATATCACTTTTTTGAATTAATTAAAGTGGAAAATTTTCTGAAGTAATTTATATCCGGCCAAAGTGATCTTTCTTCCGCCTTTTCCGGGCAGATAAATATATGTTCCCTCTATGCTGTATCTGATCTTTATATACAAAAGGAAGCTCTTTGACTTGATGTAATCAAGAAGTTCCTTTCTCTTTGCCAGATTCTCGGGAGTATCCTCTGTAATAAGAAGAACCGATGAAATGGCTGTGATGATCTCCAGATAATTGAACATATATCTATGACGCTCACACTGGGAGCGGATCATACCGTAGTTTTCCACATAATAATCGATCATAAGCTTATTTACGCGAAGCTGCTGGTCGATCCTTGAGAGCATGATCTGCTGATTTACAGACTGATCCTCTCTTCCTATGTAGTAATAGTAGAAATTAACATCAAGATAATACATGTTCTT
Source organism: Butyrivibrio sp. (assembly GCA_024690635.1). The sequence continues at coordinate 11,831 of JAILOW010000110.1, forward strand.
AACAAAAGGAAGGGGATTAAAAACATAGATATTATCTACATAGAAGGTATGC
>JAILOW010000140.1 GCA_024690635.1 Butyrivibrio sp.
TGAAGTAAGCGGAACCTACAGAGTGATCGGAAGCGGCTATGACATTAAGTCCGCAACTGTTACCAATAAGGCAGGAAAGAAGATCACACTTAGCTTTAATAACACAGTTCCTGTAATTCCTCTTAAGAAAACTGATCTTAAGGTAACTCTTAAGATCGGCAAAAAGAAAGTGGTTCTTGAGGATGATGACTACGAGATCGAGTCTGTAAAGAATAACAAGTTCCTTGGAACCATGACCGTAGTGATCCGCGGAGTTGGAAAATACGGAGGAACCAAGTCCTTTACCGTAAAGATCACTTCCAAGAATATGTAAAGTATTGATATCAATGCTTTCTTGAAAGAGTACAGCCCCTGGGGTATAATCATAAATGTGATTAGGCTCCGGGGGCTTTCTATGTTTGCCCACAGGCCTTTTTAGTAAGTTTTCAGTGAGGTATATATGTCTTCGATCATCCAGAATAATCAGGTTTTTAATAATGAGATAGCTTTTTGCAGGGTTTATTCCATAGAGAGCAAAAAACAGCTTGAGGAGAGATTCCTTGCACACCGCATCTCATATTTCATAGAGTGGCAGGAGAAAAACATTCTGCAAAAGCTCTTTGACAGAAGCGGAAACAAGATCGTTTGCACCTTCAAGATCAATAGGGGAGATGCTCCCAGAGCCAAGGAACTTTGCCAGGGAATCGAGGGAATCAAGTTCAAGGACTACGGTGAGGTAAAGAACACCGAGAGGATCCGCAGAAAGAATCAGGCTGCGGAAGAGGGCACAGGGCTTGAGATGCCTACGCTCAAATTTGAAAATGCTCCCGGCGGAAACCTTAATGTAGAGGACATCGACGAGGATAAGTAATTGGTCAGGCAGGGGATTTAAGTCTCCTGCCTGTTTTGCACCCGCTTGCTCGCCTCAAAAAACGCTTGGATGCAAGTCTGCTACAAATAACAAATTTGAAATACAGGCAGACTGTTTTTTGGAAAATGGACTGCCGCTTTTATGAAATTTTAAATTGTAGCAGACTCAAAGAGGATTAATAAACTGCCTATTTTAAGAAAAATGGAATAGAGGCAGTAAAAAAGCAAAAAATCAAACTGCTACAATCAGAGATTCAGGAAAAGAGGCAGGCTGTAACAACCAAAATCAGGTTTTGCTGTGGGCAAAAGCACACATAGGAGATAAGAATGGTAAAAAAGGAAAATAAGGACAACAAGATCAGCAAGGTCAGCAAGGCCGGCAATGTCAGTGAAAATAGGAAAGCATCTGTTCAGAAGGGCGACTTCAAGAAAAAGGCAGCTGAGAAGAGCGAAGAGAAAGCTGCCGAGAGCAAAAAGAGCCGCTGCCCGTACTTTAAGAAGTGCGGCGCTTGCCAGATGATAGATACGCCCTACAAAAAGCAGCTTAAGATAAAGCATGCCAGAGTGCAGGAGCTTTTGGAGCCTTATTGCAAGGTGGAGTCCTTTATTGGAATGGAGAGCCCCGAGCACTACAGATGCAAGGTTCATGCGGTATTTTCTCATGACAGGAAGGGCAATCCCATTTCGGGAATCTATAAAGAGGGTACTCATGACGTGGTCCCGGTGGAGAACTGTCTTTTGGAGGATCAGAAGGCTGATGCCATCATTGCCAGCATCAGAGGCATGCTTAAATCCTTCAAGATAAAGACTTACGATGAGGATAACGGATTTGGACTTTTACGCCATGTCCTCATCAGAATGGGAAGAAACACCGGTGAGATCATGGTGGTACTTGTTACGGTTTCACCTATTTTTCCTTCGAAAAACAATTTTGTGAAGGCCCTTTTAAAGGAACACCCGGAGATCACTACCATCGTGCAGAATGTGAATGACAAGCAGACCAGCATGATCCTTGGGGACAGGGAAAAGGCTATGTACGGCCCGGGATTTATTTATGATACCTGCTGCGGCATGAAGTTCAAGATAAGCCCCAAGTCTTTCTATCAGGTAAATCCTGTTCAAACTGAGCTTTTGTATAATACAGCAATTGAAATGGCGAATCTTAAGGGAACAGAGGTTGCTCTTGACTGCTATAGCGGTGTTGGCACCATCGGTATTATCGCAAGCCCTCATGTAAAAGAGGTCATTTCCGTAGAAGTCAACAAGGATGCGGTTAAAGACGCTATCTTAAATGCCAAGATAAATGATGTAAAGAACATTACATTTTACAGGAATGATGCCACCGAATTTATGAAGCAGATGGCTGCTTCCGGAGATAAGGCGGATGTGGTATTTATGGATCCGCCACGCCAGGGTTCAACACCTGAGTTCATTGACGGACTCTTTACCCTGTCTCCCGAAAAGATCGTATATATTTCCTGTAGCCCTGATTCACTTGCAAATGATTTAAAGCTCATAACCAAGGGCGGCTACGAAGTAAAGAAGGCTATCCCCGTGGATATGTTCCCGTTTACCAGGTCGGTTGAAACAGTCGTTCTCTTAATGAAAACGACTGTTAAGAAAGCACGAGATAATACATGAAATACGACAATATCACAAAAGCTGTTTTCGTAAAACGCCCCAATCGCTTTATTGCGGAAGTAAAGATCGGCGGGAAAAGTGAGATCGTTCACGTAAAGAACACCGGAAGGTGCAAAGAACTGCTGATACCGGGATGTGAAGTATGGCTATCTGCACCTGACAGCCCCGGAAGAAAAACAAAATATGATCTTGTGGCGGTGAGAAAAGAAAATGGGATTTTATTTAATATAGATTCCCAGGCACCGAACAAGGTGGTAAAAGAGTGGCTCTCAAAGAAAGGCTACGACGCAGTGATACCGGAGTACAAATACGGTGATTCCCGCATTGATTTCTACATGGAGAAGGGGCCTGATCTTTATCTCATGGAAGTAAAGGGATGCACGCTTGAAATCGACGGAATCGGGTATTTCCCCGATGCGCCCACAGAGCGCGGAGTGAAACATATAAGAGAGCTTATAAAGGCTAAAAAGGCGGGATATCATGCGATTTTGGCTTTTGTGATACAGATGGACGGGGTTAAAGAGGTAAGACCCAATATTGAGACCCATCCCGAATTTGGAGAGGCTTTAAATGATGCTAAAAAGGCAGGAGTTGAAGTTACATTTCTGACCTGCCATGTGGAGCCTGATTTACTTGAAATAACTAACTAAGAGGCAGAATGACCAAATATTATCAACTAACAGATACATGCCTGGGAGGAACGATGCTTCAGGATATTTCACCCTATAAACTCGATAATCACTACGATCCTGATATTAGGCCGGATGATGACAGTTTTATCATTATTATGCGCGGAGATGCCAGAGACAGAGAGGTGCTGATAAAACGACAAGAGGACGGTACTATTTCTTTCCCAAGATATAGTGACTTACTATGCGCCGGGAAAACAAATAGCGAATCGATTATCGGCGCTGGCCATGATCTGAGCGCAGAGAATCCGATTGTCTACATCTTTAGCATCAGCGACGAGAAATTCTTTTTATGGACAGATCGCGAGGCCAGTGAGCTTCCGGCTGGCATCCAGGCCGGCTTTACCTTCTGCAAAATGGCAGATGTAAGAAGAGAGGGCACAGGGCCAAGGCACTATATCTTTGCTATGTATACCGCCTTCCATCTCTATGAGTGGTACAGCAGTACCAGATTTTGCGGAAAGTGCGGAAGACCCAATAAAAATGACACAGTGGAGAGGGCAAGAGTATGTACCTGCTGCGGGCACAAGGTTTATCCAAGGATCAATCCCGCAGTCATAATCGGAGTGACAGACAAGGATACAGGCAGGATGATCCTTACAAAATACAGGACAGGATTTGCCCAGAATGCTCTTGTAGCAGGGTTTACAGAGATCGGAGAAACCCTTGAAGAGACTGTTTCAAGAGAAGTCATGGAGGAAGTGGGACTTCACGTTGAAAACGTAAGATACTACAAATCCCAGCCCTGGGGCGTGGCCTGCGATATTTTGAGCGGGTTCTTCTGTGATGTATGTGGAGATAAAGAAATAAAGATGGATGCCTCGGAGCTAAAGTATGCGCAGTGGGTGGCCCCTGAAGATATAGTCCTTCAAAATCCTGATTACAGCCTTACCAATGAGATGATGAGACTGTTTAAGGAAAAGGGATATGAGGGAACGGTCTGAAACTGAATTATGATCATAAAAAGGTGCTCTCCAAAGAAGGAGAGCACCTTTTGTTCATCTCACAATATTAACATCAGGAAAGTGATATTACATCATCTTCTTGATCTCGTCATGTACGAACTGAACCTTAGGTCCTACGATAACCTGAACGGTTGACTTGGAAGGACGTACAACACCGGCAATACCGGCTTTCTTGATAGTCTTTTCATCAACCTGTGTATAATCAGCGATCTCTACACGAACTCTGGTTGCGCAGTAGTCAAGTTCCTTGATGTTTTCTTTTCCGCCGAGGCCTTCAAGAATGAGCTTTGCCATAGATGTGAAGTCATCATTTGCAAGTTCGATCTTGCTTTCTTCCTCTTCGTCATCTTCCTCACGACCGGGAGTCTTGAGGTCAAATTTGAGAATAACGAAACGGAATACTGCGTAGTAGATACCTCCGAATACAAGGCCAACAGGTAAAAGGAGCAGAGGGTTAACTGCCATGGGAGCCTTAAAGCTCAGGATGTAGTCAACAAGTCCTGCTGAGAAGTTAAAGCCCAGTCTCAAAGGAAGGATTGCGCATACGATTGCGGAAATACCTGTAAGTACAGCGTGTACAAGGTAAAGTCCGGGAGCAAGGAACATGAATGCGAACTCAAGGGGCTCTGTGATACCTGTGAAGAAAGAAGCAAGTGAGCCTGCAAGAAGAAGAGAAGCAGCTGCCTTTTTCTTGGTATCTTTTGCTGTGTGATACATAGCAAGAGCGCCTGCGGGAAGGCCAAACATCATTACAGGGAAGAATCCTGTCATGTACTGTCCGGTAACACCCTTAACTGCGCCTTCAGCACCTGACCAGAAAAGACCAAGGTCATTGATGTTTGCTGTATCAAACCAGAATACAGCGTTGAGGGCGTGGTGGAGTCCCAAAGGAATAAGTGCACGGTTAAGCATTGCATAAATACCTGCGCCTACAGGGCCAAGACCTATGATAGCTGTACCGAAAGCTACAAGTGCTGTGAAGATAAGCGGCCATACAAAGTAAAGAAGAATGGAAACAAGTACCGAAACGCCGGCTGTTACAATGGCAACACAACGCTTGCCACTAAAGAATGCCAGCCAATCCGGCAATTTTGTATCCTTAAACCTGTTATAGCAGCTTGATCCGATGATACCTGCAAGAATACCGATGAATGCATTCTGGATCTTGCCGAATGCTGCAGGAACTTCGGATGCATCAACACCTTTGTACATAGCAACTGCTCCGCTGCTAAGAAGGGTGGTGATCATGAGGAATGAAACAAGGCCCGCAAGAGCACTGGTTCCATTGTGTTCCTTTGCCATGCCTACTGATACACCGATGGCAAAGAGGATGGGGATCTGGTCAATGATAGCGGAAGCAGCCTTGATTAAGAAGGCTGAAACTACGCTGTTGGCACCCCAACCTGTGGGATCGAGCCAGTAACCGATACCATACAAAATACCTGCTGCAGGAAGAACGGCTACCGGGAGCATCATCGATTTCCCGATCTTTTGTAAATACTTCATCATACTTCATTTCCTCCTTTTATTTATAGTAAATTACTTTACTATTGCTCATTTTGATAACAGAAGAGCAGCGTCGCCAGCTGCAACAACGCCATCTTTTCTAATAAGTTTTGAGAATTTATTGGGATTGGAAACGATGATGGGAGTTATGATCTCATAACCCGCATTTTTAACGCCTTCAAGATCTACCTCTACGATAAGATCGCCTTTTTTGACAATATCGCCCTGTTTAGCGTGGATTGTATAGAATTCACCCTTGAGCTTTACGGTATCGATACCTATGTGGATAAGGAGTTCCGCACCGTCGGTGCCGTTGATGGCATAGGCATGTCCCGTAGGGAAAAGAGCTGCCAAAGTGCCGTCGCAGGGTGCATAGAATTTGCCGTCAGAGGGAATAAGAGCAACACCCTTGCCGATTATCTCCTGTGAGAATGTGGGATCATTAACATTTTGAATGGAAACCAGCTCGCCCGCAGCGGGAGATCCGATCTCAATCCTGTTCCCCTTAAATAACTTATCAAAAACCCCCATTACTAAAAGCCTCCCCGAAAAAGTTTCTGCAATAATGCATAAAACCTGATAAAAATTCTCAGAAGAGATTAATCAGGTTCCATAATCATTATAATAACTTGTTATGCTTAGTTCAACTGTTTACTACATATTGTGGATTTTTTCTGCAAAAAGTAATAAACTTACTTCAGTGCATTTATATAATGATAAAACGGAAAGGATATTTATCTATTATGTACAAAGTAACCAGGACAAAAAGACTTGTTTCAATAATGGCACTTATTCTGGTGCTGATAATGGTATTCGGATCTATCGCGGGAGCACTTACAGGGTGCGGTGCTAAAGAGCCTGAACCCAAGTCGCCTGTACGTGTTGCTTCCTTAAAAGGACCCACCACCATTGGCATAGTAAACATGATAAGCGAAGAATCTCCCGATTACAGCTTTGAGATGTATACGCAAGGGTCTGATATTATGGCTGCAATGGTTGCAGGCAATGTGGATATAGGACTTGTACCTGCCAATGTGGCCTGTGTCATGAACAATAAGGCAGAGGGCGGAGTTACCGTTATCGATATCAATACTCTCGGAGTCCTTTACTGTGTGACAGGTGATGCTTCGGTTACCTCCATAAAAGATTTTGCCGGAAAGACGGTATATACCACAGGTCAGGGAGCTACTCCCGAGTACACCATAAGATATCTTCTTGAGGAAAACGGAGTTACTGACTGTGATCTGCAGTTTAAATCAGAGGCAACCGAGGTTGCGGCATTTCTTGCAGAGGATTCATCTTCTGTAGCCATTCTTCCCCAGCCTTTTGTGACAGCTGCTCTTGTCCAGAACGATAATCTTGCAGTGGCTTTTTCTATCGATGATGAGTGGGCCAAGGTAAATAACACATGCAGGGTTGTTACAGGTGTTACAGTTGTCAGAAACAGCTTCTTAAAAGAGAACAAGGACGCAGTTGATCAGTTCATAAAAGACCACGAAGAGAGTGCCAAAAAGACAGTGGAAGATCCGGAAGGCACTGCAAAGCTTGTTGTAGACAAGGGCATTATAGCCAAGGAGCCCATTGCATTAAAGGCAATACCCAAGTGCGGTATAACCTGTATTTACGGAGATGAGATGAAGATGATCCTCTCCGGATATCTCAAGATTTTGTCAGAGCAGGAGCCAAAAGCAGTAGGCGGAGCTCTTCCCGGAGATGAGTTTTATTATTAAACCACCGGTCATAATTCACGAAACCCGCATTTGATGCGGGTTTCTTTTTTTATATAAAAAAAATGTGTTTTTAAAAATAAGGTCTTTTATATAAGAGCTATCTACCTTAAAATGGATTTATCTTTTTACGGAGGTGTATTTTTTTATGCAAAAATGGGCAAGACTGAACTATCAGCCGGGACTTTCTTTATACGGCGGTTTGAGAGTGACCGGATCCGAGGAGCATATTAAATTGTCTGAGGATGCGGCAAAAGAGGGAATGGTCCTTCTTAAAAATGACGGAGTTTTACCTTTAAAAAAGGAATCGCCCGTAGTGATGCTGGGCAAAGCCTCTGTTGACTATGTAAAAGGCGGCGGTGGATCAGGTGATGTGCACTGCGAGTATATACATTCTCTTTATGACGGATTAAAGAGCAGGGGAGTTGAGATATTTGAACCTGTCATAGATTTTTACAGTGAAAATATAAAAGAGCAGTATTCAAAAAACCGCGTCCCGGGAATGACAAGTGAGCCTATTCCTTCGGAAGCTCTTTTAAAAGAGGCTTCTGCTTTTTCCGATATCGCACTGGTATCTTTCTGCAGATTTTCGGGAGAGGGATGGGATCGCAGCAGTATCGAGCATGATGTGGAATTCTCACCGTGGCCAAGGAATGTTTCAATGCCACAGATAAGCGGAGAGATCTTCCCGGAGGGAGATTTCTATCTTTCCGAAAACGAAAAAGAGATAGTACGTCTTGCCAAAGAGCATTTTAAGAAGGTTGTGATCATCCTCAATATCGGAGGCATTATAGATTGCAGCTTTATAGAAAATGATGATGCGATAAATGCCGCATTTTATATGGGACAGGGCGGTATGAGAGGAGGAGATGCCGCAGCTTCCATTCTTCTTGGAGAGACCTCTCCTTCAGGAAGGCTTGCGGATACCTTTGCGGGCTCTCTTTTGGATTATCCTTCTACAGAAGGCTACCATGAGTCTTTTGAATACGTGGACTATTCTGAGGATATATATGTGGGCTATCGCTATTTTGAGACCATACCCGGGGCTGATAAAAAGGTTATTTATCCCTTCGGCTTTGGGCTTTCCTATACTGACTTTGATATAGAGCTTACGGAAACGAAAAAGCTTGAGGGAAAAGAACTTCCCGATATAGCAGGTACCGGATTTGGCGGCTTTAAATTCAAAGTAAAGGTCACAAACACAGGTAAGGCAAGGGGCAAAGAGGTGGTTCAGCTCTACTATGGAGCGCCTGCAGGAAAGCTTGGTAAAGCAAAAAAAGCCCTTGGCGCTTTTGCAAAGACAAAGGAACTTGCCCCCGGAGAAAGTCAGGAGCTTGAGCTTTTTGTGACTTTATATGAGATGGCTTCCTTTGATGATCTTGGAAAAGTAAAAGAAGCTTCTTATGTACTTGAACCGGGAACCTATGAGTTCTTCCTTGGAGAAAATGTAAGGGATGCTGCAAAGATTTCCTTTACATGGGAGTGTAATGAGGCAATAATTGCAAAAGAGCTTTCACATAACCTAACGCCTGTGGAACTTGAAAAGAGAATGCTCTCTGACGGCAGCTTTGAAAAACTCTCTCTTGGAGAGCACAAGGACAAAGATGCCTGCATATTTGAGAAGATGGAGCCCGGCACTGAGGAAGCTCTTTCACCCATAAACAGGCACAGAGATAGATATTATATTACAAGGCCTTATAAAGAGGGTGCCAAGCCCTTTATGGAGGTTGCGGAAGGTAAGATCAGCCTTGATGATTTCATGGCGCAGCTTTCAGACGATGAACTTCTTGAGCTTTTGGGAGGACAGGTAAACACAGGTGTTGCCAATGTGTTTGGCTTTGGTAATCTGCCTGAATACGGTGTTCCCAATGCCATGACATCAGACGGACCTGCAGGTGTCAGGATCGCTCCTGAAACAGGGGTTCTTACCACGGCCTTCCCCTGTTCCACACTTATTGCATGTACCTGGAATACGGAAATTGCCGAAGCTGTTGGTTTTGCAGGAGGCGAGGAACTTAAAGAAAACAATATGTGCGTATGGCTTACTCCTGCGGTAAACATCCACAGAAATCCCATGTGCGGAAGGAACTTTGAGTATTACTCAGAGGACCCTTATCTTACAGGCAAGATGGCCGCAGCAATGGTAAGGGGAATCCAAAAGAACAATGTGGGTGCCAGCGTTAAGCACTTTGCATGTAATAACAAGGAAACAAACAGAAAGCACTGCGACTCAAGAGTATCGGAGAGAGCTTTAAGAGAGATATACCTTAAGGGTTTTGAGATCATCGTAAATGAGTCCGAGCCCTACACCATCATGTCCTCATACAATGTTATTAACGGTGAGAGAGCTTCGGAGAGCCATGATCTTCTTACCGGAATTTTAAGGGATGAGTGGGGCTTTAAAGGAATGGTCACATCAGACTGGTGGACCAGAGGCGAGCATTACAAGGAGATCCTTGCAGGCAATGATCTTAAGATGGCCACAGGATTTCCCGAGAGAGTCAAAAAGGCAATGGAGATGGGTGCTATCAGCAGAAAAGAGCTGGAAATATGCGCAAGGAGAATACTTGCAACACTCCTTAAATTTGACTGATATACAAGAACACATATAGAAGGGAATTAAGATGAACAAACCTGAATTTATCGATAACTACGGCAGCTTTTCGCTAAAGAACCCTCAGCACACCAGCGGACTTTATCTGCCTGTAGCCGGAAGAAAAGAACTTAAGAGCGCAGTTGCTCCTGATTTTGGCGGCGATGCAAAGCTTGATCAGAACCATTTTCTGCTTCAGCCAAAGAGCATTATGAACCTTCAGTCAGACAGAGACACCAGGAATTTCTTCTGCGTATTTTCTGACGGACTTTGGTCTGCTACAGGCGTTTCCGCATCTCAGGAAGCTGACAGATTTACGGAAAAAGAAGAGGAGGTTTTACTGACTGCAGGACGTATGTGGCAGGAGACTTCAAGAACCCATAAGGACAAAAAGCTTACCGCAAAGACACTTCTTTTTGCGCTTCTTGATGAGAATGCGGAGGTTATGTCCGTAGAATTTACGAATGAATCCGGCTCAGACATTGAGTTTACTCCCGTAGCCGCTGTTCCCATCTACGGAAGAAGTGCTGACAACCTTCGTGATCACAGACATGTTACAAGCCTTCTTCACAGAGCAAAGGCTATAGATAACGGAATAGTTGTAAAGCCCACTCTTTCTTTTGATGAGAGAGGACATCAGATTAACGATACTTTTTATTATGTACTTGGCTTTGATGACAAGGGAGGTGCTCCCGAAACCATGATAGCCGATGTAGAGAAATATCTTGGAGAGGGTGGAACATACCTTCGCCCGGCCAGTCTTATAAAGGGCTGCTGCAGCAATGATCCCTGGAAAAAGGCGCCTTTTGAAACAGACGGAAAAGAGATGATCGGAGCCCTTAAATTCAAAAAGATCACTCTTTCTCCGGGACAAAGCGTATCTTATCGCATTTTGATAGGAGCAGAGACAGGGTGTCACCTTCCTCTTAAGGAAATCTCTCCCAGGGATGAATTTATACGCACCATCGCAGACAAAGCATCCTGCAAAAAGGTTTTTGAAGATACAAAGAAATACTGGCAGGAGCTTATTCCTATACATGTAAAGACTTCAGATCCTGCTTTTGACAGCTTTATGGAATGGATCTGCTTCCAGCCGCAGCTTAGAAGGATATTCGGATGTTCCTTCCTTCCGCACCATGACTATGGAAGAGGAGGAAGAGGATGGAGAGATCTGTGGCAGGACTGCCTTGCGCTTCTTCTTACAGATCCTGATGTCGTAAGGGAGATGATCCTTAATAACTTTAAGGGCGTTCGCCTTGACGGAACAAACGCAACCATCATCGGTGATAAGCCCGGCGAATTTAAGGGAGACAGAAACGGTATTCCAAGAGTATGGATGGACCACGGTTTCTGGCCTTTCCTGACACTTAAGCTTTACATGGATCAGACGGGAGATCTTGATATCCTTTCTGAAAATGTGACTTATTTCAAGGATACTCTTACTCACAGAGCTGATAAAAGAGATAATGCCCACAAAGATGAGGACGGAGTTATCCAGAAAACTGCTGACGGCAGCATCTATGAGGGAACAGTACTTGAGCACCTGCTTATGGAGAACCTTACATCTTTCTATGATGTGGGAGATCACAATGAGATAAAGCTTAGGAATGCCGACTGGAACGATGCTCTTGATATGGCTGAGCATAAGGGAGAAAGCGTTGCCTTTACCTGCGGCTATGCAGGAAATCTTAAAGACATTGCTGAGGTTTTAAAGACCTATAAAGAAAAGACAGGCGTAAACGAAGCTTTGATCTGCACAGAGCTTAAAGAGATCCTTTTTGCGGATGACGCAGAGCTTTTTGGATCGCCTGATAAAAAGAGAGCTCTTTTGGACAAATACATGGACAAAGTATCTCACACCATAAGCGGCGACAAGGAAAGCCTGTCAATTGACGATATCGCAGAAGCTCTTTTGAAAAAGTCCGGGTTTATGATGAACCTGATAAGAGATAATGAGTGGGTGACAGACAGCGAAGGAAACGGCTGGTTTAACGGCTACTACGACGACAACGGAAACAGAGTTGAGGGCGAGTATGATACTCCGGATGGAAAGAATATCAGAATGATGCTCACAGGACAGGTATTTTCCGTAATGTCAGGCACAGCAAAGGAAGAGTCCGTTAAAAAGGTTATCGCATCAGCTGATAAGTATCTGTATGAAGGCAGTATCGGCGGATACAGACTTAATACCGACTTTAAGGAACTTAGGACCGACCTTGGCAGAATGTTTGGTTTCTCCTACGGCGATAAGGAAAACGGCGCAGTATTCTCACATATGGCAGTTATGTTTGGAAATGCCCTTTATAAGAGAGGCTTTGCAAAGGAGGGCTTCAAGGCACTCGATACTCTTTACAGAACTGCATCCGACTTTGAGACCAGCCGCATTTATCCCGGAGTGCCCGAGTATTTCAATAACGAGGGAAGAGGCCTTTACAACTACCTTACAGGCGCAGCCAGCTGGTACATGATGACAGTCATTACCGAAAGCTTTGGAGTAAGAGGCGATGCGGGAGATCTTTGCATTGAGCCAAAGCTTATGAAGGATCAGTTTGATAAAGAGAAAAAAGCTTCCGTAAGACTTAAATTCAGAGGAAAAGCTCTTGAAGTTGTAATAAAAAACAGCGCTATGAAGGACTATGGTGAGTATTCCGTTAAGGAAGCGGTCATTGACGGAAATGCCGTGGTGAAAGCACAGGGAAAGCGTGTATGCATATCTGCGGATATGATCGATAATCTTGCAGGCGATAAGCACAGGATCGAAGTTGAACTTTAATAAACAAGGAGTGAGAGGATCTATCATGAGTTTAAACAAGGCAAAGACAGTAAGTGACAAGATGAAGGGCTATGCAAGGAAAAGCGCTTTTGCAAGCTTTCTTCCCGGAATAGCCGGAGTAAAAGGAACTCCCATCTGGTGCTACTACGTTAACAGAGGACAGGGAGTTGTAAGCTTTGGAGTTCAGGACAAGGACCACAGCATAATGGAGTTCTATCCTGCGCATACAGCTTATCTTACTGTCTCAAGAACCGGTTTCAGAACCTTTATCAAGGCAGACGGCAGATACTACGAGCCTTTTAAAGCAGCTACAGATGATCAGCAGATGGACGTTCATATGAATGCTCTTTTGCTTGAGGACTACTCCAAGGAACTTGGTATCAGAACAAATGTCAGATACACCACTCTTCCCGGAGAGGAGATAGGTGCCCTTGTAAGGATAGTCACTGTTACCAACGAAAGCGGAAAAACTCAAAAGCTTGAGGTGGCAGACGGTATGCCTGCGCTGATACCCTTTGGATGCGATATGAACAGCTTAAAGACCATGGCTCAGACCACCAAGGCATGGATGCAGGTTGAAGATCTTGAGGACAAAAGACCATTTTACAGAGTAAGAGTCAGCATGGAAGATTCCGCTGTTGTAAAGAAGGTAAAAGGCGGAAACTTTGCTGTAGGTATGGATGAAGAGGGAAACAGACTTTCAGTTATAGTAGATCCCGGAGTCCTTTTTGCATACGATCTTTCACTTACCGATGCGGTGGGATTTGAAGAGCTTGGAGCAAAAGGAGTTCTTTCCAAAAAGCAGAATGTTTCAAACGAGCTTCCCTGCAGCTTCTTTATAAGGGAAAAAGAACTAGCAAAAGGAGAGAGCATTACCTTCTATGAGCTCATCGGTCAGGTAAGAAACAAAGAAGTGCTTGATGAGTTCCTTTCAAAGGAGCTTGGAAAAGAGTATTTTGAAGCTAAATTTGCCGAGGCAGAAGATCTTGCAGCTTCTCTTACTGATGCTGTGGCAACACAGACAGCCAATGAAACCTTTGATGATTACTGCCGCTATAACTACATGGATAATGTACTAAGAGGCGGAACTCCCATAAAGCTTCCCGGAGGACATACTTTCTATGTTTATTCCAGAAAGCACGGAGATCTTGAAAGAGATTACAACTATTTTTCAATGTCTCCCGAGTTTTATTCCCAGGGAAACGGCAATTTCCGTGACGTCAATCAGAACCGCCGCTGCGACACCTTCTTTAGCGACATAGTGATGGACAAGAACATAAACATGTTCTATTCACTTATTCAGCTTGACGGCTACAATCCTCTTAAGATAGAGCAGGTTAGATTCACAGCACCAGTGGATGTTCTTGGGGAACTTGAGCTTAAAATGCCCTTTACTCCGGGAGCTCTTTATTCTGCAATCATAGATCAGAAAAAGAGTCTTTCTGATGAAGAGAAGGAAAAGCTCTTTGCAGATGTTATGTCAGCAGCTACCGAAACGGTAAACGGAGATTTCGGTGAGGGCTACTGGTCAGATCACTGGGATTACAATCTTGATCTTATTGAGGACTTTTTGGAGGTTTATCCCGACAGGGAAAAAGCTCTTTTGTATGAAACTGTGGTAAAGAGCTTTGACGCCAAGGAAAAGGTCCTTCCAAGACACAGAAGATATGAAAAGACTGAAAACGGCATAAGGCAGTATCACTACCTTGAAAGCAGGGACAATACCTGCAAAGAGGGAAGCTTTGCTCTTGATAAAAAGGGAAATGATGTGACTATGTCACTTATTGCCAAGCTCTTTTTGATGTCAGCTGTCAAATTTGCGACTCTTGATGCAGAGGGCATGGGAGTTGAAATGGAAGGAGGCAAGCCCGGCTGGTACGATGCTCTTAACGGAATGCCCGGCATGCTGGGATCTTCTATGAATGAGAGCTATGAGCTTCTTCGCATGATCAGATTCACTAAAAATGCTGTGGAGAGATTTGGCGAAGGCTTTGAGATCCCTGCAGAAGTTTACGAGCTTGCACTGGGACTTAAAAACATTGAGGATTCTTTTACATCCGATATGGATGCCTGGAATAAGAGAAACGATCTCAAGGAAGGCTACAGAGAAAAGGTTTATGAAGGCTTTGGCGGCAGCAGGCAGATGGTAAGCGCTGATGAGGCAGCAGGTATTCTGGCTTCCTTTGAAGGAAGGATTGCAAAGGGCGCTTCAAAGGCTCTTGATATCGGAGAGGGAATAAGCCCTGCATACTTTACCTTTGATGTGACAGACTACTCTGAAAAAGAGGGACTTATAATCCCTGAAAAGATAGAGCACAGAAACGTTCCTTATTTCCTTGAGGGACCTGTAAGAGCTCTTAAGCTTGACAGTACTCTTGATGAAAAGAGAGCTCTTTATAACAAGGTTAAAAACAGCGACCTTTACGACAGTGAACTTTCCATGTACAAGGTAAATGCATCTTTGGCGGATGCCAGCTTTGAGTACGGAAGATGCAGAGCCTTTACACCGGGCTGGCTTGAAAATGAGTCCATCTGGCTTCATATGGAGTACAAATATCTCCTTGAGCTTATAAGGAGCGGCCTTTATAAGGAGTTCTTTGAGGACCTTAAAAAGGCAGCAGTTCCTTTCCTTGATAAGGAAGTGTACGGAAGAAGCACACTTGAAAACTCTTCCTTTATCGCAAGTAGCAAAAATCCCAACGAAGCCATCAGAGGAAAGGGCTTTGTTGCAAGGCTTTCAGGATCCACCATTGAGTTTATCAGCATGTGGAAGCTGATGTTCTTTGGAAAGAGCCTGTTTAAGTGTAAGGACGGAGAGCTTGTATTTGCTCCGGCTCCTGCCATCCCCGAGTATCTTGTAAAAGAGGACGGTGGAAAGAATACCGTATCGGCGATGATGAGAGGAAGGACTTTGGTAACCTACGAAATGGATAAAAAAACCGATTACTTCCCCGGGGGATATGAGATAGCAGCCATCAGCGCAGAGTTTGAAGACGGAAGCAGAGAGAGCTTTGAAGGACCTGTTATCAGGGGAGAAAAGGCACTTCTTATCAGAGAAGGAAAGGCAACAAAGCTTGAGATAAAAATGATATTAAAGTGATCCGGCGCGATAATTAGCAAAAGCTTATGGGGGAAAAGAGTGTGAAGCGTAATTTCAAATTACTGATAAGCTACGACGGAACAAGGTATCACGGCTGGGAAAAACAGCCCGGCAGGGACATGACCATACAGGGAAAGCTTGAGAATGTCCTTGCCAAAATGACGGGTGATGAAACTGTCAGCATAAACGGAGCGGGAAGGACCGATGCGGGAGTTCATGCAAGAGCCATGACTGCCAATGTGGTCCTTGATACAGCCATGACAGATATTGAAGTGCAGAACTATATGAATGAATATCTGCCTGAAGATATCAGTGTCATGGAGGTGAAAACCTGCTCTGAAAGGTTTCATGCCAGATACAACGCTCTTGGCAAGACCTACAGATACACCTGCTGGATTGGGAATTTTAAGCCTGTCTTTGACAGAAAATATGTGACTATCCTCAATGACAAGCCGGACTGCGAAAAGATGAGAAAAGCAGCGGAGTATCTTGTAGGCACCCATGATTTTAAGAGCTTTTGCGGCAACAACAAGATGAAAAAGTCCACAGTAAGGTGCGTGGATACCATAAACATTGAAGAGAGCGGCAACTACGTCAGGTTCTACTTCCATGGCAACGGCTTTTTGCAGAATATGGTCAGGATCCTTACGGGAACTCTTCTTGAGGTTGGATACGGACATATTGAGCCTGAAGGGGTAAAGGACATCCTTGAAGCCAAAAGCAGACAATTGGCAGGTCCCACAGCGCCTCCGGAAGGGCTGTGTCTTATGAAGGTTGATTATTAAGTTATTTATAAGCTAAAATGATTAAGGCAAAAATAAGTATTGTGAGGGACAAACAAAACATGAAAAAGAGATTCTTTTTGGCACTTTCAGCTATGGCTTTTGCAGCCGCAACCGTATTTAGTGTCTTTTCTCTGACTACGATCTCAGTAAAGGCCGAGGGCCTTGGCGCTGTTACCATGGGAAATGTTTCGATTTCCGGAGAGCATGTGGTGGCAACGGCTTACGCTTCGGACCTTCCTTCAAGTGATGACGGCAAGTTTTATCTTTTTGCGGAAAAGCCTTACCAGACAACTCCTGCGGGAGCACCTGTTGCATCAACGGGTATGGGACAGTCCGCAAGCTTTCAGTTTCCCCTTGAATTAAAGACGGAAAGCTGTCATCTCTACGACAAATTTCAGGTGGCCGTACTTCAGGGCGGAGCATTTGTTCCCGTCAGCGGAGCAATGTATATCACAAACCCGGAAGCCATCGCCACCAATTCTCCTTCCAGAAAAAACAACGGAAAAAAAGGACTTATCCTTGACGGAGCCAAGATAGGAAACGGCAATAACGAGGCTGTTGAACTTGGCGTCCAGCAGGGAGCCTACAACATAAACCTTGAGGACGTTATAGGTGGTAACGGCGGAGTTGTATATGATTACAACGGCAAGACCTATCACTTTGACTCATCATACCTTAGCCAGTACGATCACTGCGTTCGAACCAGCACCCAGCAGGGGATAGGTATGACCATGGTACTTCTTAATCCTTATGCCCCCGGAGAGGAGTTTATGATATCTCCCTATTCAAGGGGAGGACTTGGAAGATCATCCTATTACATGATGAATACCTCAGAGGATCAGGGACTTGAATATCTCGAGGCGGTTGTTTCCTACCTTGCCTACAGATACAACGGTCAGAACGGCTTTGGACAGGTGGATAACTGGGTTGTTGGCAATGAGGTAAATGCCAAGAATATCTGGAACTACTGCGACGTTACTGACCAGATGACCTATGCGCAGCTTTATGCCGATGAAGTCAGGATCTGCTACAATGCCATTAAGAGCAGAAACGCCAATGCCACAGTTTGCATAAGTGTTGATCAGAACTGGACTCATATTCACAACGGCGGATATTTCTCAGCCCGCAGCATGATAGAAGCTGTAAATTCCTGCATAAATGCGCAGGGTAATATTGACTGGGCGGTGGCAGAGCACCCTTACAACTATCCCATGACCTGGACATCATTCTGGGCACCAAAGAGTGCAAGTGCAGCTTCCATGGTCAGACATGATATAAACACTCCTTATCTTTCCATGGAGAACATCGAGCAGCTTACGGATTACATGTGCCAGAGCGGAATGAGAAACAGAAAGGGAGAAGTAAGACCTATACTTCTGACAGAGGTTGGTTATTCTTCAACCCAGGGAGATGAAGCTCAGGCCAGTGCCATGCTCTATGCTTATCAGAGGGCTGTAACCAACAGATACATCACAATGATCATATTTAACAGACAGACTGATTATCAGGTGGAGGTTTCACAGGGACTTTCCGTGGGACTTACAGCTCAGGACGGCAGGAGAAAGCTTGCCTTTGAATATTTCCAGCAGATGAACGGTTCCAATGCGGGATCTTACATCCAGCGTGCTGCAAATTATATGGGAATAGCCGACTGGAACGGAGCCATGAACGCCAGATAAAAGTTTTGGGGAACAATGTATGAGAATCATCGATTACTATAACTATATAGCAACGGCTGCCTGCATCCTTATGGGTGCAGCGGCCGTGTATTTTTCTGTTAAAGGAAAGAAAAATGCAAAAGAGGGCGGGGAGATATCTGACATAAGTAAAGGATCTGCCCTTTTTGTTTTTGTCATAATAATGGTCATAGCATCGATCCTTCGACTGTACAGACTTGGAAGTATACCCTACGGACTTCAGCAGGATGAGGCTTCCATAGGCTATGAAGCCTATATCCTTGCAAACTTCGGTATTGACAGAAACGGATACCACTGGCCCATCTATCCCATAACCTGGGGATGCGGCGGCGGAAGCCCGCTTCTTATTTATCTTAATGTTATTTCCATAAAGCTTTTCGGAACCGGAATAGTAAAGCTTCGTCTGATCCCGGCTATCCTTGGGATCCTTACGGTACCTTTATTTTACGGAAGCCTTAAGCTTATCTTTGAAAAAAAGCCTTATAAGAATACTGTTTCTCTTTTTGGCGCAGCCTTTCTGGCAATATGCCCCTGGCATGTGATCCTTTCAAGATGGAGCCTTGACAGCAACATCATGCCTTTTAATCTGATGCTTGCGGTTTATCTGTTCCTTCTTGGAGCAAAGAAAAAGAATACCGCCGTGTTTGCTTTGAGCGCAGCGGCTTTTTCCGTATGTATGTACAGCTACGGTGCGGCAACTATCGTAGTTCCGGTATTTCTTTTGCTGATATGCAGCTACTGTATGGTGAAAAAGATACTTGATCTTAAGAAGCTCATTATATCAGGAGCAGCTTTCCTTGTTGTATTTGCGCCGCTTTTGTGGTTTTATGGGGTCAACTATCTGGGACTTCCTGAGTTTGTTTCAGAGCATTTTTGTGTAAACAGATTTACGGCGGCAAGGACCGGAGAGGCGTTTTTGCATTTTGATTCTTCCCTTCCCGTAAAGATACTTGAAAACCTGAAGTCGCTGGTTCTTTCCGTGACTATAGGTGATCCTTCACATACGCTGATGCATTTTTATCCGGGCTACGGCAATCTTTTTGAGTTTACCTTCCCTGTGACATTTTTAGGACTGTTCATTGCCGTAAAAGAGCTGATAAAGAAAAAAGACGCCAAAGAGGAGGATGAGCTTTTCCTTTTGGGAAATGCTGTTTTCTTATTCCTTGCTGTTTCTTCGGCTATCCTTTGCCTTGTGATCCTTCCCGATACAAACAGGATGGTGATGATGTTCCCGTCCTTTATATATTTTAATGCGAAGGGAATGTGCTTTATCCTGGAGCATACCAGAGCAGTTTTCCTTGTGATGCTCATGGGGCTTTTTATTGGCGCAGCTTCTTTTGCCAGGGACTATTTCACCGACTATTCAAGATATGCCACAAGCATATTTATGCCGGGCTACGGCGATGCCATAAAAGAAGCCTATGTTGTTGCGGGAGATGAAAGGCCTGTATGCTCAACCTACGACGGACTTTCTGCGCCCTTTATGCTGGCTCTTTATTACAATGACTACGATCCCTATATCTTTGAAGATACGGTTGTTTACAAGGATGAAAAGGCTGAGTTTCGTATTGCCGAGTCTTTCGGCAACTTTACCTTTGAGCTTCCAAAGAGTCTGACTGAGGCACTGGATGACGGCTATGTCCTTGTTCTTTCAAGCGCAGATATGGATGTTCTCAAGGCTCAGGCAGGCACAGATGCGGAAACCGGA
The DNA here is from genome assembly GCA_024690635.1 of Butyrivibrio sp. The sequence goes on from JAILOW010000140.1 coordinate 20,034, forward strand.
TACGTGACAGAGAACTTTGGCGCATACAACGTGGTTTACAGGTAAGGGCAGAAAAACACCTTTTTGTGTGAGTCAAACTATGCTATACTATACGGTGGTTACACATTTTTAAATGAAAGAGATTTATAGTGAAAATGGGAAAGGACAGAGCGGTCAAAAGGGGACGAAAGACCTACAGCAGACGGGTCACCCGGCTGCGAAGACTGATCCTTACATCTGTTGCTTCTGCATGCCTTATTCCAATATGTATCAGCGTTATACTGGCTGTCAGATATGACAGGCTCAGATCGGAATATGATCAGGCTGTGTCGGATCTTGACTGGTACAGATCCAAATACGGCAATGAAATGGACATTCTCGCTTCGGAGGATGGGGGAGACGGACAGACAGAAAATTCCGGAGAGACTTCACCGGACGGGATGGATATCGACTACGCTTCCGCAATAGTGAGCGGAGCCCAGAATCCGGAGGATATCGAGGGTACCAGATATGTATATCTTACCTTTGATGACGGACCAAGTTCTTCTACGGCGAAAATACTGGATATACTTGCAGAGTATGATGTGAAGGCTACGTTTTTTGTTTGCGGCAAGCCCGATGCAAAATATACCGATGTTTACAAGAGAATAGCAGATGAGGGCCACACCCTCGGAATGCATTCATACAGTCATAAATACAATGAGATTTACTCATCCCTTGAGGCATTTCAAGAGGACCTTAAAAACTTGAGGGTGTTTTTATATGAGACCACGGGAGTGTGGTCAACTTATTACAGATTTCCGGGTGGAAGTTCTAACCAGGTCAGCAAGGTTGACATGCATGAGCTTATAGATCATCTGAGCAGTGAAGGCGTTGAGTTCTTTGACTGGAACGTATCTGCCGGAGATGACAGAGCGGGAGCTTCCAAGGACAGCATATATGCAAATATCGTAAACAATGTTCCCAAGTTTAAACACTGCGTTGTGCTCATGCATGATGCGGCAGACAAAAAGAACACTGTGGAGGCACTTCCGGAGATCATAGAGGCCATACAGGCCATGGATGACACTGTGATAGTTCCGATAACGGAGGATACGTTACCGGTTCAACATATCAACAAATAATTATTTTTGAATGGGAGGATATCAAGATGGGATTTTTTTCTGAGCTGAAGAGCGACCTGTCACAGGCAGTTAACACACTTATGCCTGAGGACAAGCCTGAAGATGCAGCAGGTCTTGATAATGACAAGGTGGAAGAAAACGGGCAGCTTGATAAAAAAAGCGTAGATCTTGACAGCATGCTCAACCGCCTTGATGACATCAAGCTTGACGATGTCAAAGAAGAGGAGCCTGAGCAGGAGGCAGTAGAGGAGACAGAAGAAGTTTCAGAACCTGAGACAGAAACTGCTGAAGAGGCTGTGGCTGAGGAACCTGTACAGGAAACAGAAGAAGAGAAAGAGGCCGAGGAGCTCGAGAAAAAGATCGAGGAGCAGACCGAGGCTGAAATGGAGCAGGAACCTAAGAGTGCTCTTGAAGCTATCAATCCTGCACACATTGATAAATATGTTGCTGAAACCAATGCAGAAACAGAAATAATAACAAAGAACGGGGGATTTGAGACTATGGATTTCGAACAACAGACACCTACAGATGAGATTGCCAGCATCACAGAAGGCATGGTCGTTAAAGGCGACATTCAGACAACAGGTTCACTTGACCTTGTAGGTAAGGTTACAGGAAACATCAAGTGCCTTGGTAAACTCAATGTTACAGGCGAGATCACAGGCGACTCAGACGCAGCTGAGATCTATGCAGAGTCAGCAAGGATCACCGGCGAGATCAAGAGCAAGGGCAGCGTTAAGGTTGGCCAGAGCACAGTTATCGTTGGTAACATCTTTGGTTCAAGCGCAGTTATCGCAGGCGCTGTAAAGGGTGACATCGATGTTCACGGTCCTGTGGTTCTTGATACTACAGCTATCGTAATGGGTAACATCAAGTCTCAGTCTGTACAGATCAACAACGGTGCCGTTATCGAAGGTATGTGCTCACAGGCTTATGCCGATGTTAATCCTTCTGAGTTCTTTGAGGGACTTAAAAACAAATAATTTAAGGCGTTGTGAGGTAATCAGCAGATGAGAATATTATTAAAACTCAGCGGAGAAGCTCTTGCGGGTGACAAGAAAACCGGATTTGATGAGGAGACCGTCAGAAAGGTAGCTCTTCAGGTCAAGGAACTTGTAGACAAGGGAACCCAGGTGGGAATCGTTATCGGAGGCGGTAATTTCTGGAGAGGCAGGACCAGTGAGAATATCGACAGGACCAAGGCCGATCAGATCGGAATGCTTGCAACCATAATGAACTGCATCTACGTTTCTGAGATCTTCAGAAGTGAAGGGATGATGACCAATATCCTGACTCCTTTTGAATGCGGATCCTTTACCAAGCTCTTTTCCAAGGATCGTGCAAATAAGTACTTTGATAAAAACATGGTGGTTTTCTTTGCAGGCGGAACAGGACATCCCTATTTCTCAACAGATACGGGAGTTGTGCTCAGAGCTATAGAGGTTGAGGCTGATTGTATTCTTCTTGCAAAAGCCATCGACGGTGTTTATGACAGCGATCCTGCCAAGAACCCCGATGCAAAGAGATATGATTCCATATCCATCGATGATGTCATTGCCCAGAACCTTCAGGTTGTTGACATGACAGCATCAATACTTGCCAGAGATAACAAGGTTCCCATGAGAGTATTTGCACTCCAGGAAGAAAACAGCATTGTTAAGGCAGCTACAGGCAACTTCAACGGAACCACAGTATTTACAGAATAAAATCAGGAGGAAAATGTATGAACGAGAGGCTTAAAGATTTTAATGACAAAATGCAGAAGTCATTTGATTTCCTCAAAGATGACCTTGCTTCTATCCGTGCGGGAAGAGCCAATCCCCATGTTTTGGACAAAATAAAAGTAGATTATTACGGAACACCCACACCTATTCAGCAGGTTGGTAACGTATCAATTCCCGAGGCGCGTATCATCCAGATCGCACCCTGGGACAAGACTCTTATCAAGGATATCGAGAAAGCTCTTTTGGCTTCAGATCTGGGAATCACCCCCAGCAATGACGGATCCGTGATCAGACTTGTTTTCCCTGAGCTTACAGAGGAGCGCAGAAAACAGCTCACCAAGGACATCCGCAAAAAGGGTGAGGATGCCAAGGTTGCAGTCAGAAATATCAGAAGAGACGGCAATGATGCATTCAAGAAGCTGAAGGGAACCGAGGTTTCCGAGGATGAGATCGAGGATCTTAACGATGAACTTCAGAAGCTCACAGACAAGTTCATTAAAGACATTGACGGAGCTGTTGAAGAGAAGAATAAGGAAATCATGACAGTATGAGCGAACTTACAAATGTTCCTGCACATGTGGCCATCATCCTTGATGGTAACGGCAGATGGGCCAAGGCCAAGGGTATGCCCAGAAACTACGGACATATGCAGGGAGCCAAGGCTGTTGAGGATATTTTGGTGGATGCCAGAGATATAGGTATCAAATATCTGACAGTCTATGCGTTTTCAACTGAAAACTGGTCAAGACCCGAGGCAGAGGTCTCTGCTCTTATGACCATACTTCGTAATTACTTAAAGACCAGTATCAAAAAATCAATGAAAAACAATGTTCGTTGCCGTGTCATCGGCGAGAGATCAAAGCTCTCTGATGATATAAGGGCAGCCATTGAGGAGCTGGAAGAGGCTACAGCCGGAAATACCGGACTTACCTTCACCATTGCCATCAATTACGGAAGCAGGGATGAAGTTGTAAGGGCTGTCAGAAAAATAGCCAAAAAAGTTGAGGCGGGAGAGCTTGCTGCAGATGATATCTCTGAGGAGATGATCGCCAAAAATCTCGATACTGACTTTTTACCGGATCCGGACCTTCTTATCAGAACCTGCAATGAGCAGAGAATATCCAACTTCCTGCTTTGGCAGTGTGCCTACACGGAGTTTTACTACACTCCCGTGGCATGGCCTGATTTTAACAAAGAAGAATTGCTTAAGGCAGTTGAATCCTATGCCGGAAGAAATCGTAAATACGGCGGATTGAAGGATGATCAGACATGAAGACCAGGGTTATAAGCGGTGTTGTTATAGCAGCAGCACTGGTGGCGGTTTTGGTTCCGGGAGGATACGTCCTTTCGGCAGCGCTTTTGATCGTTTCGCTTATCAGCTTTTTTGAGCTTACCAGAGCCACCGGGGTTCATGAGGCAGACAAAAAGTACAATGCGCTTGAGGTCTGCGGCTACATATCGATACTTGTTCACTACGCACAGATGATGATCTTCAAGGATTACAGGTATTACATTTTTTCCATAATGTTTGCCTTTTTCCTCATCATGGTGGTGTACGTGATCAGATTCCCAAGGTTCAAGTCATCTCAGGCTATCTGCAGTTTTTTCTGTTTTGTATATGGGCCTGTGAGTATGTCTTTTGTCTATCTCCTTAGGCTTAACAGACTGGGAATTTACCTGGCCTGGATCCCATTCATCGCATGGGTGTGCGATACCTGTGCATACTTTGCGGGAAGAGCCTTTGGAAAACACAAGATGGCTCCCACGCTTTCACCCAAAAAGACGGTGGAGGGTGCAATTGGCGGAATCTTAGGATCTGTGCTGGTCGGCGCGATCTTCGGCTATGTACTGTATGTTAATGAAACCAGGGATATCAGCGTTATCTTTATCCTGATGATCATTACTTTTTTTGGCAGTATCATTGCTCAGCTTGGAGATCTTCTGGCATCCGGTATAAAGAGGGATCATGATATCAAGGACTATGGTAGGATCATACCCGGTCACGGCGGGATCATGGACAGGTTCGACAGTGTGATATTTGTGATACCAAGCGTTTACTTTATGGCAGCTGTTTTGATGCCGCTCATTCAATAAAAATTCGTATAACTACGCTGTATTGCAGGAGTCCAGAGGGGACCGTGAGCAGTACAGCGTTCTTTATAATAAAACAGGTGGTTTAATATGAGAAAGATAGTTTTACTGGGATCTACGGGCTCCATCGGAACCCAGACTCTGGACGTGGTACGAAATAACAGACAGGAGCTTGAGGTGGTGGGACTTGCCGCCAATTCAAGTGTAGATCTGGTGGAAAAGCAGGTCAGGGAATTTTCTCCCAAAACTGTTTGCATGTTCAATGAAAATGCTGCAAAGGAGCTGCAGGAGAGAATAAAGGATACCGGGATAAAGGTTCTTGCAGGTATGGAGGGACTTCTTGAAATCGTGGCAGAGCCTTTGGCAGATACAGTACTTACGGCTGTTGTTGGTATGATCGGCATCAGACCCACCATCAGAGCCATTGAATGCGGTAAGGATATCGCTCTTGCCAACAAGGAGACTTTGGTTTGCGCGGGACATATCATCATGCCTCTTGCAAAGGAAAAGAATGTAAAGATACTTCCCGTTGACAGTGAGCACAGCGCTATTTTCCAGTCCATGAACGGAGAGCCGAAAGACAAGGTTGAAAAGATCCTTCTTACAGCCAGCGGCGGTCCTTTCAGAGGAAAGAAGAAAGAAGAGCTTGTTAACATGACGGCTGCGGATGCCCTAAAGCACCCCAACTGGGACATGGGGCCCAAGGTTACCATAGATTCATCGTCTCTTGTAAACAAAGGACTTGAGGTTATGGAGGCAAGGTGGCTCTTTGATGTGGACCTTGACAGGATACAGGTTCTGGTACATCCCCAGAGCATTGTTCATTCCGCTGTTCAGTACGTGGACGGTGCAGTAATGGCACAGCTTGGCGTTCCGGATATGAAGCTGCCCATTCAGTATGCACTCTTTTACCCTGACAGAAGACCTATGAACGAAAAGAGACTTGATCTTTTCGAACTTGGAAGTCTGACCTTTGAAAAGCCCGATACCGATACCTTCAGAGGACTTGCCCTTGCTTATGATGCTGCAAGAGCAGGCGGCAGCATGCCTACTGTATTCAATGCCGCCAATGAAATGGCAGTAAAGAGATTTTTAAAGGGCGACATCAAGTATCTTGAGATCTACGACATGATAGAAGAAGCCATGGAACATCACGTAAAGATAGATAACCCCGACGTGGAGGCTATTCTGGCTTCGGAAAAAGAAACCTACGACTACCTTGGGGGAAAGTACGGTATCTAAGTAATATCAAAAGGAAACGTAAATAAAATGCTTGTTAGTGTACTTATATTTTTCATAATCTTCGGAGTTTTGGTCATTTCACATGAGCTTGGACATTTCCTTATCGCCAAGTCAGGCGGAATAAGAGTAAATGAGTTCTTTGTGGGAATGGGACCTACCATATGGAAAAAGCAAAAGGGCGAGACTCTTTACAGCATAAAGCTTCTTCCCCTGGGAGGAGCCTGTGTATTTGACGGGCTGGATCCTGTTGCGGAGGAAATGGACGGATACGATGAGAGGTCATTCCTCAGAGCTCCTGTCTGGAGGAGGATCGCTACTTTATTTGCCGGACCGTTTGCAAACTTTTTGATCGCTTATATTCTTGCGGTGATCCTGGTTAGTTTTTCTGCCTGGAATTTTCCTGTAATAAACGGCATGACAGAGGATTCTGCCGCAGAGGAAGCCGGAATGATTCCGGGAGACAAGATCATAAGCGTAGACGGTGAAAAGGTTTATATGGCCGGAGAGGTTACGCTGATCTCTCAGTTTGCTGAGGGAAGCCCTATGGACATAGTCTATGAAAGAGACGGACAGCTCCATGAAACCACCATCATCCCCAAGTACAGTGAAGAGGATGCACGTTATTACATGGGCGTCTATCTTGGACAGTATGGAGAGATAAAGGGAGCTAAGGCGCTGAGATACGCCTGGTATGAAGTCAGATACAATTTCAAGACCACTTACAGAAGTCTTGCTCTTTTGGTAAAAGGAAAGCTTTCCAAGGACGATGTCTCAGGCCCTGTGGGAATGGTAAAGATCGTTGATGACACCTATGAAGAGGTAAGGCCCTACGGCATCTTTGCTGTAGTTCTGACAATGTTGTCCCTTACCATACTTTTGTCGGTAAATCTGGGTGTGATGAATCTTTTGCCCTTACCTGCACTGGACGGCGGCAGACTGGTATTTCAGTTTATAGAAGTCATAGTGGGCAAACCTGTTCCTCCGGAAAAAGAGGGATTTGTACACATGGTTGGAATGATAGCTCTTTTGGGACTTATGGTTTTTGTGATGTTCAATGATATCACCAAGTTTACAAGATAATACGGAGAAGGCGTATGGCTTACAGAGATAATACAAAAGTAATTCATATAGGAGACAGAGTTATCGGAGGCGGCAATCCCATACTGATACAGTCCATGACAAATACAAGGACTGAGGATGTGGCGGGAACTGTAGCCCAGATAAAAAGACTTGAGGATGCGGGCTGCGAGATCATAAGATGCACCGTTCCCACAATGGAGGCAGCAAAGGCTCTTTCTGAGATAAAAAAAGAGATAAGGATACCTCTTGTTGCGGATATTCATTTTGATTACAAGATGGCTATTGCGGCCATGGAAAACGGCGCTGACAAGATCAGGATTAATCCCGGCAATATCGGTTCAAAGGACAGGATCGCAGCTGTTGTTTCCTGTGCAAAGGAAAGAAACATCCCCATCAGAGTCGGTGTTAACAGCGGATCTTTGGAAAAAGAACTGGTGGAGAAATACCACGGAGTTACAGCAGAAGGACTTGTGGAGAGCGCGCTTGATAAGGTTGGCATCATAGAAGATCTTGGCTATGACAATATGGTTGTCAGCATCAAATCTTCCAACGTAATGCTCTGCGTAAAGGCACATGAGCTTTTGGCAGAAAAATGCAGCTACCCTCTGCATGTGGGAATTACCGAAGCGGGAACCGTATACGGAGGAAACATCAAATCCTCTGTGGGTCTTGGCATCATCTTAAATGAAGGCATCGGTGATACCATCAGAGTTTCTCTCTCGGGAGATCCTGTAGAGGAGATAAAGACCGCAAAGATGATACTCAGAACTCTTGATATCAGAAAGGGCGGAATAGAAGTGGTATCATGTCCCACCTGCGGAAGAACCAAGATCGATCTTATCGGACTTGCCAATCAGGTTGAGACCATGGTACAAAACTACGACCTTGATATCAAAGTTGCGGTGATGGGATGCGCGGTAAACGGTCCGGGAGAAGCAAAAGAAGCGGATATCGGAATCGCCGGAGGAGTCGGGGAAGGACTTCTTATAAAAGGTGGAGAGATCGTGAAAAAAGTTAAAGAGGATGAACTCCTTTCTGTCCTTAAGGACGAGCTTGACAACTGGGGGAAATAATGTCAAAGAAGTTTTTTGAAGTTTTTCCTGATCTGAAGCTTGATGGCGGCACCGGAGAGATCATGGAGCAGACTTTAGTCACCAAGGTGTCCACCACCAAGAAGCAGGACTTTATCAGGATTTATATACAAAGCAGTAAGCTTATAGATAAAACGGATATCCTCAAGACGGAAAACAGCATTAAAAAGCAGCTCTTTTCCGGAAGGGATATTACCATCAAGATATACGAAAAGTTCAGCCTTTCCGCCCAGTATACTCCGGAAAATCTCCTGAACATCTACAGAGACAGCATAGAGATGGAGCTTAAAGACTATGACCATATGGAATATAGTCTTTTTAAAGCTGCGTCTTTTTCATATCCCGAAGAGGGCAATATCGTAATGCAGCTTGAGGACAGTGTGGTTGGACAAAAGAAGGCTCCTGACCTGGTACGCGTACTGTCCAAGATCTTTAACGAAAGATGCGGCCTTTCGGTGGTTCTTTCTCCCGAGTTTGTAAAGACTAAGAAAGATGTATCTGAGCCTGACTATTCGGCAGAGAGCCAGGCAATGGCAGAAAAGCTTGAAGCTCTTGAAGCAAAAGAAGAAAAGGCTAAAGAAGCAGCCGCGCCTTCAGAAAATGGCGGCGAAGGAGAAAAGGCTGCACCCGCTAAGGGCGCTCCCATGGCTCAAAAAGGAAAGGCTGCGGCCTTTGATAAGGGTGGAAAGGGCAGATCCTATGGATATAAGAGATCTGACAATCCCGATGTTATCTTTGGAAGAGACTTTGAAGATGAGCCCATAAAGCTGGTGGATCTCATGGGAGAGCTGGGCGAAGTGACTGTACACGGCCAGATCACTGAATTTGATAAAAGAGATATCAGAAACGAAAAGTCCATTCTTATTTTTGCCATCACTGATTTTACGGATTCAATCGCGGTAAAGATGTTTGTTAATACTGAGGATGTGCCTGAGATCTGCGGCAATATCAAGCCCGGAGCTTTTGTAAAGATAAAGGGTATTGCGGCAATCGACAGATTTGACCACGAGCTTTCCATCCAGTCTGTTGTAGGAGTTAAAAAGATACCTGACTTTACCACCAAGCGTGTGGACAGAGCGGACGTAAAGCGTGTTGAGCTTCACTGCCATACCAAGATGAGTGATATGGACGGAGTTTCCGAGGTTTCGGATATAGTAAAACAGGCCTATAAATGGGGAATGCCCGGCATTGCCATTACGGATCACGGCGTTGTCCAGGCTCTTACGGAAGCCAACCATACCTGGGAAAAGCTCTACGACGGAGAGAAAAAGAGAAGAAAAGAAGCAGGAGAGCCTCCTTTGGACAGGCAGGATTTCTTTAAGGTTGTTCTTGGCGTTGAGGCTTATCTTGTTGATGATCTGAAGGAAATAGTAACAAATGACAAGGGACAGAACCTTGATGATACGACCTTTGTTGTGTTTGATATCGAGACTACAGGTTTTTCCCCTATCAAAAACAAGATCATAGAAATCGGTGCGGTAAAGATAAAGAACGGAGAGATTGTAGACAGATTCTCGGAATTTATCAATCCTGAGGTGCCGATTCCCTACAGGATTGAAAAGCTGACCAGCATTACAGATGACATGGTCATCGATGCCCCCAACAGGGACGTGATCGTACCAAGGTTTGTTGAGTTTTGCAAAGGCGCTGTTATGGTTGGTCATAACGTTGCCTTTGATATCAGTTTCATCAATCAGAACTGCAAAGAGCTGGGAATAGAAGCGGATTATACAACTGCTGATACCATGTGGCTTTCAAGGTACTTCTTCCCGCTTCAGGCAAAGCATACTCTGGATGCAGTAGCCAAAAAGCTGGATATAGTTTTGGAACATCACCACAGAGCGGTGGATGATGCGGAGTGTACCGCGCTTATCTTTAACAAGTTTGTCCCCATGCTAAAAGAGCAGGGAGCAAAAACTCTTACGGATGTAAATGTCCTTGGTAAGCCGACTCCCGAGATGATAAGACATCTTAGGTCGCATCACTGCATAATACTTGCAAAAAATACTTTGGGCAGAGTAAATCTCTATACCCTTATAAGTAAGTCCCATATTGATTACTTCAGAAAACATCCTCTTATTCCAAAGAGCGAGCTTATGAAGTACAGAGAGGGACTTATTATCGGAAGTGCCTGCTGTGCGGGAGAGCTGTACGAGGCTGTTGTTGAGGGCAGATCTCCTGAGGAGATCGCCGGACTTGTGTCTTTCTATGACTATCTTGAGATACAGCCTGTTGCCAACAACCACTTTATGGTGGCTGATGAAAAGAGATACGAGAACATCAACAGCGATGATGACATCAGAGACATAAACAGAGAGATCGTTAAGCTTGGAGAAGAGTTTAAAAAGCCTGTTGTTGCCACCTGCGATGCTCACTTTTTAAATCCTGAGGATGAGATCTACAGAACCATCATCATGGCAGGTAAAGGTATGGATGAGGAAGAACCTGCGCCGCTGTTCCTTAGGACCACGGATGAGATGATGGCGGAGTTTGACTATCTTGGCAACGACAAAGCCAGAGAGATCGTAATAGACAACACCAGAAAGATCCTTGATATGTGCGAATCCATTTCTCCGGTTCGCCCGGATAAATGTGCTCCCGTCATTGAAAACAGTGATGAGATCCTGACCAAGATCTGCTACGACAAGGCTCACGAGATCTATGGCGAAGTGCTTCCTGAGATAGTAAAAGAAAGACTTGAAAGGGAACTTAATTCCATCATAAAGAACGGCTTTGCGGTTATGTACATCATTGCCCAAAAGCTGGTTTGGAAGTCCAATGAGGACGGATATCTGGTTGGATCCAGAGGTTCCGTAGGATCCTCCTTTGTAGCATTTACTTCTGGTATCACGGAGGTTAACTCTTTGAGCCCTCACTATGTGTGCCCGAATTGCAAATACAGCGACTTTGACTCCGAAGAGGTTCTTGCCTACGGAGGTAACTCCGGCTGCGATATGCCTGATAAGAACTGCCCCAAGTGCGGAACCCTTATGAATAAGGACGGCTTCGACATTCCTTTCGAGACCTTCCTTGGATTTAAAGGAGACAAGGAGCCTGATATCGACCTTAACTTCTCCGGTGAGTATCAGTCCAAAGCCCACAAGTATACTGAGGTTATCTTTGGCTACGGACAGACCTTCAGAGCGGGAACTATTGCATCCCTTGCGGATAAGACCGCATACGGATTTGTCAAAAAATATTTTGACGGCATCGGATCAAGTAAGAGAAAATGTGAGATCAACAGAATAGTTCAGGGCTGTACCGGTATCAGAAGAGGAACAGGACAGCACCCCGGCGGAATCATAGTATTGCCGGTGGGAGAGGATATCAACTCTTTCTGCCCCGTTCAGCATCCTGCCAATGATATGACTACGGCCACCATTACGACCCACTACGATTATCACTCCATCGACCACAACCTGCTAAAGCTTGATATTCTGGGACACGATGATCCTACCATGATAAGGTTTTTGCAGGACTGCACAGGTATGGATCCCAAGACTGTGCCTTTGGATGATAAAAAGGTAATGAGCCTGTTTATGAATACAACTGCTCTTGGGCTGGAGCCCGAGCAGATAGGAGGAACCAAGCTTGGATGTTTGGGACTTCCCGAGTTTGGTACCGACTTCGCCATGCAGATGGTTATCGATGCCCAGCCTAAATCTCTGTCCCATCTTATAAGGATCTCGGGTCTTTCCCATGGAACGGACGTATGGCTTGGCAATGCCCAGACTCTCATTCAGGAGGGCAAGGCTACCATCGATACCTGTATCTGCTGTCGTGACGATATCATGATATATCTGATCCAGAAGGGCCTTGATAAATCAGAGTCCTTCAAGATCATGGAGGCTGTACGTAAAGGTAAGGTTGCCAAGGGAGCGGAGAGTAACTGGGAAACCTGGAAAAAAGACATGGTGGATCACGGCGTTCCTGACTGGTATATCTGGTCCTGTGAAAAGATCAAGTACATGTTCCCCAAGGCTCATGCTGCGGCTTACGTTATGATGGCCTGGAGAATAGCATATTTCAAGGTATATATGCCTCAGGCTTTCTATGCTGCATGGTTCAGTATCAGGGCAAAGGCTTTTAACTATGAGCATATGTGCCAGGGAGAAAACCACCTTCATTCCATAATGAAGGAGTACAACAGCAGAAAAGATGAACTCTCCAATGCTGAGAGTAACGAGTACGGCGATATGAGACTGGTTGAAGAGATGTACGAAAGAGGCATAGAATTTATGCCGATAGACATCTTCAGGGTAAAATCCCGCGAGTTCCAGGTCATCGACGACAAGATCATGCCTTCCCTTACCAGTATCGACGGAATGGGTGAAAAGGCTGCGGATCAGATCGTTGAGGCTGCCAAGAACGGACCTTTCCTTTCAAAGGACGATTTCAGGCAAAGAACCAAGTGTTCCCAGACTCTTATCGAAAAGATGTCAAATCTGGGGCTTTTAGGGGATATTCCGGATTCAAACCAGATCAGTCTTTTTGACATTATGAAGATGTAATGAATATAGAAAGAGGAGAAAAGTGTGATGAAAAACAATAAGAATTATATTTTTTCAGGAGTATGTTTTGCATTATTTGTTGTCCTGATAATTATGTTAAAGACCGTTGATGTGGCAGCAATAGGCCCTGAGAATACTTCTGTGGGATTTGCCATGGTAAACGGAGGCTTTCATGAGGTCTTTGGCTACAACAGCCTTTGGTACAATATCACCAAGGTTCTTGGAATCGTATCCATTCTTACAGCGTTCTTTTTTGCCTTGTTCTTCATCTGGCAGACAGCTCAAAGAAAAGATGTAAAGAAGGTGGACAAGGAGCTTACGGCTCTTATGGCACTTTATGTTCTGGTGGCAGGTCTCTATGTCTTTTTCGAAAAGATCATAATAAACTACAGACCTGTGATCATGGCAGGGGATGAGCATGTTGAGGCATCTTTTCCTTCAACACATACGATGCTGTCCTGCGTCATCATGGGTAGCGCAATGATGATCCTTGGCAAATATGTAAAGAACGAGACTGTCAGGAAGGTGCTTCTTGTTGTCTGCAATGTTGTGATGCTGGTGACAGTTGTGGGAAGGCTTATTTCAGGTGTTCACTGGTTCACTGACGTTTTGGGAGGCGTTCTTATAAGCGTTTGCCTTTTGTCTTTGTTTGCAACTGCTGCAGGCTATCGCGGCAAAAATAAGTGATCTAAAGCACTAATGGAAAAAAGGTTATGAGGAGTTTTGTTATGAGGAAAAATATATCTTTGACGATGGGAATGATTCTCTTGTCTACAGCTTGTCTTTTTGGATGCGGAAAAGAGAAAGCGCAAAAGGAAACCGCTGAAAATGCAAATGAAGCTGTTTCTTTTGAGAGCACTACAGAAGCTTCCACAGAGGATGATCTTGCAAATGCTGAGGTTCCGATCCCTGACAAAGGACAGAAGATCACCATAGTAAAACACAAGATCAACTGTAAAAAGGATGACAAGGTGATCGCGGGAGGAGAGTACCCCGAGATCGTATTTAGCGATGAGATGGCAAAGGAGTATCCTGAACTTGCCAAATATATTGAAGAGCTTAATGAAGGCTGGGAGGGCGTCAGCAGCACTGTGTCGGAGTACGGCGCATGGGCACAGGAAGATCCTTATTCTGATGATGCTTATTATGAGAGCACCGTAAATATTCAGATAGTAAGGGCAGATGACAAGATGTTCACGATGCTTGCAAGTTTTTACGACTGGGCAGGCGGAGCGCATCCAAGTCATTACACTGCAGCCTATAATATAGATCCCGTAACGGGAGAGGAGCTTCGTCTTGAAAACCTTCTTGATGATGTATCTGCATTTGCACCGGGAGTTCGTGCAAAGCTGGAGGAAAACTATCCCGGAGTCATGGAAGAGGTAGACAGCTATTATTTCAAGGATGAGGATGACGATCCCGATGAGTTTAAAAATAAGTTAAATGAGAATTCTTATACCTATACTCTTACAGAGAAGGGCTTGTGGATCATCTTTTCTCCCTATGAGATAGCTTCTTATGCAACAGGCTATCTTGAAGTTGAATTGTCCTATGATGAGTTCCCTACTCTTATTAAGCCCGAGTATCGTATGGATAAGGCGCAGGACATGGACAAAATGGTTACTGTGTCAGAGGGATCTTCAGTTGAAGTTGAGCCCAGGGAAGCTGATTCGGCAGAAGCAGTTAATGTTGAGAATCCCAGCTGGACCAGCTATGTAAGCAGCAGTGCTTCACCAAAGGCTGAAAAACACGTAAGTCTTGAAAAGCTCACGGAAGAAAAATCAGACTGGCTTGACAGGGACGCCTGGGCTTCTAAGAACGGCTTTGCTGTTGCCAGTTCCTGCTATGAGGATGATAACTGCTTTTATGCACCGTATAATCCCATAGAGTATGACTATATGAACACTGCAATAAATATCTACAACAAAGCGGGAGATGAACTTCTTTACAATTTTGATCTCTACAATCTTTGTAACGGACCGGACGTAGAATCCGGAGACTCATCCCGCACTTCGCAGTTCATTCGCTTCGCTGAGGTTTATGACGGCACTCTTTACGCAGAAATAGGCCACATGGGATATGCTTCGGAAGAGTCAAGGTCAAGCTACATGGTAGGTATAGACCTTGCAACAGGGCAGCTTCTTTTTAAGTCAGAACCCCTTAGAGCAAATGCCGATAACTTTGCTATAGTGGATGATTCCATTATCTGCGGCTATGGATTCACCTATGAGCCTGACTATATCTACGTCCTGGACAGATTCACAGGAGAAACCGTATCTTCCCTTCCTGTAAACTCTGCAGCAGAGCAGTTCAATGTGGTGGGAGATACACTTTATGTAGCCTGCTATAATACGGCTTATACATATAAAATAGTTAAGTAAAAAAGAAAGGGATAGCCTATGAAAAAAGTGACTCTTGGCCGCACGGGAATAACAATTGTACAAAACGGATTTGGGGCGCTGCCTGTTCAGAGGGTGTCTGCTGACGAAGCAGTTTTGATACTGAGAAGAGCCTATGAGGGTGGTATCAGGTTTTTTGATACCGCAAGAGCCTACACTGACAGCGAGGAAAAGCTGGGGCTTGCTTTCGGCAACGGTTATCTGAATAGAGAAGATATCTATATTGCTACCAAGACTCCGGCTAAGACTCCGGAGGATTTTTGGAAAGACCTTGATACTTCACTTTCTAAATTAAAGACTGACTATATTGATATATATCAATTCCACCTGATGGGGCAATGCTGGAAGCCGGGAGATGGAAGCGGTATGTATGAGTGTATGCTGGAAGCAAAAAAGCAGGGCAAGATCAGACATATCGGTGGAACCGCGCACAAGATCGGTGTGGCTAAAGAGCTGATAGAGTCTGGACTGTATGAGACTGTTCAATATCCCATAAGCTATCTGGCAACAGAAAAAGAGCTTGATCTCATCAGGCTCGCCAATGAGAATAATGTTGGATTTATTTGCATGAAGGGCCTTGCCGGAGGTCTTATCACCGATTCGAGGGCTGCTATGGCATTTATTTCCCAATACGACGGAGCAGTGCCTATTTGGGGAGTTCAGAGAATGAATGAGCTTGAAGAGTGGCTTTCTTATATGGAAGCGACTCCCAAGATGGATGAAGAAATCAAGGCATTTATTGAGTCTGAAAGAAAAGAGCTTATGGGCGATTTTTGCAGAGGCTGTGGATATTGCATGCCCTGCACGGTAGGTATAGAGATAAACAGCTGCAATCGCATGTCTTTGATGCTACGCCGTGCTCCCAGCAAGGGATGGCTTTCCGAGCATTGGCAGGAAGAAATGGAAAAGATTGAATCATGTGTGGAGTGCGGAGCATGTATTACAAAATGCCCTTATGAACTTAATATACCGGTTCTTCTTAGGAAAAACCTTGAAGATTACAGGGCTGTCCTGAGGGGCGAAAAAGAAATTTAAATTTTTTAAAAAAGTGCTTGCATTATTTATCTGTTTGTTATAAGATAATCAAGTCGCACGAAACAAGCGACCTGAGATGCCTCGTTGGTCAAGCGGTTAAGACGCTGCCCTCTCACGGCAGAATCAGCGGTTCGATTCCGCTACGAGGTACTGACTTGAGCAGAGCACTTGGTGAGGTTCTTTCGAACCTAGTGCGAGCCATGGGGATGCACTTGAC
>JAILOW010000170.1 GCA_024690635.1 Butyrivibrio sp.
GGTAGTACTCCGGACCATCCTTTTTACAAGGATGCGCCTGTTCCAACAGAAATTCCCGAAGGGTGCAGATTTACAGGCTGGTATGAGGATCAGGCTCTTACAAAACCTATAACCAATGAAGAGATACGTGAATATGTTACAACCGATGATGTGACTTTCTATGCAGGTTATGAAGAGGTCTGCACCATCACGTACAAGTTTGCCAATGATGACAAAAAAGGATTTATTTTTGTAGATGATAACAGAAACGATCCGGAATCAGATGATTATGTGATAAAAGCAGCAAAGGGAAAGCCTTTGGGAGATGCATTTCCGATCGTTAAATATGAAAACCCGTCAGATCGTTTAAATACTGAGCAAGACTACGTATTTGATGGCTTTTATTTATCTTCTGACGCAAACCCCGGCAGCAAGATTGATCTGGATTCTTATATTATCACAGGTGACACCGTGCTGTATGCAGGCTTTACCTCAGAGATGTTTACAATTACATTTAAGGACCATGATGAGATCTTGAGAAAAATATGCATCCCTAAGGGTGGTTCTTACAGATATTATGACAGAGAGAAGGATGCCGAAACTGTATACGGATGTCCTGAGCTATTAAACAAAAGATATGATTATGATACAAGACCTGCCACACGTCCTACGGGTCTTTGGACAACGAATGCTGATGGATCAGGCGAGATCTGGTCTTTAAATGAAGATCTTCATTTTTATATTGACGAAAGCGGCAAAAAAGTTACTCTTGGTGACAATGGTTTTGTCCCCAGAAGTGATATGACTTTCTATGCACAGTACACGGAAACCATTAAGCTCAGTCTTGATACAGATGATTATATAAACAAATCAGCGTCAATTAAAAATCGTGTATTATGGTTTGATGAATACAATTTTGACAAAGAGAAAACCGAACACTTTGCATATGTCGGTAAGGGAACACTTTACGGATATCTTGGTATATCAGATCATAGATCAAAGTTTAAATATGATATTAACAATGACAAGAAGTTTTACAGATTGGGATTTAAGGATAAAGACTGTAATGAAGTCTATGATATTTCAGATGCCATTACAAAAGACAATACAGTAATCTATTCCAAGAAATCCCTATTAAAAGCAAAGGTAGAGCTTTGTTCCGGAGAAGGCTATTTTAATGAAAAAACAGAAATGGGTTCATATATCAGATATAGGACACATGAGCTTCCTGATGATTATAATGAAAGTTATGGAATAATTTTTGATGAACCGCTTATAAATGATAAAACCCGAGCGTTTTTGGGATTCTATTATCCTCTTACTTCAGATCCGGAAAGCCCTGATATGAACAGGCCTTATCAGTATATGATGTACAAAGAAGGAAAATGTACATTGGTATTTCCTGAAAGCGTTCTTAAGGCTGCATATAATAATCTGTGGCTTGTTGCTGCATATGGAACAAGTGTAAATGTTACACTTGATGCCGGAGAAGGCGCTTATTTTGAAAGAGAAAACGAGTCTTCTCAAAATGCTAATGACAAATATATAAGAGAAAAAACCAGGATTCAAAAGGTTGCGGCCGGTAAGAACATGGTTTTATCCTCACATTTATCCGAAATCAGAAATTCTTCAGGCAGAAGGTTCCTTGGCTGGTATTACAGGGACGATGAGGATAACGAGCAAAAACTTGTTACATCTGAAACCGGTGGAGCTGAATATTTCAGGGCATATGAAGATATAACAATATATGCAAAGTGGTCCGGAGAACCAGGGGATGAGCAGCTTCCTGATATATCGTCACTATCAATATATGGTCCTATAAATGCTCTTAAAATCGGTGAAAAATACGAGACTGGTATAATCGTTGAATCGTCAGGAACATATGATTTAAAGAATGTTAAGTGGATAGTAAGCGACTGTACATACGATGACTCTAATAACATCAAAAGGCAGCCTGTCATTGTTGAAAATAACGGAAATATTATCGCAAGAGCTGCTGGTACAGCAAAGATATATGCTGAACTTGATGGCGTTATCAGTAATACGATAACTGTCACTGTATCAAATGAAATCATTCCTGCCGGCGTGCTTTTTGATCCTGATATTACTGACTATAATCTTGAAATAGGTGACAGTGTAAGGGTGGATCTTACATTTAATCCTACATGGCTTGATGAAGCAATTGCTGTAACAAGCACTATTCCTGAAGTTGCTGAAGTCAGATTCCTTGGAAACTGCCTGTATATTGATGCAAAGAAGGCCGGTGCTACGATCATCAATCTTAAGTCGGATATTATCGATGTCAGCATTGGAGTGAGTGTAAGTCGTCCTGCAGAAAAAGTTAAGGCTCCTATATCTGACCCGGAAGTTTTAGACGGAGAAACTTTGACAGTAGATGCAGGCACGGTATTAAGACTTTACTCAGAGACTTTAGGAGCCAGAATCTATTACACAACAGACGGAAGCGAACCTGATGAAGCTTCTGCAGAATTTGTAGGAACTCTTAATCTGGATGCTTCTAAGTTTACAGGCCCTGAAGAGTCTTTGACTATTAAGGCAAAAGCATACAAGGGAACAGATTATGCTCCAAGCGATACGGTTACTTTCACTTATAAATTAAGCTCTGATTGGGGCGATATCACAGATGATCTGAAGGCATCTGTGTTTGAAAATAAGATATCCAATGTTCCTACGGACCTTTGGTATGTCATTGATGGTAACAGAGTAGATGAAAAACTTACAGATTACAAAGTGACATATACAGGCAGCAAGATCACTTTCGATGATAAGATCCTTGTTTATCATGGTAAAAGAAGACTCTGGCAGAACAGAGATTATACCTTAAAGTATTCAAATAATATAAATGCTGCAGCAAATGATGCTGTAAATAAAAAGAATAAATCTGTAGCTCCCTCTTTAACCATAAAGGGCAAGGGCAGCTATGCTAAAACCAGGGTTTTTGCTTTTGAGATATTAAAGGCTGACATTGACGATTCGGTAATTTCATCCGAAAGAGTAATGTCTTTATC
The DNA here is from genome assembly GCA_024690635.1 of Butyrivibrio sp. The sequence goes on from JAILOW010000170.1 coordinate 3,009, forward strand.
AAAAGCTGCAAAGCTTGGCTCTGTAAAGCCTGTTATTACCTACAATGGAAAGAAGCTTGTTGCCGGAAGTGACTATGTGCTTAAGTTCTATAAGGGAGATGCGGTTTCAGAAGATAAGCTAATAGCTGATCCTGCAAAATATGTTCCTTCCAAGGATACTGAATATACGGAAGGAGTATATACAATAGCCATAGAGGATGCGCCTGACAGTGCCGACGGCAAGAAGGGTATCAACTTCAAGGCTCATGATGATAATAAGCCAAAGGCTGATACTATAAAGGTTCTGACTTTTGATCCTAAGGATAAAAAGATAGTTCAGGCTTCCAAATTAAAGGCTGCCATGATCGGCTCAAATAAAGCTGTAAAGCTTGCATATTTTGATGAGGCAACAGAGTCTTCCGAGATGTCATATTATTATGACTCCGACGGTAAAGTGGACCTTGAAAAGGTATTTGATAACGGAGAGGGCAAAAAGCC
>JAILOW010000185.1 GCA_024690635.1 Butyrivibrio sp.
GCTGCTTCCAGATCAGGTGTTCTTGTACAGGGCAGCAATTATCTGGAAGCTGTTTCAAGTATCAGGTCCTTTGTTTTTGATAAGCCAGGTACTCTTACAAAGGGTGAGTTCAAAGTAACAAAAGTATCTGTAGGCGAAGAGGTTGTAACAAAAGAAAAGTTCCTTGAAATGGCTTCTTTCATAGAAAGCTATTCAAATCATCCAATTGCCAGATCGATCCTTTCATATTGCAGTGAAAATGGCATCAAGCCTGCTGATAATGAAGCAGGTAACAGCGCTGATATAAAAGAGATCCCCGGCCGCGGCCTAAAGGCAATTTATGATGGAAAAGAGCTACTTTCAGGAAATGAAAAGCTTTTGGATGATAATAATATCAGCCATGAAAAAGTTGAGCTTTCAGGTACTGTAGTTTTTATTTCCTATGACGGAAAGTACCTTGGCTATATACATATCTCTGACAGTGTTAAAGATGGAGTGGGTAAGATGCTTCAAAACCTCAAAAAAGCAGGTGTACGAAAGACTGTAATGCTTACCGGTGATAATGATGCTGTGGCAAAAGCTGTGGCAAATGAGATTGGGATAGATGAGGTGTTCTCACAGCTTCTTCCTGCCGATAAGGTGGCCGCTGTTGAAAAATTGCTCTCAAAAAGGGATAATAAAGACAAAGTTGCATTTGTCGGTGACGGCATCAATGATGCCCCGGTACTTATGAGAGCTGATGTAGGTATTGCAATGGGATCCCTTGGAAGTGACGCTGCCATAGAGGCTGCCGATGTAGTCATTATGGATGATGACCTTTCAAGACTTCCCGGGATAATAAAGATAGCACGCAAAACCGTTAGGATAGTTAAAGAGAACATAGTGTTTGCCCTTTTGGTAAAGGCAGTTATCCTTGTCCTCGGAGCCCTTGGTCTTACAACCATGTGGATCGCTGTATTTGGAGATGTGGGTGTTGCTGTGCTGGCAATATTAAACTCCATGAGAGCACTTAAAACCGACTGAATGCTTATTTTGGAGGGGCAAAATGGCAAGAGCAGAACTTTACGTCGGTGAACTTCTTTTAAAGCTCGTTTCAAGAGAAACAGGTGAGATCAGCAAGGTTGATTATCATCCTCAAAAACCCGAATTTCTGGGGGTTAAAGCTTCTCTTGAAACTTTCCTTGAAAGGACTTCACCTGAATCACAAGGCGTAAGTTCTGCCTTTTTTTATGATCTTATAAAAGAGCTTCAGGAAGATAAAGAGTGTAAAATGCATAAGTTTATGGCGCTAAGGCATGGAAAAGTCATAGCCGAGTGCGCTTTTGAACCCTATGACATTGATATGTGGCATGTTTCTTATTCCATGTGCAAAAGCATAACCGGAATGGCCATTGGAATACTTATCAATGAAGGAAAGCTTTCTCTTGATACCAAATTAAGTGAGATCTTCGGAGCCAGAATGGGATTTATGGGTCTTTTTAAAAAGCCCATAACCGTTATGAACCTTCTTAATATGTCCAGTGGCATAGATTTTAACGAAGCAGGTGCCATAAGCGGAAATGACTGGAGAAAGAGCTTTTTGGAGGCGGGATTTAAGTTTGAGCCCGGAACCAGATTTGAATACAACAGCATGAACACCTACATGCTTTCTGCCATAGTTACAGAGATAACAGGCATGTCTTTGTTTGATTTTTGTAAAGACAGGATATTTACTCCTATGGGCATCAGAAGAGTCTTTTGGGAGAGCTGTCCTCAGAGTATCACAAAGGGCGGCTGGGGACTGTTTATGCGTGCTGAAGACATGGCAAAACTTGGTGTTTTGTATCTTCAAAACGGGAAATGGGAAGGTGAACAGATTATTCCCCGGATGTGGGTTTCCCAATCAACTTCCTGGCAGATAGCAACAGAAAAAGATGATAATGAGCATTACGGATTCCAGATCTGGATAAATGATGACAGACCCGGATCTTATGCTTTTAACGGAATGCTTGGTCAGAATGTCTTTATTTATCCCGATATTGATATGGTCGTCGTTACAAATGCAGGTAATTCCGATATATTCCAGACTAGCCCCATGGCTGTAAGGATAAGGGATGCCATGAAGGACAGGATAAAGTGCAGCGATGAGCCTTTGCCGGAAGATTTTTATTCTCTTTCCAAGCTAAAAGCGCTGTGCAAATATGTTGGCGGCAGAACGGCTTCTTTTCCTGTTATCAGAAGCGGAGGCTGGAAAAATAAGAAAAGGTCATCTTTAAAATGCGGCTCTGACCTTAGGACTTTAGACTGTATAAACGGGCGTATCTACGATCTTGAGACCACAGGAGTTGGTATTTTTCCTGTGATGGTGCAGGTTGTTCATAATAATTTTACCGACGGCATGAAAAAGATCGGATTCAGAAAAGAAGAGAACAACGCTTTTTTTATTGATATACATGAAGGGGAGATGATCTTTCCTCTACGGTGCGGTTTTGATGGTAAGCACTATGTCAGCAATATAAATATGCACGGAGAAAATTATAAGGTTTCTCTCAGCAGCTTATGCACAAGAGATGAGTACAACAGGTTTGTGATCCGAAATGAGATAAGTTTTCTTGAGGAAGCCTGCGTAAGGATTTTTGATATTCATTTTGGAGAGGATCTAAGGGACGGCGTTCCCGGCAGAATAGAAATCAGGATGCATGAAAACCCCGGATCCGATATGCTTATCGATACCATGAAAAATATAACCCCTGATATAGGCGGCTTTGATTCTTTCCTTGTTTCAAAATTTCTAAAGGGCGGCAAAAAAGATGTTCTTGAAGAAGTTGTTAAAAACACATTGCAGCCCACAATTCATGGCAATCTCGTCATGTAAGTGTTATGATATAAAATGGTTTTTGTAAAAAGACAAATGGTTAAATTATGATATAAAAGGAGATATTTGTTATGGGTAATGCTATTTATGAAAAGCTTCAGAATTGTTACAAGGCAGTTAGGGAAAAGACTGATTTTGTTCCCGAGATCGCTCTGGTTTTGGGTTCAGGACTTGGAAACTACGCTGAAAACATAAAGATTGAGACAGAGGTTGATTACAAGGATATTCCCGGATTCCCTGTTTCAACGGTTCCGGGGCATGCCGGCAAGTTCATTTTCGGATATGTTGGTGATAAAAAGGTTGTTTGCATGAAGGGCAGAGTTCACTTCTATGAGGGTTATGAAGTCAGTGATGTTGTTCTTCCCGCAAGACTTATGCATATGCTTGGAGCAAAGATACTGTTTCTTACCAACGCTGCAGGTGGTCTTGGAGATGGCTTTAAGCCCGGTGATTTTATGCTGATCAAGGATCATTTCTCCCTTTTTGCACCTAATCCTCTTATCGGACCCAACATCGATGAGCTTGGTGTAAGATTCCCTGATATGAGCGATGTTTATAAAAAGGACCTTGCAGATACAATAAGAGAAGCTGCAGAGTCTCTTAACATTAACTTAAGAGAAGGCGTATATGCTCAGCTTACAGGACCTTCCTTTGAATCACCCACAGAGATCCGCATACTTAAACAGCTTGGCGTATCAGCTGTAGGTATGAGTACTGTTATTGAGGCTATTGCAGGTAATCACATGGGAATGAAGGTCTGTGGTATTTCATTTATCAGTAACGTGGCTGCAGGTCTTTCAGACAATCCTCTTTCTCACGAAGAAGTGCAGGAAGCTGCTGACCTTGCTGCTGAAAAGTTCTCAAAGCTTGTTACAGAGACTATCAAAAGATTTTGATAAGGGGATGGGGCCTAAATGAGAATACGTTTTTATAACGCCAGGATTTTGACTATGGAGCCGGGAAAAGAGATCTTTACCGGCGAAGTTTGGGTAAAGGATGACAGGATCATTTTTACGGGGACACAGGATGAAGCTCTTCATTACTGTGATGATCACAAGGATGCCATCCTTATATGGGATAAAGAGATAGATTGTGATATGAATCTTCTTATGCCCGGATTTAAGAATGCACATACTCATTCAGCCATGACGCTTATGAGATCAAAGGCTGATGATCTGCCTCTTTCCGAGTGGCTTAATAACCAGATCTTTCCGATAGAAGCCAAAATGACGGGAGAGGATATCTATCATCTTAGTAAGATTTCCATACTTGAGTATCTTACAAGCGGTATCACCGGCGTTTTTGAGATGTATCTTACACCCTATACCGTTGCTGATTCCTTCAGAGACTGCGGTATGCGCTGCGTTCAGACCAGCTGCGTAAACAACTTCAGCCAGTCTGTTGAACTTCTGGAAGAGTACTACAACAAATTGAACGGAAGAGATGAATACAATTCATTTATTTTAGGTCTCCATGCGGAGTATACCTGTTCAAAGGAACTTCTTCAAAAGACAGCTGATCTTGTACACAAATACAAGGCTCCTTTCTGGGCGCATATTCAGGAGACAGAATCCGAAACAAAAGAGTGTATTGAAAGATATGGTATGTCGCCCATAGAATTCTTTGATTCACTTGGCCTTTTTGACTATGGCGGAGGCGGATATCACCTTGTTTGGACCGATGAAAAAGACAGAGAGATCATGAAAAAGAGAAATCTCTATGCTGTGACCAATCCCGGCTCAAACTGTAAGCTTGCAAGCGGGATCGCACCCATAAGCGAGTATCTTAAAGCCGGCATTCCCGTTGCCATAGGAACCGACGGACCTGCCAGCAATAACTGCCTTGATATGTTCAGAGAGATGTTCCTTGTTACAGGTCTTGCCAAGATAAAAGATATGAATGCTGCCAGTGTTGATGCCATGGAAGTATTAAAGATGGCTACCGTTAACGGAGCGCATGCCATGGGACTTAATGATGCTGATGTTCTTGCCCCCGGAAAGCTTGCGGATATCATCATGCTTGATATGCATCAGCCCAATATGCAGCCTGTAAACAACATTCCCAAAAACATCGTTTACAGCGGAAGCAAAGCCAATGTCATTATGACCATGATCGGCGGTATCATCAGATACGAAAACGGGCATTTCAATATAGGTGAAAAGCCCGAAGATATTTATGCAAAGGCAGAAGAAATAAAGCAAAGGATCTACAGCTGAAAATATGGATTTTTATTATATTATTGCCGCTATTGTTACAATGATCGTTGTTGCATACCTTCTTGGAATAAGGGATGCAAGGAAAGCAAAAAGGTATCTTCAAAAAAAGCTCTCCGACAATTTTGGCAAAGCTCCCGACAAACAATATAAGGACGAAGATTTTGAGCATCTTAAGGGTTACTATCTGAATCACAAAAATGATTTTCAGATAGATGATACTACCTGGAACGATCTTGACATGGACAGAGTTTTTGTAAGAACAAACTATTGTCTGAGCGCAGCCGGAGAAGAGTATCTTTACTATCTTTTAAGGACTCCTTCACTTGTTGATGATTTTGAAAAACAGGAAAAAGAAGTTTCTTATCTTCAGGAAAACGATGATATAAGAAAAAGGCTTCAGCTTATTTTTTATGAGATAGGAAATAACCGTAAGTATTCCATTTATCAGTACATACGCTTCCTTGAAAATGTGGGAAATACCGGTAACGTAAGGCATTTTGCCATGCTGGGTCTCATGGGACTTTCGGTTGTTATCTGTTTCCTTAATTTCAAGCTGGGATTTATTTTACTCATCGCCTTAATGCTTCTTAATATCTTCAATTACTTTAAGACAAAGGGAGATATAGATCCGTATCTTACTACATATGGCTATATAATGCGTGTCATTAAATCTGTTGATGCATTTTCGGCAGTTAATGACGAAGCCTTTTCCGATACCTTCAAAGAGATGTCGCAGATTTCAAAGGAGTTTTCCGGATTTAAAGCAGGTGCATCCATCCTTATGGCTCCCGCACGCATGAATTCCGGCGGCAATCCCGCTGACCTTATGATGGATTATATCCGCATGGTCACACATATTGATATCATTAAGTTTAACCAGATGTACCGTGAACTTATGAAAAAGATGGATTCTCTTGACAGAATACTTACTCTGACAGGAAGGCTGGAAGCGGAAATATCCATAGCCTGCTTTAGAGAGTCCTTTAAAGAAAATGTTTGTATTCCTGAATTTACAAAAGAGGGCTACAACGCTAAAGGGCTTGTTCATCCTCTTATTTCAGATCCTGTATGCAACGACATTGATACGGATAAAGGACTTTTGATCACAGGTTCCAATGCTTCCGGTAAATCCACATTTCTTAAGACCTGTGCCATCAATTCAATTCTTTCCCAGACAATACATACGGTTCTTGGAAAGAGCTATAAAGCGCCTCTTTTCAGGATATTTTCCTCAATGGCGCTCAAGGATGATCTGACCAGCGGAGAAAGCTATTATATTGTTGAGATAAAATCCTTAAAGAGGATACTGGATGCCACAAAAGATGCTTCCAGTAAGGTTCTGTGCTTTATTGACGAGGTGTTAAGGGGCACAAATACCGTGGAAAGAATAGCTGCGTCCTGTCAGATCCTAAAGCGGTTTTCTGCAGGGAATATCATGTGCTTTGCGGCAACACACGATATAGAGCTTACAGAGCTTTTAGCAGGGGATTATAACATGTATCATTTTGAAGGAAATATCCTTGATAATGATGTTCATTTTGATTATGAGATAAAAAACGGCCCTGCGAATAACAGAAACGCCATAAGGCTTTTGGGCGTTCTTGGTTATGAGGACGATATTACAGAAAAAGCCGAAAATATGGCACAGAACTTTTTAAAGAGCGGAGTCTGGAAATGACAGTAGAGATTTTTTCCGACGGATCTGCAAGGGGGAACCCGGATGGTCCCGGCGGATACGGAATAGTTATGAGATATGTGGACCCAAAGGGACGGGTCCATGAAAAGGAATTAAGCGCCGGCTATGATAAAACCACCAATAACCGCATGGAGCTTTTGGGGGCTATTGTGGGACTTGAGCATCTTAATAAGCCCTGCGAGGTTTTGATGTATTCCGATTCAAAATATGTGATCGCAGCCTTTACAGAGGGCTGGCTTGAAAAATGGCTTTTGAACGGTTGGCGCACAGCTACAAAAAAGCCTGTTAAAAATATGGAATTATGGCAAAGACTTCTGCGCGCGGCAGAGCCACACAAAATTACCTGGAACTGGGTAAAGGGTCATAACGGTCATCCGGAGAATGAAAGGTGTGATAAGCTTGCAACAGCTGCTGCCGATCAGGATGAATCTCTTCTTTTGCATGACGACGGAGGAAGCCTTGAATGATCTATTACATTGCAGACTGCCATTTTTTTCACGCTTCTCTCAATGAAAAAATGGATATGAGGGGCTTTTCATCTGCAGAAGAGATGAATGAGTACATGATCTCTAAGTGGAATGATAAAGTAACCGCTTCGGATACGGTCATCATTCTGGGTGATCTTTCTCTTGGCAAGGTGGAAGAGACCAATGAACTTGTTAAAAGACTAAAAGGAAAGCTTTGCCTTATAAAGGGAAATCACGATAAGTACATTGATTCTCCTGCATTTGACAAGGAAAGGTTTGAATGGATCTGTGATTATAAGGAAATTGCAGACAGCCAAAAGAAGATAGTTCTTTGTCATTATCCGATTTTATTTTATAACGGGCAGTACAGACTTAAGAAAAACGGAGAACAAAAGACTTACATGCTTTACGGGCATGTTCACGAAACAAGGGATGAAGTTCTGATCCGTAGATTTAAAGAAGAAGTGAGAAATACTTCTTTTCTTACGATTTACGGTGAGCAGGAAAGTACCATTCCCTGTAATCTGATCAACTGTTTTTGCAAAAGAAGCGATTATATACCACTTTCCATAAATGAATGGATCGAACTTGAAAAAAAGCCACAGGAGTAAACCCCTGTGGCTTATTAAAACTAATAATGAAATTACTTGCCAAATACTGCTTCGTAATCCTTCTGGAATTTTTCGATTCCCTGGTCTGTGAGAGGATGATGTGTCATCTGCTCGATAACCTTGTAAGGAACTGTAGCGATATCTGCACCAGCAAGTGCACAGTCTGTTACGTGCATAGGGTGACGGATGCTGGCTGCGATGATCTCTGTGGAGATGTTGTGAATGTTGAAGATCTCTGCAACCTCTGAAATAAGATCTGTTCCGCGAACACTGATATCATCAAGTCTTCCAAGGAAGGGGCTTACAAATGCAGCGCCTGATCTTGCAGCAAGAAGAGCCTGGTTTGCTGTGAAGATAAGTGTCATGTTTACCTTGATGCCTTCTTTTGAAAGTACATGGCAAGCCTTAAGACCTTCGATAGTCATAGGAATCTTTACAACCATGTTCTTGTGAAGCTTGGCGATCTCACGGCCTTCAGCGATCATGCCTTCAGCGTCTGTAGTTGTTGCCTTAACCTCACCGCTGATAGGTCCGTCAACGATAGAAGCAATCTCTTTTACCACTTCGTATACGTCTCTGCCTTCTTTTGCGATAAGAGACGGATTGGTGGTAACACCGCAAATGACTCCCATATCATTTGCTTTTCTGATCTCATCAATATTGGCTGTGTCTACAAATAATTTCATATTACCCTACTCCTTTTATAGTGTATTTTTGAACTACGTTTACTATAATAGCATTATTTTCCAAAAAGACTACACCATTTATTGCTTTATTCCTACTATTTTGAAATTTGGTTTTTATGTTATGATAAATTGTCATTTATTTTATTGAGGAAGGATACAGGTATGGAAAAGAAGATCAAGATCAAGTATTTTAACGAAAATCTTACAAAGCTTGAGTACATCGACGGAAAATCTGACTGGATCGACCTTAGGAGTGCTGAGGATATTGACCTTAAAAGCGGGGAATTTAAGCTTGTTCCTCTGGGGGTGGCAATGGAGATTCCAAAAGGGTACGAAGCACATGTTGTTCCCAGAAGCTCTACTTTTAAAAACTTTGGTATCATCCAGACTAACAGTATGGGAATCATAGACCATTCATATTGCGGTGATAACGATCAGTGGTTCATGCCTGTGCTTGCAATGAGAGATACTCATATTTCTTTTAATGACAGGATCTGCCAGTTCAGGATCATGGAAAATCAGCCTCATATCGAATTTGAAGAAAAGGAGCATTTGGAAGGCGCTGACAGAGGCGGTTTTGGTTCTACAGGCAAAAATTAAACACAAGTTGAATTATTGTTTTCTTGTGGTAGAATAAATATTTGTCGAATTTATTTATGTTTGTAACAGATAGGAGCAAAAATGGTTAAGATCAGAACAAGATATGCACCCAGTCCCACAGGACGTATGCATGTAGGTAACTTAAGAACAGCTCTTTATGCTTACCTTATTTCCAAGCATGAAAAGGGAGATTATATCCTCAGAATAGAGGACACGGATCAGGAGCGTTATGTTGAAGGCGCTACCGAGATAATCTACAAAACCCTCAAGGATACAGGACTTATTCATGACGAAGGTCCCGATATCGGAGGACCTGTCGGACCTTATGTTCAGAGCGAAAGACAAAAGGCCGGCATTTACATGCAGTATGCAAAAGAGCTCATTGATAAGGGTGAAGCATATTATTGTTTTTGCGATGAGGAGCGTCTTTCTACGCTTGTTCAGGAAATAGATGACGGTAACGGCGGCAAAAAGGAGATCAGTGTTTACGACAAGCACTGCCTCCATCTGTCTAAGGAAGAGGTTGAGAAAAACCTTGCAGAAGGAAAGCCTTTTGTTATCAGACAGAATAACCCCACAGAAGGCGTAACCACCTTCCATGACGAACTTTACGGTGATGTGTCCGTTGAGAACAAAGAGCTTGATGATATGATCCTCATTAAGTCTGACGGATATCCCACTTACAACTTTGCAAACGTTGTTGATGACCACCTTATGGGCATCACACATGTTGTAAGAGGTAATGAGTACATTTCTTCATCACCCAAGTACAACAGACTTTATGATGCATTTGGCTGGGAGATCCCCAAGTATATACATTGTCCTCTTATCACAGATGAGGATCATCACAAGCTTTCAAAAAGAAGTGGACATTCCTCTTTTGAAGACCTGATCGAACAGGGATTTTTGGCAGAAGCTGTTGTTAACTTTGTTGCACTTCTTGGATGGTCACCTGAGGATAACAACGAGATCATGTCTCTTCAGGATCTTATCGACAAGTTTGACTACAGAAGGATCAACAAATCACCTGCCGTATTTGATTACACCAAGCTTAAATGGATGAACGGTGAGTATCTCAAGGCTATGGATGATGACAGATTCTTTGAGATGGCAAAGCCTTATCTTGAAAAGGCCATCAAAAAAGATCTTGATCTTAAAAAGATCGCAGCTATGGTAAAGACAAGAATTGAGATATTCCCTGATATTGAGGGAATGGTTGATTTCTTTGACGAGCTTCCTGAGTATGATACAGCTATTTATTCACACAAAAAGATGAAGACAGATTCTGCATCTTCCCTTGCTGTATTAAAGGATGTACTTCCTCTTCTTGAAGCTCATGAGGACTATACAAACGACGCTCTCTATGCACTTCTTTCAGGATACATCAAGGAAAAAGAGTACAAGAACGGATATGTTCTCTGGCCTGTAAGAATCGCTGTTTCAGGCAAGGAGATGACTCCCTGCGGCGCTACAGAGCTTATGGAAGTTATCGGCAAGGAAGAGACTATAAAGAGGATCAAAAAAGGAATCGAACTTCTTGAAAAATAATGGTTTTTCAGGGGCGGATACCTTTGTAGCCAATGCTTCTCAAAAACGTGCCATAGAGCATGTTGAAGGTCCTGCTATGGTTATAGCGGGACCTGGAAGCGGCAAAACCTTTGTGCTTGTACAAAGGTTAAAGTACATGATCGAAACGGCAGGTATCCCTCCGCAGTCAATACTGGTGATCACCTTCACCAAAGCTGCAGCCTTGGAAATGCAGCACCGCTTCATGAAACTCACGGATAGTTCTTATCCTGACGTATCATTCGGAACCTTTCATTCTGTCTTTTATCAGATGATACGTAAAAGTTTCCCTAAAATGGAACTGAATATTGCAAATAACGGATTTAAAAGAGAAATCATATATGATGCTCTTTCTTTTTTGTATGGAAAAAATCTTTTGTCACTTCAGGAATACGATGACAGTATTCAGGATATTGATCTGATCATCACTGAAATATCAAGGATAAAGTCAACAGGAGGTAAGGCTGATACTCTGACATCACAAGTTCCTGCTGCTTCCTGTTTTGACCAGCTGATAAACATATATGATAAAAGGCTTTTTGAGCTGGGAAAGCTTGATTTTGAAGACATGATAAACAGATGCTTTAAGATGCTTTCTGATGAGCCTGATATTTTAAAGCTTTGGAAAGACAGATTTAAGTACATTCTGATAGATGAATATCAGGACATAAATATGATGCAGTTTAAGACTATCAGCCTTTTGTCCGGAAAGGACGGAAATATCTTTGTTGTCGGTGATGATGATCAGTCTATTTATGGCTTTAGAGGCTCTGACCCCGGGATAATGCAGGGATTTGGCTCATATTTCGGTGTTTCTGAAAAAAACCTTATAAAGCTTATGACAAATTACAGAAGTGCAAAAAGCATCATTGATGTCTCGAAACTTGTGATAAAGGATAATAAGAAAAGAATAGCAAAGGAAATGTCCCCTGCTGAAGGCTCCGGGCAAGGCAAATTAACAGCCCTTAAGTTTAAAGATAAAAATGAACAGAGTCATGCGATTGCGCAGTATATCAAAAGACTTGAGGATCCGGGAAAGCTTGCCGTTTTGTTTAGGACCAACTCTGAAGGAATTGCTCTTTCTGCATATCTTGAAAAAGAGGGGATAAAAACCAATATCTCCGAACAAAAGCCTGATATGATCCCTTTTTTTAAAGATAAAGCCGTTATTCTCTGTCTTGATTATCTGAAATTTTCCGTTTGCGGAAGGAAGAGAAATGATTTTTTGAAGATCATGAATAAGCCTCAAAGATATATTACAAGGGAAGCTCTTATGGAGGACGTCATAACAGAAAAAGATGTGCTGAACTATTATGAAAAAAATAAAGTAAGGAGAAATGCGGTAAAGCTCCTGTTTAAACAGATCGAGATGATAGGGCATTTAAGACCTTCTTTGGCTATTCGTTATCTTAGAAAAGAAGTGGGACTTGAAAAGATATTTGAAGGCAGCATTAAAGACCTGGATAAACTTGAGAAATTTTCTCGGAATATGTATGAGGTGAAGGATCTTTTAAAAAATATAAGAGATCTTGAAAGAAAATACGATAAAGAAGAAAAGGGTAAGAATGCAGGAAAACCCTTAAAAGACAGGGTTAAGATAATGACCTTTCATGGATCAAAAGGTCTTGAATTTGAACAGGTATGGCTTCCTGATCTGAACGAGGGCATTATTCCGTCAAGAAGCGCCGTATCCGAAAGCCAGACAGAAGAAGAGCGCCGAATGCTCTATGTTGCTATGACAAGGGCAAAACAGGCGCTCATAATGTCTTATATATCAGGAAGCGAGAAAAATCCCATGCTTCCCAGCAGATTTTTAAGGCCGGTACGCTTCTTGTGGGAAGATCAGTCCAGTCCCTCCTCGGGAAGCTCAACAAGCTCATCAAATTCAACGTCATCGAGAAATGAGTCAAATGCCTCTGAAACAGCCTCGTATTCCTCGTCATCAGAGATATAACCAAGCTCAGGCTCTGAGTTTTCGTCATTTAAGATAAATTCATAGAACCATACGTTACCGTCATTGTTCTGGCCGTTTTCATCAAGGGGCAGAAGAACGATATAGTCTTTGGAATTTACCGTAAGAACCACCATAAGTGCGCAGGTTACGGTTTTTCCGTCGTCAAGTTCGATATCTACAGTAGGCTGTTCGCCGTTTTCGATCTTTGTGTTCCAGTCTTTTGCAATTTTAGAAAATTCCATGGGTGCCTCCGAATATGTACTATTTATCATTCTGCTTTTAAGTATATCATAAAATATCAAGGCTTTGGTGCATAGAAGGCAGTAATGTGTTAAAATATTACGGCGTGTAAATATTCAAAAAGTTGGGGGCAAAAGACTTGACCATGAGGATCTGCAAAGAAAAACCGTATCCTTTGGGATGCTACATAGACTATGACAAAAGCCTTGTGGTTAGGGCTGTGTTTTCCGGCAGCAAAAACTGCGGCGTAACTCTTTATCCGGACGCTTCTGCAAAGGTTAAAGAGCCTCTTAAGATCGCTCTTGATCATGACCTTAAAAAAGGAATGATCTATTCTGCCAGGATCCGTGATGTTGCGAATATAGACGACTACGCATCCTACAACTATTTTGAGGATGATGAGTATTTCTGCGATCCTTATGCCAAGCAGGTTTTGGGTCTTGAAAAGTTTGGCGTTTATGTTCCCGATTGCAGGATAAGTGCAAAGCTTGATAATAAGTCAAAAAGAGACGACTCTTTTGATTGGGAAAATGAAGAAAATGTATTTATCCCCTATGAAGATAGCTTTGTATATCTTTTGAATGTAAGAGGTTTTACAAAGAGCCCTTCCAGTACGGTAAGCGCATCAAAAAGAGGCACATTTTCCGGTATCATCGAAAAGATACCGTATTTAAAAGATCTTGGTGTTACAACCCTGGAGCTTATGCCTGTTTACGAGATGGATGAAGCTGAAAATCCCTACAGGAAGTCAAAAGCCGGAATGGGGAATATAATGCGTGCTTCTTCCGTGTATTCAAAAAACGGAAGCCTTACTGATAAAGCAGATGAAAAGACAAAGGTAAATCTTTGGGGCTACAAGAAAGGCTTTTATTTTGCGCCCAGAGCATCTTTTTGCGAAAATCCAAAAAATGCAGAGAATGAGTTTAAATGCTTTGTAAAAACCATGCATGATAACGGCATTGAGGTGATTCTTCAGTTTTATTTTGAAGAAAACGAAAGTGAGAGCCTTATAATCGATGCCTTAAGGTATTGGAGATGTAATTATCATATTGACGGTTTCCACCTGAAAGGATCGGGGCTTCCCATAAAAGCAATTGTGAGCGATCCTTTGTTTACGGATATAAAGATCTGGAACGAGTGGTTTGACTATACGGATCTTTGCAGGGATAAAAACTGTAAAGAAAGATTTCTCGCGGACTATAATAATGCCTTTTTATATAACAGCCGCAGATTTTTAAAGAGCGATGACAACTCGGTAAGCGATTTTATGAAAGCCATGATCGCCAATTCCGAAAGCCACGGAGTTATCAACTATGTGGCAGATTATGAAGGCTTCAGGCTCTTTGACCTTGTTTCCTATGAGCACAAGCACAATGAGGAAAACGGGGAAAACAATAAAGACGGCACTGACAATAATCTTTCCTGGAACTGTGGCATAGAAGGAAGAACCAGAAAGCACGACATTCTGTCACTTAGGACCAAGCAGATCAAAAATATTCTGACTATGCTTTTCTTTGCTCAGGGAACTCCCATGATATTTGGTGGAGATGAATTCGGAAACAGTCAGGGCGGCAATAACAATCCTTATTGTCAGGATAACGAAACCGGCTGGGTTGACTGGAAAGCTTTTGATAAAAACAAAGAAATATATGACTATGTAAAGCTTTTGATCCGTTTTAGAAAAGAGCACAGTCTTTTACATGAAAAAATGCCATTTAAGCTTATGGACTATGCTGGGTGCGGCTATCCTGATCTGTCATACCACGGGAAAGAAGCCTGGAGACCTGATCTTACGGGATACAGTCATCTTCTTGGCATGCTTTTTGGCGGAGCTTATGAAAAGAGCGACGCTAAGAAAAGATATATCTATGTTGTCTTTAATATGAACTGGACATGTCAGGAGCTAGCAATTCCAAAGCTTCCTGAAGGATATGAGTGGGAGCTATATTCCGATACCGACGAAAGGCCTGTTACAGTCAGAGAAAAAAAGACAATCTCACATAAAAAGACGGATTCTTTCACAGAAACAAATACTGAAGCCGACGTATTTTCAGAGCTTTTGTATGACAGATCTGTCAGAATATATATGAGTAAAGAATCCGAAAAAAAGAAAAATAATAAAACTACCGGAAGGAAAAGAAAATGATAGAAAAAGATGTGATTGAAAAGTTTTTGCGTTACGTAAAGATCGATACCCAGTCTGATGAAAAGACCGGAACTTCACCATCCACAATGAAACAGCATGACCTTGCAAAGCTGCTTTACAAAGAACTGGCAGCAATGGGAGCCGAGGATGTTTACTACGATTCGGAGCACTGCTATGTATACGGAAAGATCCCTTCAAATCTTCCTGACAGCATGAATGTACCGGCGCTTGGCTTTATCGCCCACATGGATACATCCGACGAAGTCAGCGGCAAGGATGTAAATCCAAGAATTGTCGAAAAATACGACGGAAAAGATATTAAGCTTTCAGAGGATGGGGCAGTTGTCCTTTCTCCTTCGGATTTCCCCGAGCTTTTGAACCATATCGGAGAAGACCTTATCGTTACCGACGGAAGTACGCTTCTTGGAGCAGATGACAAGGCAGGTGTTGCCGAGATCATGACCATGGCTGAGATGCTCCTTCTTAATCATGATATTCTCCATGGAGATATCTGTATCGCATTTACTCCCGACGAAGAGATCGGCGAAGGCACAAAGCATTTTGATATAGAGAGATTCGGGGCAAAGTATGCATATACCGTGGACGGCGGCAAGCTTGGAGAGCTTGAATACGAAAACTTCAATGCCGCAGGCGGTACCATCACAGTTCACGGCAGAAGCGTTCATCCCGGAGATGCTAAAAACAAGATGATCAACGCATCACTTATCTGCTATGAGTTCCATTCACTTCTTCCTGTATTTGAAAATCCCATGTATACGGAAAAGAGGGAAGGCTTCTTTCATTTGACAGAAGTGAACGGTTCTACCGAAAGTGCCACTGCATCTTATATCATCAGAGATCACGATGAGGAGCTTTTTGAGAAAAAGAAAGAGCTCTTTAAAGAGGCAGGAGAGTTCCTTAATAAGAAATACGGCGAAGGCACCGTGGACGTTGAAATAAGAGATCAGTACAGGAATATGATAGGCCAGATACGACCTCATATGCATCTTGTTGATAATGCAAAGAAGGTTATGGAGAGCCTTGGTGTTACTCCCATTGATTCACCTATAAGAGGCGGCACTGACGGAGCAACCCTTTCATACATGGGGCTTCCCTGTCCAAACCTTTGCACAGGCGGCTACAATTATCACGGCAAGTATGAATATGCTTCAATCCAGGAAATGAAAAAGGTTGTTGATATTTTACTTGGTTTAGTCAGGATTTACGGAAAAGAGTTTTAACAGGTTATGGAAATAAATATTTTAAACAGCAGTATTGATACAGTAAAAGACGAAGAAAGCAGAAAACAGCTTGCTTTTATTGACAAAGTCAAAGAGAAAACGGCGGAGCTTGAAAAAGAGCTTGGCAGAAAGCCAAGAGCCTGCGTAGTGACCTTTGGCTGTCAGATGAATGCCAGGGATTCGGAAAAGCTTCTTGCAATATTAAAGCTTGCAGGCTATGAAGAAAGCGAATCCGAGGATTCCGAGTTTGTAATTTACAATACCTGCACAGTCAGAGATAACGCAGATCAAAGAGTTTTTGGCCGCCTTGGACAGTGCAGTAATTTCAAAAAGAAAAATCCTTACATGAAGATCGCTATATGCGGCTGCATGATGCAGGAGCAGAGCGCTGTTGAAAAGATCCAGAAAAGCTACCGCTTTGTTGATCTGATATTTGGAACACACAATATTTACAAGTTTGCTGAGCTTCTTGATACATGTCTTTCATCAGACAGAATGATAATAGACATCTGGAAAGATACGGATAAGATCGTTGAAGATCTCCCTGTTCTCAGGAAATATCCCTTTAAGTCAGGTGTCAACATCATGTTTGGCTGCAACAATTTCTGCACCTACTGCATCGTTCCTTATGTTCGAGGAAGAGAAAGAAGCCGTTCACCCAAAGATATAATCAGAGAATGCGAAAAACTTGCAGCTGACGGTGTAAAAGAAGTAATGCTTCTTGGCCAGAATGTTGATTCCTACGGCCTTGATTTTGATAAAGAAGATCCTTCAAGGATCACTTTCCCTGAGCTTCTTGAAATGGTATGTCAGGTCGAGGGAATCAAAAGAGTCAGGTTTATGACTCCTCATCCCAAGGATCTTTCAGATGATCTTCTTGATGTGATAAAGAGAAATCCCAAGGTTGCAAGGCATATTCATCTGCCTCTGCAGTCCGGAAATACTGAGATCCTTCGAAAGATGAACAGAAAATATACCAAGGAAGGCTATCTTGAGCTTGTTGAAAAGATCAGAACAAAGCTTCCAGAGGTTGCTATCACAACGGATATAATTGTGGGATTTCCGGGTGAGGATGACGCTGCAGTTGACGATACCATCGATGTTGTTAAAAAAGCTGCCTTTGATAATGCCTTTACCTTTATCTATTCAAAAAGAACAGGCACACCTGCTGCCGGATTTGAGGATCAGGTTCCTGAGGAAGTTGTAAAGAGAAACTTTGACAGGCTTTTAAAGGTTGTACAGGATACAGCCAAAGAAAGGACAATGCTTCTTGAAGGAAAAGTCGAAGAGGTTCTTGTTGAGGGAGTTAACGAGCAT
Source organism: Butyrivibrio sp. (assembly GCA_024690635.1). The sequence continues at coordinate 17,574 of JAILOW010000185.1, forward strand.
GACAGCGCACTTCTTACAGGAAGAATGTCCAACAATACTCTGGTTCATTTTCCCGGTGATGCTTCGCTTATCGGTGACTTTGTAAATGTAAGCCTTGATGAATGCCACGGCTTTTACTATATGGGAAAAATGGTCTGAAGAAAAAAGTTTATTGGAAATGGGGAATTAGCCGTGGAAAACACCACGATGATAGACAGTGTTGATATAGAAAAAGTATCTCCTATGATGCAGCACTATATCAGCACAAAAAAAGAATACAGTGACTGCATTTTGTTTTACCGACTGGGAGATTTTTATGAGATCTTTTTTGATGACGCCATAACAGCATCAAGAGAGCTCGAACTTACCCTTACCGGCAAAGCCTGCGGACTTGAGGAAAGAGCGCCCATGTGCGGCGTTCCTTTTCATGCAGTGGATACCTACCTTAATAAGCTCGTTTCAAGAGGCTACAAAGTAGCCATATGTGAGCAGATGGAGGATCCAAAGCTTGCCAAGGGCATAGTGAAAAGAGATGTTACAAGGATCGTTACTCCCGGAACCAACCTTAATATGCAGTCTCTTGAGGAGAGTAAGAACAATTATCTCATGAGCATATTCTATTCTCCCGAGACCATCGGCATCTCTGTTGCTGATATAACAACGGGTGATTATTATCTTACGGAAGCATCGGGGATAAGAGCGGTTCTTGATGAGATCGGTAAATACGAGCCTTCAGAGCTTATCTGCAACAATGCGTTTTTGTTCTGCGGAATAAACATCGAGGAGCTTACGGGAAGGATGCAGGTTTTTGTAAATCCTCTTGATGAGCGCTACTTTGATGAGGATCAGGGCAAAAAAGCTTTGATGAAGCATTTTAAGGTTTCATCCCTTATAGGACTTGGGATTGATGATTTCCCCAACGGCATAGTGGCTGCCGGAGCTCTTTTACAATATCTTCTTGATATGCAAAAGACGGACATCAGCAATATCACTCATATCTATCCGTATCTTACCGACAAATACATGCTTCTTGACTCATCAACAAGGCGTAATCTTGAACTTGTGGAGACCATGAGAGATAAGCAAAAAAGAGGTACGCTCTTATGGGTTCTTGATAAGACCAAGACAGCCATGGGAGCCAGGATGCTTCGAAGCTTTATCGAACAGCCATTAAAGGACAAGGAAGAGATCTTAAAAAGGCAAAAAGCTACCGAAGCTCTTCTTAAAAATGTTGTTACAAGGGAAGAGATAAGAGAATATCTGGGGCCTGTATATGACCTTGAAAGACTTATGTCAAAGATTGTGTTCAAGACAGCAAATCCCAGAGATCTTCTTGCTTTTCGTAATTCCATAAAGATGATACCACCCATAAAGACAGCTCTTTTGGATGTTTCAGGCTGCGATGGGATTGATGAGATTGCAAAGGAGCTTGATTCACTTAAGGATATATATGACCTTATAGACAGTGCCATCATTGAAGAGCCGCCTCTTGCAATTAAGGAAAGCGGCATCATAAAAGACGGCTTTGATAAAGATATCGACCATTTCAGAGAGGCAGGCACAAACGGAAAACAGTGGCTTGCCCAGATGGAAGAAGAGGAAAAGGAAAAGACCGGAATAAAGAATCTCAGGATCAAGTACAGCAATGTTTTCGGCTATTCCTTTGAGGTAACCAATTCTTTCAAGGATAAGGTGCCTGATTACTTTATCAGAAAACAGACACTTACTAACTGTGAGAGATATACAACTCCCGAGCTTAAAGACCTTGAGGATACCATATTAAATGCTCAGGACAAGCTTAATAACCTTGAGTATGAGATGTTCTGCAAGATAAGAGATTCCATAGCTCTTGAGATAGACAGGATACAGAAGACCGCCAAGGCGCTGGCTCTTTTGGATGTATTTGCTTCCTTTGCCTACGTTGCAGAAAAGAACAAATACGTAAAACCTTCACTGAACGAAAAGGGCATTATCAATATCAAAAACGGAAGACATCCTGTTGTTGAGAGAATGCTTGATGCTGCGGATATGTTCATTTCAAATGACACTTATCTTGATAACAAAAAGCACTGCATTTCCATAATCACAGGACCTAATATGGCAGGAAAATCCACATATATGAGACAGACTGCCCTGATTGTTCTTATGTGTCAGATAGGTTCCTTCGTTCCTGCCGAAAAAGCGGATATGTGCGTTGTTGACAGGATATTTACAAGGGGTGGAGCATCTGATGATCTTGGAAGCGGACAGTCTACTTTCATGGTTGAGATGAACGAAGTGGCCAATATCCTTCGTAATGCAACACCTGATTCACTTCTTATTCTTGATGAGATTGGAAGAGGAACATCAACCTACGACGGACTTGCCATTGCATGGGCTGTTACAGAGCACATTTCAAACCGCAAGATCCTTGGTGCAAAGACTTTATTTGCAACTCACTACCATGAGCTTACAGAACTTGAGGGCAAAATGGACAATGTAAATAACTATTGCATTGCAGTAAAAGAAAACGGAGATGACATTGTCTTTTTGCGTAAGATCGTTAAAGGCGGAGCCGATAAGAGCTACGGTATCCAGGTTGCAAAGCTTGCCGGTGTTCCGGATATGGTCATCGACAGAGCAAAAGAGATCGTTACAGAGCTTACGGACAATGATATTACTGAAAAAGTCCAGAGTATAGCAAAAGAAAACAGGAATGACAAAAAAGTAAAAGTACTGCATTACGATGATGTGGACATCGATCAGATGACACTTTTTGATACAGTAACCGATGAGGATGTGCTTAAGAGGCTTCAGGAGATTGATATAACAACCCTTACTCCCATGGATGCTCTTAACACATTGTATAAGCTTCAAAGTGATCTGAAGAACAGGTGGAAAAACTAAATGGCTTTTATCAACGAACTTGATAAGAATACTATTGATCAGATCGCCGCGGGTGAAGTTGTTGAAAGACCCAGCAGCGTCGTAAAGGAACTTGTGGAAAATGCCATCGACTCAGGTGCAAATGCCATCACCGTTGAGATAAAAGGCGGCGGTATCGATATGATCCGCGTTACCGACAACGGAAGCGGCATTGAAAAAAGCGAGATCCGAAAGGCTTTTAAAAGACATGCCACAAGTAAGCTTAAATCCATAGAGGATCTTTATTCCATAAGATCTCTGGGATTTAGAGGAGAGGCTCTTTCAAGTATCTCCTCTGTTGCGCAGGTTGATATGATCACAAAAACCAAAGACACCGCTGTTGGAACAAGATATTGCATTAACGGCGGCGAGGAAGCTGCTTTTGAAGATATCGGAGCTCCTGACGGAACAACGCTTATTGTGCGTAATCTCTTTTTCAATACTCCTGCCAGAAAGAAGTTTTTAAAGACTCCCCAGACGGAAGGAAGCTATATAGGCGATGTTATGGAGCATCTTGCTCTTGATAATCCCACGGTTTCTTTTCATTACATAAACAATAAAGAGGATAAATTCTCAACCTCCGGAAACGGAGATCTTAAAGAGATAATATATAGGATCTACGGAAGAGATGTCTCCGTAAGCCTTGTGCCTATCTGTGTTTCAGAGGATGGATATACACTTGAAGGTTATCTTGGAGAGCCATCCATAAACAGATCTAACCGTAATTTTGAAGTGTTTTTTGTAAACGGAAGATTTGTAAAAGACAAGGTTATGTCAAAGGCTCTTGAAGAAGGCTACAAGCAGTATCTTATGATGCACAAGTTCCCGTTTGCGGTTCTGCACCTTCGTATGGATCCGTCACTTGTTGATGTGAACGTGCATCCCGCTAAGCTGGAAGTCAGATTCAGCAATCAGACTCTTTTATATGAATTTATCAGAAGAAATGTTGAAAAGACATTAAGAGAGCGTGAGATGATCCCTGATGCGCTTCTTGGGGATGATAAAAAAGAAGCAATAGAAGTAAATGAAAGAGCACCTGAAAGCTCGGATGAAGTTGTTATAAAGACTTCGAAATATGAGAAAAATCCCGGCGATGAGGTTAAAGAAGCAGCTCCTCAGCCCTTTGAAAAGCTCAGATTTGAAGAGCACAGGATAAGTGAAGATACTCCTGTTTACGCAAAAGGCGTTAAACAGGAACCCATAAAGATCGAAGACAGCAATAAGTCTGCGGTATGGACAAGGATATTCGGAGATTCTGACGGTTCTGAAGCTGAAAAGAACGAGCGTCCGTCGCCAATCATTAAATCAGAAGATGCCATCGTTGTTGAAAAGCCCATGCAGCTTAATCTTTTTGATGAAAAGGTTCTTACCAAAGAAAACGTCAAGGAATATGAGATCCTTGGACAGGTCTTTGGAACCTACTGGGTCATTGCTTTTAAGGATAAGGTATTCTGGGTTGACCAGCATGCGGCTCACGAAAAGATAAACTACGAAAGAATGATGAAAAGATACAAAAACGGAGAACTTTTATCTCAGATGGTAAATCCTCCCGTGATCGTGTCATTGAGCTCCTCCGAAGAAGAAATGTTTTTATCCTACAGGCAGTATTTTGAAAAGCTTGGTTTTAACATTGAGAATTTCGGCGGACATGAATATGCAATGAGAGCCATTCCTGTTGATCTTTTCGGCTGTGATGATGAAAAGGAGATGTTTCTTGAGATCCTGGACGAACTGTCCCATGAAACAAATCTTGACAGAACGCCCGATGTTATCAATTATAAGATTGCAAGCATGGCCTGCAAAGCTTCCGTAAAAGGAAATACAAGAATGACCAAAGAAGAAATGGAAGCTCTTTTGGATGAACTTTTAACCCTTGATAATCCATACAACTGTCCTCATGGAAGACCAACCATCATTTCCATGAGTAAGTATGAGATCGACAAGAAATTTAAGAGAGTTGTGGAATAATGCCGGGTCAAAAACTTATTGTATTAACTGGACCAACAGCTGTTGGCAAATCAAAACTGTCAATTGAACTTGCAAAAAGAGTAGGCGGAGAGATAATCTCCGCTGATTCTATGCAGGTTTATAAATTTATGAATATCGGCACGGACAAGGTATCTTACGAAAAAATGGGAGGTGTTCCTCATCATCTTATTGATTTTCTTGATCCCAACGAGGACTTTAATGTATTTACTTTTCAAAAGCTTGTTAAAGAAAAGATTAGGGAAATCAGTGATAGAGGACATGTTCCGATTCTGGTCGGAGGAACAGGCTTTTATATTCAGGCTGTTCTTTATGATATTGATTTTACCGAAACCGATGAAGATGACAGCATAAGAAAAGAATTGGAAAAAAGAGCTGAAACAGAGGGCCCTGATGCTCTTCATAATGAGCTTATGAGCGTGGACCCGGTTTCTGCGGAAGTGATCCATGCAAATAATGTTAAAAGGGTTATCAGAGCCCTTGAATATTATAAAAAGACAGGCAGGCCCATTTCAGAGCATAATGAAGAGCAAAGAGAACACGAATCTCCCTATGATTTTTGCTATTTTGTTCTTACAGATGACAGGGAAAAACTTTATAAGCGCATTGACGAGCGCGTTGATAAGATGATGGAGGAAGGTCTTTTACAGGAAGTAAAAGATCTGATGAAAATGGACATCAGAGAAAATGCCACTTCCATGCAAAGTCTTGGCTACAGGGAGATCATCGGATACCTGAAGGGAGAATATGACCTTGACAGGGCGGTGTATCTTATTAAGAGGAACACAAGGCATTTTGCCAAGAGGCAGATAACCTGGTTTAAAAGAGAAAAACACGTAACCTGGATCCACAAGGGTGACTACGGCTACGATGATGAAAAGATTTTGAAAGAGATGATAAAAGAATATGAACAGTGAAATGTATTTGAAACTCGGAATATCCGCGGAAGTATATGAATTTGGCGAAAAGATATTAAAGGATCTTGAGGACAGATTTAAAAAGATCGATGAGAACGCTGAATATAACCAGCTTAAGGTTCTTTCCGCCATGCAGGAGAACAAGGTCAGCGAGGCGTGTCTTCTTGGAACAACGGGATACGGCTATAACGATATGGGAAGAGATACTCTTGAAAAGGTGTATGCCAGCGTGTTTCACACTGAGGATGCACTTGTAAGACCTCAGATAACCTGCGGAACCCATGCCCTTGCTCTTGCTCTTATGAGTAATCTTCGCCCGGGAGATATGCTTTTTTCTCCTGTGGGAAAACCCTACGATACACTTGAAGAGGTAATTGGCATCAGGGATTCTAAGGGCTCATTAAAGGAATACGGTATTGACTATGTTCAGACCGATCTTTTACCTGACGGAAGCTTTGATTTTGAAGGTATAAAAAAGAATCTTCTTGAGCATGACAATATAAAGCTTGTGACTATACAAAGATCCAAGGGATATCAGACAAGACCTACTCTTTCCGTCGAGAGGATAGGAGAGCTTATAGGCTTTATCAAGGGTATCAAAAAAGATGTTATCTGCATGGTTGATAACTGCTACGGTGAATTTGTACAAAGGATAGAGCCTTCCGATGTTGGAGCCGATATGGTTGTGGGTTCACTTATCAAAAACCCCGGCGGCGGACTTGCTCCCATCGGCGGATATATTGCAGGGAAAAAAGAGTGCGTTGAAAATGCCGCATACAGGCTTACTTCTCCCGGACTTGGAAAAGAAGTGGGAGCTTCACTTGGCATTCTTCCCCAGTTTTATCAGGGACTTTTCTTATCACCTACAGTAACTGCGTCAGCTCTTAAGGGAGCGATCTTTGCGGCTAATATTTATGAAAAGCTTGGCTTTGACGTGGTTCCAAACGGAACGCAGGAGCGCTTTGATATAATTCAGGCTGTTACCTTCGGGAAACCCGAGGGCGTTATCGCTTTCTGCGAGGGTATTCAGGCAGCTGCGCCTGTTGACAGCTTTGTTTCACCTGAGCCCTGGGATATGCCTGGCTACGATGCTCAGGTAATTATGGCTGCAGGAGCCTTTGTTTCAGGCTCATCCATCGAGCTTTCTGCTGACGGCCCCATAAAAGAGCCTTATAGCGTATTTTTCCAGGGCGGACTTACATGGCCCCATGCTAAATTCGGCATTCTAAAGACATTACAAAAGCTTGTGGATAAAGGCATTGTTGTGCTAAAATAACTAAAGCTATGGACTTTTATCTGTTGCCCGGAGAAGCGACTGTTTATTAACAGTATGACAGATATAAAAACTATAGACGATACGCTGCCTTATGAGCGCTTTGAAAGCTATGGAGCCTCTGCTTTAACCGATGCGGAGCTTCTTGCAATCATTATCAGAACAGGCAGCAAAGATATGTCCTCATTGGACATTGCAAAAAAGATTTTATCCATGGGCCATGGCAAGGAAAAAGGACTGAATTCACTTTTTTCCCTGGGGCTTTCCGAGTTAAAGAGCGTAAACGGAATA
>JAILOW010000016.1 GCA_024690635.1 Butyrivibrio sp.
ACATCGATACGCTTACGGGGCTTTATAACAGAGCTTACCTTGACTACCAGCTTGAAAACGGCATGAAGATACCGGGCAAATATCACGGCGGAATAATGATAGACGTTGATTATTTCAAGCAGATAAACGATACCTACGGCCATTCAGTGGGCGATGAAGCGCTTATAGATGTAGCCAGGATCATAACACTGGCAAAGCCCGACAAGGCTATCGCCACGAGATTTGCCGGGGATGAATTCATTATTCTTTTGGCAGATACATCGGAAAAGGAACTTGAGAGCGTCCTTAAGAGCTTTAAGGATGAGCTAAAGCTCTTTAATGAGACTGAGCAAAGACTTTACAAGCTTTCTCTTTCCATGGGATACAGTATATTTGAGCCCGGAAAAGATTCAGTGGACGACTTCCTGAAACATATGGATGACAAGATGTACAAGGAAAAGGAAGAAACCCATGCCAGGAAAATCGACGATGACAAGGAAAAAGCTGGCTCTTGAAGTTATCGAGAGATTAAAAAATGAATACCCCGCAGCGCACTGCACACTGGACTATTCCCAGGCGTGGCAGCTTCTCGTGAGCGTGAGGCTTGCAGCTCAGTGCACCGATGCCAGAGTAGATAAGACGACTCCATTATTATATGAAAAGTTCCCAAGCATCGAAGCTCTTGCAAATGCTCCCGTTGATGAGATCGAAAAGATCATTCGTCCCTGCGGACTTGGCAATTCAAAGGCTAGAGATATATCAGCCTGCATGAAGATGCTTCATGAGGTGTATAAGGATAAAGTCCCGGATACCATGGAGGAGCTTTTAAAGCTTCCGGGTGTCGGAAGGAAAAGTGCCAATCTGGTACTTGGTGATGTGTACGGGAAACCTGCCATAGTCACCGATACCCACTGCATCAGGATTTCCAATCTCATCGGTCTTGTAGATGATGAAAAAGATCCTTATAAAGTAGAAAAGGCGTTAAGACTGATAGTACCGCCGGAAGAAGGAAATGATCTTTGTCACAGATTTGTTCTTCATGGAAGGGCCGTATGCGTAGCCAGAAGACCGGACTGCACAAATTGCTGCCTCAAAGATATATGTAAGACCGGCAAAAAGGCATGATAAGAGGCTTTCAAAAAAGTTTTAAAGGGATTATAAACTAGTTTATAAAAAGGTTATTTGACCTTTTGAACTTGTCTGTTTACAATACTTATGTTATCAGAAATGCGCTTGTTTTGCGTAAGAAGGCAGGTATTATTATGGATGCTAATGGATTAAATGCTGAACAGCAAGCACTTCTTGCCAGCATTATGGGAAAGTCCTCGCAGCAGGGCAGTGGTGGCGGTTTTGCGGCTACCCCGGCAGCAGCTCCCGCACCCGCAGCAGCACCGAATCCCGCAGATGAAGGAAAGATGCTCAGTCAGGCAGAAATTGATGCACTTATCGCATCTATGAATAAGTGATAGTTAATATCCTCGATTCATTAATTTTGGATCGAGGTTTTTTTACGTCCATTTTTGCGTAAAGAAGGCCACTAATAGACGATTAAATGATTATGAAATTATTATAAATCCGCACCATATCTGAAGATTTAAGTTATAATTAATTTTAATGTAATGCTAATTACCTTATTTATATGAAATGCCTTATGGCGGAACGGAGTATTTGTTATGGGAAAAAAGGCAGACAAGACAAAAAATGATCAGAGAGTTAAAGCTAAAAAAAGCGTAAGTGGCAAACTCTTGAAGGTACTTATACCTATGATAGCTGTATCTATCATGGTCATTATGCTGATCGTGGCTACGCAAGCCAGAAAGATCATTACGAATCTGGCAATGGATAACCTTCAGCAGGAGTCGAATTATTACGCTGCAAAGACCGGAAGTGAGATTACAAACCTTGTAGAATATTTGGAGGCAAGTGCTGACGCCCTTGGCTCGGTATCTTTCCCCAATGATAATGCTATGGCAAGTTTTCTTTTACCTACCTTGTCGAGAAACGAATATGTTCCTAACGGACTCTATGCAGCAACAAGTGACGGAGGCTGGATCGATCCTTCCGGATGGGTACCTGACCCCGATTATGATGCTACCACCAGAGACTGGTACATCGAAGGAATGAACCACGAACATTTTGAGGCCGGTGAGCCTTATCTGGACAGTCAGACAGGATCCATCGTTGTTTCTTTCTCAAGAAAGATCAAATTTGCAGATGCCAGAGTAGGCGTCGGAGCAGCTGACTACACTCTGGACGGCATCGTTGAAGAGATCAGCTCCTTAAAGCCTGTCAGAACAGGTGGCGCCCTTCTTCTTTACAACGACACGGTTCTTTCTTATTTTGACAGCTCTTTTAACGGAACAAAAGTAACTGAGCATTCCGAGGATAAATTTCTCAACGAAGCTTATGCATATGCAAATTCGGGAAATACAGCTGTGACCAGTATCAAATCTCAGAACGGAACTACCTATTTTGTATCCGTAAGTGAGATACCCGGAACACAGTGGAAGCTTCTTTGCTCGGTTTCACAAAGTGATGTCCTTGCAGAACTTACAAGATTCCAGTATATCTGCATAGGAATCATGCTGGTTATGATCCTCGTTATCTCAATAGTTCTGTTCAGACTTATCAACAGAATGGTATCAAAGCCCGTAAGTGCCCTTACAAACAATATCACAAGGATTACAGATGGCGACTTTACAGTTGAGATCCCTGATGGTGGAAACGATGAGATCGGCCTTATGAATACCAACATGAAGTCTTTTGTGACTCATATGAGAGGTACTCTTGGAAATATCCAGTCTGAGACCAACAGACTTGCGGAGGAAGCTGAGAGCAGTAAGGATGCTTCCGGAAAGCTTAATATTCAGGCTTCCGAGCAGTCCGTAAACATGAACCAGATCAAGGATGCCATGAACGGAATGGCAAGCGCGGTTACCGAACTTGCAAACAATGCTACAGAGCTTGCTCAGGAAGTCGCCGAGCTTATGGATCAGGGTAACAATACAAAAGAAACCGTTAATGACCTTGTTGGCAAGGCAAAAGACGGACAGCGTGATATGGAGATCGTTCAAAACGGTATGGACAAGATCGCCACATCCATGAATGATATGAATGCAGATGTACAGGCTGTTGGTGAATCTGCTCAGCAGATCAACTCCATTATCGAGATCATCAACTCCATCGCATCCCAGACAAACCTTCTGTCTCTCAATGCTTCCATTGAGGCTGCAAGAGCAGGCGAAGCAGGAAAAGGATTTGCGGTTGTAGCTTCCGAGATTGGGCAGCTTGCTTCCAATTCCGCCGATTCCACAACTCAGATCGGCAAGATCATTGCTGAGATCACAGAGCAGATCAAATCTCTTTCCGAAAAATCAGAGGCTAATCTCCAGGAGATCAATGCAAGCTCTGATGCTGTTAAGACAGCCGGTGAAACCTTTGAGGAGATTTTCTCAAGTCTTGATCATACAAGCGATACAGTAAATCGTATGATCGAAAAGATCGGAAACGTTGATACCATCGCAACATCAGTGGCAGCCATCTCCGAAGAGCAGTCTGCAAGTACAGAGGAAGTAACTGCAACCACAGATAACCTTGCCATCAGTGCAGAGCAGGTTGCAACCGAAAGCCAGGGAGTGGATGAGAGTGCTACTTCAGTTTCATCTGCTGCAGCTACCATCGAAGATTTCGTAAAGACATTTAAAATATGATAGAATAGATATATCAAAACAAAGTGTTGAAAGGGGGCTTCCATGTATATCGCAATGCAGTGTGCAGACAGCAACGGCACCTTGAATACCGAGATCTGTACTTTCTATGGCATAAGGTACGATACCAGATACAGATCTGCTGTCATATCAACCGAACATCTCAATCATGACTACGTGATTCCTATGAATCCGCAGGACTATGAGCTTGCCGTTAAACAGATCATGGCAGCCATGAATGCTCATGCTGATATGATCAATATCGAAAAGGGTATTGTCTGCAGAGGCAGAAAAGGCGAATCCAGACATGTAGAACCCCAAAAGCTCAATATCGTTCCTGTGTGATCAGGTATCTGAAACTAAGTTTCTTCATTATGTAAAAAAATATTTGAGACAGGTGTGTTGCCGCGAAACGGCATCACACCTGTCTTTTTGATTTTGTATCAAACATTTTTGAAAAAAGAACAAAAAAAGGTTCTAATATGATGATAATTATGATTGAAATAATAGTATAATATGAAAAGAATTTTTGGAAATTTTATTTCATTTTCATGATCCAACAAATTTTTTCACAAGATAAATATTCTTTTGAGGAGGAAAAAGTAAGATGAAGAGGTTGAACAAGTTTTTTGCGGTTCTTCTGGCAATCGCCATGGTATTCACAAGCCTCGGCACAGACTTTGCAAGCGTTAGAACATACGCTGCAGATAACGAGATCGTTACCGAAGAGTCTGAAGAAGAAAAGTCAGAGTTATTTGAGGACGTAACTTTGGACGACGAGGATGATGAGGACGAAGAGGACGCCGACGAAGCAGAGGAGGAAGAAGATGTACCGGATGCCGCTGCTGAAGGAGCCCCTGAAGCGGATGCTCAGAATGATGAGGTCACAGGCGAAGGTGGCGAAGGCTCAGATGAGTCCGGCAATCCTGCAGCTATAGACGGATCAACAGAAGAGTCTGCAGAGGAGGCAAGCGATGAGGCTTCTGCAGAGCTTTCAGAGGATGCTGCTGATGCAGCTTCATCAGAAGCTTCTATTATAGAAGAAAAAGAAAAGAAAACGCTTGAGTTCAATCAGGAGAGAGAGGTTGACGGTATTCTTGTTTCTCTTTATGCTGTACCCGGTGTGCTTCCAGCTGATGCTGTTCTCGAAGTTAAGAGAATGGAAAATAAGGAAGATGAGATCGCTGAGGTTATCGAGGACGAGCTTCCCAAGGGACAGACTGTTGAAGAGACAATCTCTTTTGATATCAGTATATATTCACCTTCAGAGGGCAAGAATGTACAGCCCGAGGAAGGTACTGTAAATGTAACCTTTACAGATATCAGACAGGCGCAGGACGAGGACCTTGCACTTTCTGTTTACCATGTAAATGACAGTATAACTGATGCGGATTGCGTAGCAAAAGCCAAAGAAGAGGACGCAACTGATATCAGCTTTGATGCCAAGCACTTCTCTATTTATACCATTACTTTGACCAGAAAAGAAGTTGATGAGTCAAAGTTCAAGGTTAAGATCAAGCTCCAGGATATGGACGGCAAGGATATCCTTCAGAAGGATATTAAAGATTCCAAGGAAATGGAGCATGAGTATGGCGGAAACTTCATCTATGGATATTATTATAAGTATTCCTATAAATATGTAAGTGAGATAGCCCCTACAGTAGCAGGATATAAATTTAAGTCTGCTGTCATTGATAATATGGAGTTTGAGTACTT
>JAILOW010000026.1 GCA_024690635.1 Butyrivibrio sp.
CATTAAGACCTGTGGCATCTGTCTGAAGAAGTGAAGCCATCTGGTCAATAAAGGAACCTGTACCACCTGCACAGATACCGTTCATACGCTGTTCAACGTTGCCGTCTTCAAAATATATTATCTTGGCATCTTCACCGCCAAGCTCAATTGCAACGTCAGTTTTTGGGGCAAGAGCCTTAAGTGAAGTAGATACAGCTACAACCTCCTGCTCAAATGGGATACCAAGGTGACCAGCAAGAGTAAGTCCGCCGGAACCTGTGATGACAGGATGGAGAATGATGTTTCCAACCTTTTCTTTTGCCTCATTTAAAAGATCAGACAAAGTTTCCTGTATATTTGCGAAATGTCTTCTATAATCAGAGAAGACAATGTTTTTATCCTTGTCTAAAAGCGCAATCTTAACTGTCGTAGAACCTATGTCAATTCCAAGTGTGTAATCCTTTGAAATCATATTAAAACCTCTTCTTATTAATAAATGACAATCTAAATGATTATATAGCAGGGGTGCAAAAAAAGCAATGAGAATAGATTGCATAAAATATTTACAACAAAATCGGCAAATGTTAAAATTTTAAAGTTAATGGAAAACAAAATGAAACGAGGTTAGACATTTAATGAATAACTTTTTAAATAACATGGAAAGAAAATTCGGAAGATATGCCATCAGAAATATTACAGTTTACATCATTGGACTGTATATTTTTGGATATATCCTTCAGTTTGCGCCTTTCAAGGTTGATATAACAAGTTACCTTACCCTTGATCCTTATCTTATCCTTCACGGTCAGGTATGGCGCCTTGTTACCTGGATCCTTATACCGCCTCAGGCCTTGAGTATCTGGATATTCTTTACTTTGTATCTGTATTATTTCATGGGCACTACCATGGAGAGGACGATCGGTACCTTCAGATACAATGTATTTATATTTGGCGGAATACTGTTTATGATCCTGTCAGCATTTCTTACTTACCTTGTTTACTATTTTCTGACAGGAGGCAATGAGCAGCTTCTGGCGGCTTTGATGTATAGTCTTTCCGGAGTATTTAGTACCTATTACATTCAGGAAGCTGTATTTTTAATTTTTGCCATATGTTATCCTGATATTCAGCTTCTTTTAATGTTCATCATCCCTGTAAAGGTTAAATATCTTGGCATCCTTTATGCCGGAATGCTGGCATTTAGCGCCATTTATAACGGACTGATCGGCAGAAATTATGCAATATTCTTTGCTGTATTCTTCCAGTTTGTGAATGTTTTCCTTTTCTATCTTTCTCTTGGAAGGCTCCATCACTTAAGGCCAAAAGAGATAAAGAGAAGACAGGAATTTAACCGCGGCGTAAAGATGAGGCCTCAGGGTGTTACAAGGCATAAATGCGCTGTTTGCGGAAGAACCGAAGAGACTAACCCAGAGCTTGAGTTCAGATTCTGCTCAAAATGTAACGGCAATTACGAGTACTGCCAGGATCATCTTTTTACTCACCAGCATGTGAAATAATCATAGAAAAGAGACCAGACTTAAATGGGAAATATTGATAATAAAGAAAAAGAATTTGCAGAGATATTAAAGCTTGTCACAAGGACTGCAAGAGAGAACAAAAACGTCATTACAAAAGAGCAGATCGATGAGGCTTTTTCAGAGCTTGATCTTGATGAAAAACAGCTTTCCATGGTCTATGACTACCTTAAGAGCCACAAGATTGGTGTAGGAAGCGATCCTGGCCTCGATGAGGATCTCAGCACCGAAGAAAAAAACTATCTTGAAGATTATATTGAGAGCTTAAAATCCATAGATAAGCTTTCTGACGGAGAACTTGAAGCTTTGCAGATGTCAGCAATTGCAGGAGATAAAAACGCTCAGGATAGGCTCATTGAAAACTATCTTCCCCTTGTTGTTGACGTTGCGAAAATGTACTCCGAGCAGGGCGTTTTCATTGAGGATCTTATCGGAGAAGGAAATGTTGCCCTTACAAAGGGCGTAACAATGCTTGAAGCTGTTGGAGAGCCACAGGAAGTAGAGGCATTTCTCTATAAGCTTATTCTTGATGCCATGGAAAAGATAATCCAGGAGAATCTATCTGAAGATGCTGGAATGCAGAAGGTTTTAAACCTTGTAAATGAAGTTGCTGATAAGGCGAAAGAGTTGTCAGAAGACCTTAGAAGAAAAGTCACAGTAGAAGAACTTATGGAAGAGACTGGATGGGAAGAAGACAAGATAAGAGATGCCATCAAGTTTTCCGGAGACAACATCAAGGATATAGACAGCGGAGAAAAGAAATAAGAAATGAACAATATTGTTAATGAAAATGATTTCAAGTACTACATGCAGGATATTGAAAGATACTATTTTGGAGCTCGCTACAGCTATAGCGAGCTTTTAAACAATGAAATGGTCCCATTCAAGTACAAGACCATAATCACTAAATATCTAAAAGATGAAGTGGATTATGAAACAACTCTTGAATCCCACCTGTATTATATGAATAGTGAGGGCTTTGACTATAAGATCTATAAACAGTTAAGGTCAAGAGTAAGAACGAGCTTATACAAGAATCCTGACAAAAGAGAAAAGGGCTTTAAGGAAAAGGTTTATACTATAGAGCAGCTTGCAAGGATAGATAAAGAAGAAAAGGTTAGACTTGGAATAATAGTGAGAGAGCTGATCATTTCAAAGCTTGCGCTTTTTGGATTTACAGCATAAAAAAATCACCTGGAAAAACCAGGTGATTTTAATTATCTTGTTCAAGTAGCGATTAAGCTCTCTCGACTTTGTTAGATCTAAGGCAGCTTGAGCAAACATTCATTCTCTGTGTGTTTCCGTTAATCTTAACAGCAACATGCTGAACGTTAGACTTCCAAACTCTGTTAGATCTTCTATGAGAATGGCTTACGTTGTTACCGAAATGAACGCCCTTGCCACAAATTTCACATTTAGCCATTTTGACACCTCCTTATAA
>JAILOW010000097.1 GCA_024690635.1 Butyrivibrio sp.
GGAGAAAGAAGGTTGTGAATGAGTGCGCCGTCATCTGTTAGAAGTAGAAGACCCTCTGTATCAATATCAAGTCTTCCGCAGGGCGAAAGACCCTTGACTTTTTCCTCAGTTAAAAGATCAAGAACTGTCTTGTGTTCTCTGTCAGTTGTTGCACTTACAACTCCAACCGGTTTATTAAGCAGATAATAGTGATATTTGGAATACTCCAAAAGCTTTCCGTCAAAAAACACTTCATCTGCCTGTTCGTCAATATGAACATCAGACTTAGACGCTACAGCGCCGTTTACAGTGCATCTGCCGTTTTTAATGTATTCCTTAATCTGCTTTCTGGTGCCGATATTAAATTCACCCAAAAATTTATCCAGTCTCATATTTTCCCGTTTTATATACATAAACATAAAGCTGTCGCAATAATGCGGCAGCTTTTATATTCTTTAGATAATGTCAAGATTGACTGTATCCTCAGCGGATAACCCTCCGGCCTCACCATCTGCCTGTGCCTGAGCAGGCTGAGTATCACTGCTGATAGGAGTAACTTCCGGTGGTGTAAGGGAAGCTCTGTTTGATTTTATCATCTCACTGTACTGTGTAAGTGAAGAAAGAATGGAATCATTACTCTGAGTGATTTCTTTTACCATTGTAAGAGTTCCCTGCTTGATGGACTCAATGATATCATCGTTGGTCTTGCTCGTGATATCGATGGACTGAGATATAATGCTCTCAACATCTGCAAGAAGCTGATCTGTATACTCAACTGCAGCGGCTTTCATTGCGTTGGCTTCCATGGTGGCATTGTCCAGAATGCCCTTTGCCTGCATGGCTGCCTGAGCTACAACCTCATTTGCCTGAGCATAAGCCTGCTTCATGATCTCGTGCTCGTTAATGAGTTCATTTGTATGTACGGTAGCCTCATCAATGAGGTCCTGTGCTTTTTTTCTGGCGTCATTTAAGATGGCTTCCTTGTTGCTGATGATCTTCTGATAGCGTTTGATCTCATCAGGAGTCTTGCTCCTAAGCTCTCTAAGGAGCTCATCTATCTCTTCTTTATTTACGATTATCTTAGTCTGTGAAAGTGGCTGAGGCTTGCAATTATCGATATATGTCTCGATCTCGTCAATAAGCTGCTCAATCCTGCTACTCATAATTTGTATCCCCCATTATCTTTTATATCCATATTTCTCATAAAGCGCATTGGCAACGAATTCCGACACGCATGGAGAAATATCACCGTTATAGCTGGCAATCTCTTTTACAACGGAGCTGCTAAGGTACGAATACACAAGGCTTGTTGTAAGAAATACCGTATCAACCTGCTGATGGGAAAGCTCTTTATTGGTTTGAGCGATCTGGAGCTCATACTCAAAATCGGTGATGGCTCTAAGCCCTCTTATAACGATATGGATCTGGTGAGCCTTGCAATAGTCTATCAAAAGACCGCTAAAGGACTCGACAACCACATTGTCAAGCTCCTTTACAGACTCCTCTAACATTTTAACACGTTCATCAAGGCTAAACAATGGAGTTTTAGCGGAATTGCACATGACAGCCACTATAACCTTGTCGAACATGCTGGATGCTCTTTTTATGATATCCAGATGTCCTAATGTTACCGGATCAAAGCTTCCGGGATAGATTGCAGTTTTCATGCATTTGCCTTTCTGTACAAGAATACGTGTTTGTTGGATTTATACTCTTTTTCTCTTCTGACTTCAAAACCGAAGTCCTCTGCAAAAGACATATCAAGCTCCAGTGCGCATTCAACGATTATCATTGTATTTTCCGTAACATAAGGCATCTGCGAGAGCTGGGAAAGAGTTCTTTCATAAAGCTCGCCATGGTAGGGCGGATCCATAAAGACAATGTCCGCTTCCTTTTCATGGATGTTTCGAAGTCCCAAAACCACATCCTGCTTAAGTACGATTGCTTCTTCTTCAAAATGAGTGTTCTTTAGATTCTGAAGAATGCATTTATAAGCATTTATGCCGTTTTCAATAAAATAAGCTTTGCTTGCTCCTCTTGAGAGTGCTTCTATGCCGATTCCGCCGCTTCCGGAGAAAAGATCCAGAAATACAGCCCCCGGAACCTGATTTTGAATCATGTTAAAGAGCGTTTCTTTTATCCTGTCCTGAGTAGGCCTTGTATCATTTCCTTCAGGAGTTACAAGCTTAAGCCTTCTGGCAGTTCCTGCGATAACTCTCATAGTCTCACCTTTGTTCCCTTAGTATCTCTGCTTGTTACTTTCAAATGTGCCAAATTAAGCTGTTTATCATTATGCTCAATGAATTTTTCTTCCATGTCATTAAGGAAGTAAACATCTCTTACATAGTCGTTCTTGGAAAGCCTCATACCTCTGACACCGACGGCAGCTTTCTTTTTCTCGGGAACGTTATCAAGGTTGAATCTAAGGAAGAACCCGTCGCCGGAGCGAAGTATAACCGTCTTTTGCATGTGCAATACCTCAACGTTTACAACTTCATCACCATCGGAGAGCTTTGTTGCAGCAACGGTTCTCTTAGATACATCAAACTCACCGCCGTCAACGATCTTCATCATAGACATCTTGGTTGTAAAAAGAAGCCTGTAAAGATTAAGATCCGACTGACTTGCAGCAAGGACTATGGTTTCCTTGGATGTGTCAAAATTGCTGACATTATCAATGGGAACGCCCTTATCTCTCATCTTTGCCTGAGGAAGATCCATTGCCTTTACGGTATGAAGATTACCCGTATTGGTAAAGAAACAAACCTTACCTGTATTTTTCATGACAAAAGAGAATCTGAATTCATTTTCGATAGTCTCTTTGTTCTTTTCGTATGTAGTAACATCAATAGTCTTGGCATAGCCAAATTTATCCATGATAAAGGCTACATCGATCTCTTCAACAGGCTTTTCCTCGTATACAGCAGTCTCTCTGTTGTCGATAACAGTTCTTCTCTCCTGCTGATACTCCTTTTTGATCCTGTTAAGATCATTCTGAATGACCATGGACATTGAATCATGGCTCTCAAGAATATCCTCATATTTGTAGATATTTGCTACTGTCTGCTCATGATCCTTAATAAGAGCATCAAGCTCAAGACCAATGAGCTTATACAGTCTCATCTCCAAAATAGCGTCAGCCTGAGCCTCTGTGAAAAGAAGCTGCGCAGCCATAGCCTTTGATTCTCTGGATTTAAAGTTGATACCCTCTGTAACGCCGTTTACAAGGCAGTTTTTAGCCATTGCTCTGTCTTTTGAACCGCGCAGGATCTCAATTACAAGATCGATAACATTGCAAGCCTTGATAAGACCTTCCTGTATCTCTTTTTTATCAAGCTCCTTTTTCAAAAGAGTCTGATATTTTCTGGTGGTCACCTCAAACTGGAAGTCAGCACAGGCACGCATGATCTCTTTAAGAGACAGTGTCTCCGGCCTTCCGTTATCGATGGCAAGCATGTTTACGCCAAAGGTATCTTCAAGCTTTGTCTTTTTATAAAGGAGATTTGTAAAGTTCTCAACATCCGTATCCTTCTTAAGCTCGATTACTATACGGATTCCCTCTTTTGAAGACTGGTTGGAAATATCTATTATGTCATTTGTGATCTTCTTTTCAGCAAGCTCTGCTACATCAGCCATGAACTTGCTGATACCCATACCGATCATGGTATAAGGGATCTGTGTTATAACAAGATTGATATGACCGTTTTTACCTTTTTCAACTTCTACTTTTCCGCGAAGCCTGATCTTACCTACACCTGTTTCGTAGATCTCCAAAAGTTCGTCTTTGTTGATAACAACTCCACCTGTGGGGAAATCGGGACCTTTTATGTATTTCATAAGGTCTCTTGTTGTGAGACTGTCATTTTGGATATAGGCTATCTCTGCATCTATAACCTCCGCAAGGTTATGAGGAGGCGTACTTGTTGCCATACCAACGGCGATACCTTCTGATCCGTTTATAAGGAAATTAGGGATCTTTACAGGCAAAACCGAAGGCTCTTTTTCCGTCTCATCAAAGTTAGGCAGGAAATCCACAACGTTTTTATCAAGATCCTCGAGGAAGTTTTCCTGAGTGATCTTGGAAAGACGGGCCTCGGTGTAACGCATAGCCGCAGCACCGTCGCCTTCTATGTTTCCAAAGTTGCCGTGGCCGTCAACTAATGGAATGGCCTTTTTGAAATCCTGGGTCATTACAACCAGGCAGTCATAGATTGAACTGTCGCCATGGGGATGATATTTACCCATGGTATCGCCCACTATTCTGGCACTTTTTCTGTAAGGTCTGTCATAGCGGATTCCCAGTTCATACATATCATATAAAGTTCTTCTTTGTACGGGCTTAAGTCCGTCTCGTATATCCGGAAGAGCACGCGCCACGATAACGCTCATGGCATAGTCGATGAACGACTTTTGCATGATCTCCGAATATTCAGTTCTGATTATTCTGTCTTCCATTAGTCGTTCCTCGTTTATACGTCAAGTTCAGCATCTGTAGCGTGCTGATGGATAAATTCTCTTCTGGGCGGTACATCCACACCCATCAAAAGCTCCGTCATCTGGGAAGCCATCTTGGCATCCTCGATCTCAACAGCCTTTAAAAGTCTCTTTTCAGGATCAAGAGTTGTCTCCCAAAGCTGCTGAGGATCCATCTCACCAAGACCCTTGTATCTTTGCAGTGTAAAAGAGCCTTTGTGAGTATTTCTGTATTTTGCTAGAGCAACATCATCATAAAGATACTCTTCTTTTCCCTTAGCAGGAAGAGCTTTATAAAGAGGAGGCATGGCAATGTAAACATGTCCCTGATAAATAAGCTCCGGCATGAATCTGTAGAAAAGAGTAAGAAGAAGTGTTGCGATATGCTCACCGTCAACGTCCGCATCCGCCATGATGATTATCTTGTCATAGCGAAGCTTGTTTATATCAAAGTCATTGCCGTAGCCTTCTGAAAATCCGCAGCCAAAGGCATTTATCATGGTCTTTATCTCTGCATTTGCAAGGACCTTGTCTATGCTGGCCTTTTCGACATTCAGGATCTTGCCTCGGATAGGAAGGATTGCCTGATAATTTCTGTCTCTAGCCATCTTGGCAGAACCGCCCGCAGAATCTCCCTCTACGATAAAGATCTCGCACTTGGAAGCATCCTTACTTATGCAGTTTGCAAGCTTACCGTTTGAATCAAAAGAATACTTTTGCTTGGTAAGCATATTAGTTTTGGCTTTTTCTTCGGTTTTACGGATCTTGGCGGCTTTCTCAGCGCATCCGATGATGGCCTTCAAGGTTTCAAGATTTCTGTCAAAGAATCTTGTCATTTCATCATTGGTGATCTTTGATACGATCTTGGCCGCATCCTGATTATCAAGCTTTGTTTTGGTCTGACCTTCAAATCTGGGATCAGGGTGCTTGATTGAAATAACCGCTGTCATACCGTTACGAACATCAGTACCTGTGAAGTTAACATCCTTTTCCTTCAGGATATTAAGCTCCCTTGCGTACTGATTGATGATATTGGTAAACATCGTCTTAAAGCCGGTAAGATGTGTTCCGCCTTCGGCATTGTAGATGTTGTTACAAAAACCAAGAACCTCTTCATGGAACTCATTTACATACTGGAAAGCAACTTCAACCTCTACGCCCTCGCTCTCGCCTGAGAAAGAGACAACGTCATGAACGCTTTCCTTGGACTTGTTCATATCTCTGATAAATCCGGTAATTCCATCGGGTTCATGGAATTCTATATATTCCTCAACTCCGGGCCTTTTATCCTGGAAAATAATGGTAAGCTCGGGATTAAGATACGAAGTCTCATGAAGACGGGACTTTATATCATCCTCTCTGAATCTTGTCTTTTCAAAAATAGTATCATCAGGAAGGAAATTGATAGTTGTACCGGTTTCCTTGGTGGTGCCCACAGGTGGCAAAAGACCTTTATCAAGCTTTACTGTGGGAATACCCCTTTCATATCTGTCCTCATAAACAAGGCCGTCCTTTTTGATACGAACGCTCATCCTTGTTGACAGCGCATTAACAACGGAGGAACCTACACCATGAAGTCCTCCGCTGGTCTTGTATGCATTATTATCAAATTTACCGCCTGCGTGCAGCATGGTAAGCACAACTCGCTCAGCTGTGATTCCCTTGGCATGCATTCCGACAGGGATACCACGTCCGTTATCTTCTACAGTAGCAGAGCCATCCGCCTCAAGCGTAACATGAATCCTTGTGCAGAAACCTGCCAGGTGCTCATCCACCGCATTATCGACAATCTCGTAAACCAGATGGTTAAGACCTCTGGTAGATACGCTGCCGATATACATTCCGGGACGTTTTCTGACTGCCTCCAGTCCCTCCAACACTGTAATACTGGAAGCATCATATTGATCTTGTACTGCCATTAAAATACCCCTTGTTAATTAGTAATGAATCTTTTTTGTTACAGTCACAGCAAGAGCTCCGGGTCCAATGTGACATGCAACGGATAAAGAAAGCGGATCCATGTGGATATCAAATCCGGGGAAAGCTTCCTCTATCTCCTTCTTCCATACCTGCGCAGCTTCCTTATCTTGTGTGTATGCAGCTCCGATCCTGAAATCCTTTGCATCCATTCCGCCGAATCTGTTTTCGATATCAGCTTTAATGGCATTTATCATTATGTTTTTACCCTGATTTGAAGTACGTGCCTTGGCAAAAGCATCAAGCTTTTCACCCTGGATCTGAAGAACGGGTTTTAGCCTAAGAAGTGTACCTAAAGCCGCAGCTGCAGGAGTGATCCTTCCGCCTTTTTTCAGGTAGTAAAGCGTATCAAGCATAATGTAAATACTTGATTCAAACTTGTTCTCCATAAGTTTTTCAACGATCTCTTCAGGAGAAAGACCTGCATCAGCCATCTCTTTTGCATCAAGAACCGACTGACGTTGAGTTACGGAAATCCTCTGATTGTCTACAACGAAAACCTTGCCTTCATATTCCTGCCTTGCGATCATGTATGCGCTCTGGCAAGAACCTGAAAGACCGCTGCTCATGGGTATATAAATAATACTGTTGTGATCTTCAAGGACATTATCCCACATTGTCATAAGAGAATCAGGTGTGGGCTGACTTGTGGATACTTCCGCATCCTCAGCCAGTTTGGTATAGAACTCTTCCTGAGTAAGATTTATATCTTCAAAGAAATCCTGACTGTTTATCATAAAGGGCATAGGTACAACGAATACACCAAGCTCTTCACCTTGTTTTTGCGTAATTCCACTGTTGCTGTCTGTAATTATGGCGATCTTTGACATACCTTTGTTACCGGCAAATGCCGATACTCCTCCTATTTTTACCTATTATAATAAGAATATATTACTTTTATAAGGTTTTAAAGTCAACAAAATTTGCAGATTTTGTGCCTAAAGCCCTCTTTAATACATCATATTGTGCATCCGAAAGATCCGGATCTGATTTTAGGATTTTATCAACATCCGCAGCAGCAGCTTTCACAAGGTCGCTGTCGTGGTAGATATCCCCCACTCTGAAATTCATTTCTCCGCTCTGCCTTACGCCAAACAGATCACCGGGGCCCCTTTGCTTTAGATCCTCTTCTGCGATGACAAATCCATCATTTGACCTGTTCATGATATCAAGCCTTTTTGCGGCATCTTCTGAATCTGTAGAGTTGATAAAGATACAATATGACTGCTCTTTTCCTCTTCCTACACGTCCTCTTAACTGGTGAAGCTGGGAAAGACCGAATCTCTCGGCGTTTTCAATCATCATAACCGTAGCATTGGGAACATTTATACCAACCTCTATAACAGTCGTGGATACCAGCACGTCAATATTATGATCGGCAAAATCCTCCATGATCTTATCTTTCATAGTAGGCTTCATCTTGCCATGAAGCATCTGGACTCTTATAGAAGGAGGAAGCTCCTCTTTTAGTTTTTCAGAATAATCAGTTACGTTTTCAGCACCCTCAATCTCACCTTCTTCAACCATGGGGCAGATCACGTATACCTGTCTTCCTTTTTCAACCTGCTCTTTTATGAATTTGTAGGCATTTGGTCTGTAGGAGGTTCCAACTACGCAGTTCTTTATGGGGAGTCTTCCCTGCGGAAGTTCATCAACAACTGATATATTCAGATCTCCGTAGAGGATTATGGCAAGTGTTCTTGGTATGGGTGTTGCGCTCATGGCAAGAACATGAGTATTTAAACCTTTTCCCGACAGAGACTCCCTCTGCCTTACACCGAACCTGTGCTGCTCATCAGTAACAACAAGTGCCAGGTTTTTATATTCCACCTTTTCCTGAATAAGTGCGTTGGTTCCTATAATGCAGTTGTATTCGCCTTCCTTTATCCTTTGCTGAACTTCTCTTTTGTCTTTTGCAGAAAGAGCTCCCGTCAAAAGGCAGGGTTTAAGGCATTTAAGATCATATTTTTGAACGAATTCCTTAAAGTTTTCAAAATGCTGTGCCGCCAAAACCTCAGTGGGAGCCATTAAAGCGCCCTGATAGCCGTTGGCTGCGGTCATAAGAAGAGCCAGCAGAGCTATTATAGTCTTACCTGATCCCACATCTCCCTGAATAAGCCTGTTCATAACGTAGTCACCTGTAAGATCAGATATTACATCATTCAAAGCTTTCGTCTGAGCGCCTGTCAGTTTATAAGGAAGAGCTTCAATAAGCCTTTTTACATCAGCTACCTCTATCATTTTATTGGTTGATAAAAGCTCCTTTTGCATCATCTTAAGGCGCTTTAATCTAAGGGAAAACAAAAAGAATTCATTATAGGCAAGCCTTCTTCTTGCGTTTTCAAGGCCTTCGGGATTTTTCGGAAAATGTATATCCCTTACTGCGCTTGAATAATCCAAAAAATCATTGATTTTTATAACTTCTTCAGGCAAAAACTCCTCAAATGAACCTGCGCTTAAAAAGGCTTTTTCAACGGCTTTCATAACTGTGTTATTGGAAAGGCCTTTTACAAGCGGGTATCTTGGCTGCATCTTACCGCAAAGCGAAGCATATTCCTCAATTTTATACATCTTGGGATGATCCATGGAATAAAAGCTTCCTTTCCTTCGGACCATTCCTCTGAATACATATTTGTTTCCGCTTTTTAAGGAATTTGCCAGATATGGCGCATTAAAGAAAGTTACTTTTATTCTGCCTGTTTCATCAGCAGCATCAAAAGCAACTATGGATAGATTTCGTACATGTCTTCTACCTATGTTTCCGATAATTGTGAGCGTTGAAGCGCATACTGCGTTTTCCTTAAGATCACATGCTCTTACCGGCTCATTAAAAAGCTCATAGGCTCTTGGATAATAGCCAATAAGATCTCCCACATTAAAAACACCGCATTTTTCAAATAGCTTTGCGGTCTTATCACCTATCCCTTTAAGATTTGTTATACTTTCAAAAAGATATTCTTCTCCCATTTCATCCCCCGAATTGTCTTAATCTATTATAACAAAAAAGCCGGACATTATAGTCCGGCTTTGATAGATCATGATCATTCCGCAGAAACAATATAATAATATATAGGCTGTCCGCCGAACTGAAGCTCCACGTCGCATGAAGGGAACTCTTT
>JAILOW010000118.1 GCA_024690635.1 Butyrivibrio sp.
GATCCTTTTATTCCTTACAAGTACAATGCCATCAACTTCCGTAAGGAAAAGATCAAGAATAAGAGAGAGCTTCAGAAGGAGCTTGGTCTTAAGCAGGATGATAAGTGTATGATGATCGGTATTGTATCAAGACTTACCGATCAGAAGGGCTTTGATCTTATTGCTTATGTTCTTGATGAGCTTTGTCAGGACGCTGTTCAGGTGGTTGTTCTGGGAACCGGTACAGAGCAGTATGAGAATATGTTCAGGCACTTTGACTGGAAATATAATGACAAGGTATCTGCCAATATCTATTATTCAGAGCCTATGTCTCACAAGATCTATGCTGCATCCGATGTGTTCCTTATGCCTTCGCTCTTTGAGCCCTGCGGACTTTCACAGCTTATGAGTCTTCGCTACGGAACTATTCCCATCGTAAGGCAGACAGGCGGTCTTATCGATACCGTCGAGCCATATAACAAATTTGAAAGCACAGGAACCGGTTTCGGATTCCTTAATTACAACGCTCACGAGATGCTTGCTACCATCAGAGAGGCAGAGCATGTATATTACGATCAGAAGCGTGAGTGGAACAAGATGATCGACAGGGCTATGGCGGTTGATTTCTCATGGAAGGTTTCTGCCGAAAAATATCAGGAGATGTACGATTGGCTTAAGCCATAATAATTTGTATGAGTGACAGTTCTTCCGAAAACAATTCAAAAAAAGGTCTATTTGTTCAGGCCGGTATCCTGGCTATTGCGGGGTTAATATCCAGGGTTATCGGCCTGCTTTACGGAAGCCCACTTGCAGCCATTATCGGAGATGAAGGTAATGGCTATTATGGTGCGGCTTACGCAATCTATACCATTATTCTTTTGTTATCTTCATATAGCATTCCATCTGCTATGTCCAAGATCATTTCAGGAAAACTTGCTGTAAGAGAATACAGAAATGCGCACAGGATCTTTAAGTGTGCGCTTATTTATGTTGCCATCGTTGGTGGAATGGGAAGTCTGCTGCTTTTCTTTGGTGCTGACATTTTGGTTGCAGGCAGGTCTGCACTGGTACTCAGGTTCTTTGCTCCAACAATTTTTCTTTTTGGTTTTCTTGGTGTTCTTCGCGGATATTTTCAGGCCCACAGAACCATGGTACCGACTTCCATATCACAGCTTTTGGAACAGATCTTTAACGCCATTGTCAGCATCGGTGGAGCTCTTATTCTTACAAAAGTTGCAGGAGAGGCAGATCCAAGCAAAAGAGCTGTCTACGGAGCCATAGGTAGCGCCCTTGGTACCGGCTCCGGAGTTATCATAGCACTTATTTTTATGTACTTTGTTTACAGCTATAACAGAAAGACCATAGCTCTAAAGCTTGAGAGGGATACCCATGAGGATATTTCAAACGGTGATGCTTTTAAGCTTATCTTTTTCATAGTTACGCCTTTTATCTTAAGCACATTTATCTATAATCTTTCAACGTCTTTGAACTACACGCTTTTTTCAAGGATACTCATGCATGTTAAAAATGTGGATGAGAGCATTGTTGCCTATCAGTATGGTATTTTTAACAGAAAATCCATGGTTATTACAAACCTTCCGATTGCTCTTGCAAGCGCTGCGGCTACAGCCATGATCCCCGAGGTTTCTACTGCTTTATCAAGGGGCGAAAAAAAGGAAGCCGGTGATATAGTTTCAAGGGTTACAAGAGTGATACTCATGATATCTATTCCCTGCGGAGCAGGACTCTTTGCTCTGGCAAGACCTGTAATGATGATTCTGTTTCCTCAGAGGGCATCTCTTGATGAAGCGGCGCTTCTTCTTAGGATACTGGCGATCACTGTGGTATTTTACTCTTTATCAACTGTTACCAATGCTGTACTTCAGGGAATCGGCAAGGTTAATGCACCTGTATTTAATGCACTTATTTCCCTTGTTTTGCAGACAGGCGTTCTGGCGGTACTCCTGATATATACTGATCTTGGAGATATTGCACTTTGTATCGTAACCATCATTTACTCATTCCTGATGTGCCTGTTAAATAATTTTGTTATGAAAAGGCACATTCCCATCAGAAATGATTTTAAAAAGACTTATCTGATACCTGTTTTTGCTTCTTCGGTTATGGGAGCAGGAGCATTTGGAGTTTACGGGCTTTTTGATTTTCTCATAAAGAAGATAATTGGAGGAGAGTATTTCCCTAATCTGATAGCCACCGTTATAGCAGTATTTGTTTCGGTGTTTGTTTATTTCCTTGTGCTTATTAAGTCCGGTGGAGCAAATGAAGACGATATAAGACGTTTCCCCAAGGGAAGCAGCATAGTTTCAATACTAAAAAAAATCCGTATTCTGTAATTGATAAGAATACGGATTTTTTATTATTCATTAATTTGTTTTAAAGATGAAATGTCAGGTGAAATAGCCATGGAATAATTGGTATAGTATACAACAAATCCGGGCTTTGAGCCATTTGGCTTTTTTACATCCCTTCTTTGCAGATAATCTATTTCAACCTTTTCCTGATTCTTTCCCTTGGAATAAAATGCAGCTAGAGCAGCGGCTTCTTCAAAGGCTCTGTCAGGAACTTCTTTTCCGCCTGTCAATAAAACAACGTGGGAGCCGGGGATCTTTTTTGCGTGGAACCACCAGTCGCCTCCGTTTGCAGTCTTAAAGGTCAGTTCATCGTTTTGAAGATTGTTTTTTCCTACAAAGATGTCAAAGCCATCGCTGGATACATAGTGAAGAGGCTTGCTTTTGGATGCGTTTTTGCCTCCTTTTTTATTTGAAGCGGAGGCTTTGATATAACCACCTGCAACAAGTTCATCTTTTATCTGAGAAAGATCCGACTCTTCTTTGGCGATATCCAAAGCATTGGTCACTGATTCGAGGTGATCGATCGTTTCTTTGACTTCCTTCATCTGCTCCTCAAGAGCATCCTTGGTCCTTTTTAATTTCGTATATCTGTCAAAATACTTTTTTGCGTTTTGAGTGGCGGAAAGAGTAGGGTCAAGAGGAATAGTCAGATCTTTTCCGGTGTTGTAATCATTGACAGTGATCTCTTTGTCGCCTTCCTTTGCGCTGTAGCCAAAAGCATTTAACAGCTCGCCGTAGGTACGGTATTTGTCCATTTTGTCGCAGTCTCTAAGCTGTCTGGTCTGAAGGTCATATTTTCTTATGTTTCGCTCAAGTATTGTCGATACGATCTTTCGAAGGTCTACGGACTTTTGTCTTATTCTGGTGTATATGTTCTTTTCTGCATAATAGTCGTTTAAAAGAAGAGAGATGTTTTCGTATTCTTTTGCAAAATAGCCTTCGGTATCGTAATAAAGAGATAAAGGAATTGAAGCGTATTCCTTTGGAGCGTCGTTTTCATAAACGATTGAAGGATGGAAATTACCGTTTTTGATATCCTCCATGAGGGAATCAAAAATCTTGTAAAGAGATATGCTGGATGAAGTATCAAGGCTTATGGCTGACATATCAGCGTCAATACCTGCTCTGTGGCATATTTCCTGAGCTATTATGGGTGAAAGACCTGTGTAGCTTGAATAGATCGCCTTAAATACAGGCATTCCCTTGGAAAGAACGCAGGAAGAGAATTCATCAGCTGTTGTTTCAAGAGGATTGAGCTTTTCCTGAGTGGGGATAAAGTAGGTCTTTCCGGGAAGAACCTCTCTTACAGAGCTTACAGAAGCGTTGATATGTTTGATGCTGTCAATGATAACGTTGTCTTCATCGGTAAAAATGATATTGGAATACTTGCCCATAAGCTCGATAAGAAGAACTTTGTGTCTGAGATCACCCATTTCATCAAGGTGTTCCACCTCAAATCTTATGATCCTCTCAAGACCTCCCGGCTGCGTAACTGAAATGATGCGTCCGTTCTGGATATGCTTTCTAAGGAGCATACAGAAATTTGGCGCAGTCATGGGAGAGGGCTTATTGTCATCAGTAAGATAAACAAGGGGAAGAGAAGCATCGGCGCTCATTACAAGCCTTACCTGCTTTATGCCAAGTCTGTCTATGTTTTCATAGGAGAGCTTTACGGTTATAAGAAGCTCGTCGCTTTCTGTCTGGGCAATCTTGTAGATCCTGCCTCCGGTTAAAAAGTCGCCAAAATCTCTTGTTAAGTTTGCTACTGTGATTCCGTCAAATGCCATAGTGATTCTTTCCTTTTTATGAATTGCAAAGTCTATAATATCATTTTCCCATGTTTCATTCCATAAAAAAGGGACGGGTAATGGATTTTGACCCATTAACCCCGTCCCCCGGGTCCGTTTCGGCTTCACAGACAGCTCTTGTATGCCGCCTCAGCCCCTTCTGTTCGTATCATCTTCAGATCTTTTACGACTGTATCATAGAGTCCTGAGATTTCGGTAAGATCGCGGTCCCACATCTTCTTGTTTGAAAGGACTGCCTTTACAATATCCTCCGCGGAATCTTCTCTGTGATCATAGAAAAATTCAAGTGCCCATCTGTCATCACTTACAGTATAGGTGTTACCCTTTGGTCTTTTGCAGATAAGTCCTGCATCGGTAAGCTCCTGAATATCATTTGAGTAAAAAGCTATATATGCAGCAAGAGACATGGTAAGACAAACGGGAAGAGTACCGTTTTTTTCAATGTACTGAAGGAAAGAAGGCATGTTTCTTGCTTTCCATTTGCTGGTGGAATTAAGGGAAATCGACATCAGTTCATGGTTTACAAAAGGATTGTTGAAACGGTCCTTTACTGCAGCGGCAAAGTTATTAAGATCGCTTTCATCAAGGTGGTCAACAAGAGTGGGAATGACTTCTTCATTTAACATCTTGTTCATGAAGCCTGAAATAGTCTCGTTGTGCATGCAATCACGAACGATATCCCGACCTGAAAGATATGCACCAAGCACAAAGCCTGTATGAGCGCCGTTAAGTATGCGTACCTTGCGGTGCTTGTAGGGCATTACATCTGGAACTACGTGGACATTGACACCGGCTTTTTTGAAAGGAAGACGATCTTCAAGTTCCTTTGGACCTTCAATGATCCATACACCAAAGATTTCGCCTACATCCATAAGATCATCGTGATAGCCGTTTTCTTCTTCAAGTTTTTCAACTTCTTTTGCATCTTTGATCCTTCCGGGAACGATCCTGTCAACAAGGGTGGAACAGAAGATGTTCTCATTGTTTATCCAGTTTTTGAAATCATCTGAAAGCTTCCACTGATCGATGTACTGATTGACGCATTTTAAAAGCTCTTTTCCGTTATTGTCGATAAGCTCGCAGGAAAGAATAACAACACCTTTTTTACCGGCTTTGAATCTTTCGTATAAAACCTGTGTGAGCTTACCGGGGAAGCTGTTTGCGGGACGATCATCAAAATTGCATGAAGAGTCATAAGCAATACCTGCTTCTGTTGTATTTGAAACGATAATATCAAGATCATCGCTTTTTGCGATATCCATTATCTTGTTAAGTCCATCTTTTTCATAAGGATTAAGACAAAAAGCGCAGGATGAGATGACTCTTTTCCGGTCTACCTTTTGTCCGTTTTCACTTCCGCGAAGATAGAGGGTATAGAGACCTTCCTGCTTGTTTATCATATCTGTAAGGCCCTGGGAAATAGGCTGTACAAGAGCAACCTTTCCGTTAAAGCCGGCTTTTTCATTGCTGATATCAAAGAAATAATCAACGAATGCTCTAAGGAAGTTGCCTTCTCCGAACTGAAGGACCCTTATAGGAGCTTCCTTACATATGTAACCCGCATAACCTGTTTTTTCCAATACACTGTAGTTTAATGAATCCATTTCTGACCTCCTGAATTGTAACCGCTTACAAAACAATTATAAGATATAAACCTACATATAAATTTATAACAAATTATGAAAGCGGTTACAATAGCAAATAATTAACATCGTTACTAAGTTTTCGTTGACATTGACCTTGATTTTGCATTATATTATAATGACTTGTGTAAAAATAAGCCCAAAATAAGGGGGAATCTTTCTTATGGTCTGCAGTATGACTGGTTTCGGCAGAAGTGAAGTCACAGAAGGACAACGCAAGTATATTGTTGAACTTAAGTCTGTTAACAATCGTTATCTTGATATCAACATCAAAATGCCAAAAAAATTCAATGCATTTGAATCCGCTATCAGAAGCGAATTAAAAAGCTATATGAAGCGTGGCAAAGTTGACGTTTTTATCAGTTATGAGGATTTTTCGGAGTCTGAATCAAGGGTAAAATATAACAAGGCTATAGCTCAGGAATACTTTTCCTATCTGAAAGAGATGGCTGATGATTTTGGCCTTGATAATGATGTAAGGATCTCTGTTTTATCAAGATTTCCTGAGGTTTTCACCATGGAAGAGGAAGAGCTTGATGAAGAGGAAGTCTGGAGCGGCATAAAGAAGGCTATCAATGAAGCCGGAAAACAGTTCCTTGATTCAAGGGCAAAGGAAGGCGATTTTCTTTGCATCGATCTATGCTCAAAGCTTGATGCCATGTATGAAAACGTTGAGTTTATCACTGAGAGATCACCAGAGATCATCAGTGAATACAAGGCAAAGCTCCGTGAAAAAATACAGGATCTGCTTGAGGACAAGCAGGTTGATGAGAGCAGACTTGCAATGGAAGTTACTCTTTATGCGGATAAGGTTTGTGTTGATGAGGAGCTTACAAGGCTCAGAAGTCATATCCTTGCCACAAAAGAGACTCTTAAAACAGGTGATGATAAGGACGGAATAGGCAGAAAGCTTGATTTCCTTGCACAGGAAATGAACAGAGAAGCCAATACCATTCTTTCCAAGTCTACCGATCTCAAAATTTCTGACAGGGGAATTGCTCTTAAGACTGATATAGAAAAGGTCAGAGAGCAGATTCAAAATATAGAATAAAGAGGTTTCACATGAGTCGCAAAGGCATTATTATTGTCGTTTCCGGTTTTTCCGGAGCAGGCAAGGGAACTCTTATGAAAGAGCTGATTAAAAATTATGATACGTATGCTCTTTCAATATCAGCCACAACAAGGGATCCCAGACCCGGAGAAGTTGACGGCAGAGAATACTTTTTTGTTTCAAACGAAGAGTTTGAAAAACTTATCTGGGAAGACGGACTTATCGAGCATGCCGGTTATGTAAATCATTACTACGGAACTCCCAGAAAGTTCGTTGAGGAAAAGCTTTCTCAGGGAATAGACGTTATTCTGGAAATAGAGATTCAGGGTGCGCTTCAGATCAAAAAGCAGTATCCGGACGCGGTTTTGTTATTTGTAATGCCGCCTTCAGTAGCGGAGCTTGAAAAGAGACTTCGCGGCAGAGGAACGGAGACTGATGAAGTCATAGCACAAAGACTTGCAAGAGCCAAGGAAGAAGCTCTTGGCATCGAGAATTATGATTACATCGTTATAAATGATGATATTGAGGAATGTGTAAAGAGAGTACACGGCATCATCGAGGCAGCTCATCTTTCTCCCTCAAGAAGTCAGGATTTTATAGATACTATCAGAAATCAGCTTAATGAGTTATAATATTTAAGCAGTTTTATATGCGGAGAAACCGCAGGAAAGGAATAAAATGATACATCCTTCTTATGTTGATCTTATGAAAGTAGTAAACCAGGGAGTTGAGGAAGGCGAGCAGCCCGTTATCAATTCCAGATACTCAGTAGTTATGGCTACTGCAAAGAGAGCAAGACAGATCATTGCCGGCGATGAGCCCATGGTTCGTGTAAAGGACAAGCAGAAGCCCCTTTCAATTGCCGTTGACGAGATGAATCAGGCTCAGCTTCGTATCCTTACAGATGAGGAAAAGGAAGCTCTCCTTGCTTCTGCAAAGGCAGCGCAGGCGGAGGATGCTCCTGTAGAGGAAACTACAGAAAACGAGTAATTATATGAAAATATTATTTGTTTCACTTGGCTGTGACAAAAACAGAGTAGATACCGAGATGATGCTCGGTATGCTCTCTGAGCACGGCTATGTATTTACAGATGATGAGTCAGAAGCCGAAGCAGCAGTTGTAAACACCTGCTGCTTTATAAATGATGCGAAAGAGGAAAGTATAAATACCATACTGGAGCTTTCCGAGCGCAGAAAAAGCGGTCAGCTGTCTGCACTTATCGTTACGGGGTGCCTTGCCCAGAGATATAAAGAAGAGATCCAGAAAGAGATCCCTGAAGTTGATGCAATACTTGGTATCAGCTCCATAGATATGATAGTAAAGTCTCTTGATGAGGTTCTTTCAAGAAAAAAGGGTTCATCCTACAAGAACTACTTTGAAAGCCTTGAAAGAAAGCCTTTTGGCGGCATAAGACGTGTTAATACCACAGGCGGACAGTTCGGGTACCTTAAGATTGCAGAAGGCTGCGACAAACATTGCACTTACTGCATCATTCCCAAGGTAAGGGGCTCCTACAGAAGCGTTCCCATGGAAGATCTGTTGAAGGATGCTAAAGAGATGGCAGCCATTGGTATTACCGAGCTTATACTGGTAGCCCAGGAGACGACTCTTTACGGCACGGATCTTTACGGCAAAAAGACGTTGCCCAGGCTCTTAAAAGAGCTTTGCAGGATCGACGGCTTTAAGTGGATCAGGATAATGTACTGTTATCCCGAGGAGATAGATCAGGAACTTATTGATGTCATCAAATCAGAGCCAAAGATCTGTCACTACCTTGATCTTCCCATTCAGTCAGGCTCAGACACTATTCTTAAAAAGATGGGAAGAAGAACAAACAATCAGGAAATAAGAGATCTGGTGCATCAGCTCAGAGAGGAGATCCCTGATATTTGCCTTAGAACTACTCTTATCAGCGGATTTCCCGGCGAGACTGCAGCCGATCATAATGAAACCATGAACCTTGTGAGAGATCTTAAGTTTGACAGACTTGGAGTATTCACCTACTCGGTGGAGGAGGACACTCCTGCAGCCACAATGGACGGTCAGGTTTCGGAAAGAGTAAAAAACACACGCAGAAACAAACTCATGAGACTTCAGCAGGATATAGCATTTGACGCTGCCTCTGAAATGGTGGGCAGAACTGTTGATGCAGTCATCGAAGGCAAAATAACAGATACCGATGATGACAGTTTTACTTATTTGGCCAGAACCTACAAGGATGCTCCGGATATTGACGGATATCTGTTTGTTACAAATGTAAACAGAGAGCTGATGACCGGAGACTTCGTGAAGGTTTTGATAACAGGTTCCAACGAATATGATCTGATAGGAGAGATGAGAGATGAATTTACCGAATAAGCTTACAGTTTGCAGAGTAGTATTGATTCCGTTCTTCGTATTTTTCCTTTTGTTTGATCCATCCAATGATCTTTTTAAATGGATCGCCCTTGCTTTGTTTATCATTGCAAGCCTTACAGATCTTTTAGATGGCAAGATCGCCAGAAAGTATAATCTGATAACAGATTTTGGCAAATTTATGGATCCTCTTGCTGACAAACTACTTGTTTGCAGCGCTATGATCGGTCTTATTGAACTTGACCGTATTCCTGCTGCAGTTGTAATCATCATCATTGCAAGAGAGTTTATCATCAGCGGATTCAGACTTATTGCGGCTGACAACGGCAGAGTTATCGCTGCAAGCTACTGGGGCAAGTTCAAGACAACCTTCCAGATGATCATGGTTATTCTTATGATCGCGCATCTGGATGATATGTTTGTGTGGTATCAGCCCCTTACATTTATAATCATGTGTGTTGCTCTTGCTCTTACAATAATTTCTCTTATTGATTACATCATAAAGAATAAGGATGTAATGAGCGGAGATATGTAATAGTTTTTTGTTTTAAAAATAGTTTTAAGGAGTAGAATGAAGGATTTAGATTTAATTGATATCGAGAAGAAAAACAAGGAAGATTCAAAGGTAAGGTACGATGAGTCAGGCCTTGATGAAAGGATAATAAGAGCCGTTACGGAAATGGGTTTTGAATATATGTCACCCATTCAAAAAGCTGCGATCCCTGTAATGCTTGATGGAAAAGATATTATTGGCCAGGCACAGACAGGAACCGGTAAAACAGCAGCTTTCGGTATCCCTCTTCTCGAAAAGATAGATCCCGAAAACAAGCATCTTCAGGCGGTTGTTCTTTGTCCCACAAGAGAACTTGCCATGCAGGCTGCTGATGATATCAGAGATTTTGCAAAGTACATGTTTGGGATCAGGGTTCTGGCTGTTTATGGAGGTCAGGACATTTCAAGACAGATAAAAGCTCTTTCAGGCGGAGTACAGATCGTTGTGGGAACTCCCGGAAGAGTGATGGACCATATGCGCAGGCATACAATGAAGCTCAAGGATGTCAAGGTTCTTGTCCTTGATGAGGCGGATGAGATGCTTGATATGGGCTTTAGGGATGATATTGAGACTATTCTTAAAGGCATGCCGCAGGAGAGACAGACAGCTCTTTTCTCAGCTACAATGCCTGAGCCTATACTTCAGATCACAAGGCAGTATCAGAATAATGCGGAATATATCAAGATGACTCCAAAGGAGATCACTGTAGCTGCCATTGAGCAGGCTTATTACCGCGTTCCTCAAAAGATGAAGGAAGAAGTCCTTGTAAGACTTCTTGATTATTACAATCCAGCCAGATCTCTTATTTTCTGTAATACAAAGAGAATGGTGGATCAGCTTTCAGAGAGCCTTAAGGGAAAAGGATATCTTTGCGACGGTCTTCACGGAGATCTTTCTCAGAATCAGCGTGATACCGTAATGAATCTTTTCAGAAACGGACGCATAAATATTCTTATTGCTACAGATGTTGCCGCAAGAGGTATTGATGTGAGCGGCGTTGAGGCTGTGTTTAATTTCGATATTCCCGAGGATATCGAATATTATGTTCACAGGATCGGAAGGACCGGAAGAGCCGGCAAGAGCGGCAGATCCTTTACACTTGTTGGCGGCAGAGAGATGTACAAGCTTCGCGAGATCGAGAAGGTCTGCCATACAAGGATCGAAGAAAGAAAAGTTCCTTCTGCAAAGGAAATAACAAGAGTTAAGTCACAGAAGGTTTTTGCTGAAGTTATCGATATCATTGAAAATGATGATATTGCATCAACCCTTGAATTTGTTATGCAAAAGATCGATGAAGGTGAGTATACTGCGGAGCAGCTTGCAGCAGGATTTATGAAACTCAAGATGGGCGCCGACCTTCAGGATCTTGTACTTTTTGATAAAGACAGATCAAAAAGAGACAGATACAGAGATAAAAAGTATAACGAGATCAGAGATAAGAGCAGAGGACGCAGAACTTCAAACGGTTCTCGAAGCTCTAATTCTAAGAATGCCGGAAGAGATTTTGGCAAAGATACAGGAAGAGTTAGAAAAAAGCCCTACGGCAATGATAAGCTTGGAGTTAGAAAGTCCGATGAAAAGAGGACTTATGACAGAAAGCCTTCGGAAAAAAGAAATTCCGATAAAAAGACTTATGATAAAAAGCCAAGGCAGGAGAGAACTCCAAGAAAAAAGACTGCTGCCGAGAACTTTGAGAATGTGGGAAGGATCAGCATAAAAGGCGAAGGCAGTACCAAGGCCTGGTACATTGGTGAAGACACAAATACCATGAATGTTTCAAAAAAGGAAAAGAAGGCCATCAAAAAAGATAATAAAAAGAGAAGCCTTGATTATCTCCAGGACGTAAGCGATCTTGTTATGGAAAGCTTTGGAAAGCGCAAAAACAAGGAAAATAACAAATAATGAATACAGAAAACAAAAAGGCAACAGGATCATATGAACTGAAAGCTAAAGTTTTTAACATGGTAAGCACAGGCGTTGTTGATGAACCGGTTAACAGGTTTTATGACGCTCTTAGTATTATCATGCTTGTTGCCAATCTTTTTTCTGCGTTTGCAATAACTTTTGATTACATGAAGGAGCACTATTTAGGGCTCCTTCTTGCTATTGAAGCAGTTACGACATTCTTTTTTGCTGTTGATTATGTATTAAGAGCATATTCATCATCTGAACTGTACCCCAATGAAAAAAGTGCAAAGGCACTGCTTAAATATGTCTTTTCTATTACGGGTATTATAGATCTTCTTTCTTTTTTACCTTACTATCTGCCTATATTTTTTCCTGCAGGAACCGCAGTGTTCAGGATGTTCAGGGTAGCAAGGATATTAAGGCTCTTTAGGATAAATTCCTATTATGATCAGTTAAATGTCATCACCGAGGTCCTTTCCAGCAAAAAACAGCAGCTCTTTGCATCTGTGTTTATAATCATCATTCTTATGCTGTCTGCAAGTCTTTGCATGTACAGTGTTGAGCATGACGCGCAGCCGGATGTTTTTGAAAATGCTTTTTCAGGCATTTGGTGGTCTGTTTCGACACTTCTTACTGTGGGCTACGGTGATATTTATCCCATTACTCCTCTTGGCAGACTTCTTGCCATAGTTATTTCTTTTCTTGGTGTTGGAATGGTTGCCATACCTACCGGTATCATAAGTGCCGGTTTTGTGGAGCAGTATCAGAGACTTAAGACCATGGGACAGTTTGCAGAGGAGGAAAATATCCATTTTATCAGAGTAAATCTTTCTGATAATGACAGATGGACCGGCAAAAAGATCCGTGATCTTGGCCTTCCCAAGGATATGATCATTGTTTCTGTTCAAAGAGGAAGTGTTACGGATATTCCAAGAGGTGAGACCCTTCTCCAAAGCGGTGATACCATTGTGATCTGTGCAGAAAAAAGCAAGGATATGCAGCCTATAGAATTAAAAGAGATCGTAATAAACCACGGCCATTCCTGGAACGGTGTAGCCATAAAGGATCTTGATATTTCAAGGCAGAGCTTCATCTTCATGATCCGAAGAAACGGAAAGAACATGATCCCCAGAGAATCTGTGGTCATAAGAGAAAACGATGTTGTTCTTATGTACGGAAAGCATCGAAATATTTAAATTATCAGTAAGGAAATCAGGTTATGGATCAGTCAAAAATCGAACTTTTAAATAAAACAGAGCTTTTCGTCCTTGATATGGACGGTACATTTTATCTTGAAAATGATATTATTCCGGGCTCTCTGGAATTTCTTTCCTCTGTCGTAAATGCAGGTAAAGACTATATCTTTTTTACAAATAATGCATCTTCATCTCCAAAGCTTTATATTGAAAAGCTTGCAAAGATGAATTGCCATATTACAAGAGAGCGCATTATGACAAGCGCTGATGTTACAATCGAGTTTTTGAGATCCGAATATCCGGGAAAATCAGTATATCTTTTGGGAACGCCTGCGCTTACTGAGAGCATGCTTGAAGCAGGGATCATCCTTACAAATGATACAGATAAAAAACCTGACATAGTCCTGGCTTCTTTTGACAAGACACTTACTTATGAAAAGCTTGTAAATGCCTGCAACTATATCAGAGAAGGTGCTATTTTCCTTGCAACTCACATGGACATCAACTGTCCTGTAAAGGATGGCTTTATTCCTGACTGCGGCGCTATTTGTGCAGCAATTGAGCTGTCAACCGGCGTAAAACCAAGGTTTCTTGGAAAGCCCTTCAAAGAAACTCTGGATATGATAGAAAGAGTAACTAAAAAAGAAAAAGAGAAGATAACCTTTGTGGGCGATCGTCTTTATACTGATGTTGCAACCGGCGTAAATAACGGTGCAAACGGTATTCTTGTTCTTACGGGAGAGTGTGGTATTGCGGATATTGATAAATCTCCTGTAAAGCCTACTGCAGTATTTGAATCCCTTTCTGAAATAGGAAAATTCCTTGATGAGATTTATTCTTAATATTTAATGTTGACAAGAAGAATCTGTTGATTTATATTGAACATATGAACAAGTAAACATATGATAAAATGTTTAAATGAAAGGATGGAAGATGGCTAATAATATAAACATGCCGGATGAAGACACCTTATACGATGTTGCCGAGCTTTTTAAGGTTTTTGGCGATTCCACAAGGATCCGCATATTGTCTGCACTTTTTGATTCAGAGCTTTGCGTTTACGACATTGCAGAGTCTCTTAATATGACTCAGTCAGCAATATCGCACCAGCTCAGAATCCTTAAGCAGAGCAAGCTTGTGGGAAACAGACGTGAGGGTAAACAGATCTTTTACTTCCTTGCAGATGATCATGTAAGGACCATCATTAAACAGGGTATCGATCATGTTGAAGAATAAAATGTGAAGGTTCCTTATGGAACGGAAAGGGAAAATCATGAAAAAGACATTTAGTTGTGAAGTAGATTGCGCTAACTGCGCTGCAAAAATGGAAGAGGCTGTAAAGAAGGTTGACGGAGTTATTTCCGCAAGAGTAAATTTTATGACTCAGAAATTTATGCTTGAGGCTGAAGATTCAGTTTTTGACAAAGTTTTTGATGATGCTGTTAAAGCCTGCAAAAAAGTAGAACCTGATTGTGAGATTGGATAAATAGTCATGACTAAGAAACAAAAAAAGATAAGAAACAGAATACTGTGTGTTTTGGCGGTTTTCGTTATCCTGCTTATACTTGAGCATACAGGCCTTTTGGAAATTGTACCTGAGCTTTTGGTGTTTGTCATTTTCCTTATACCATATCTTGTTATCGGATATGA
>JAILOW010000156.1 GCA_024690635.1 Butyrivibrio sp.
TATCCAAACCTATAAAGCCAGAGACCGTGGGGCACTGCAGGCAATCCAGTTATTATTATATACTTGTGATACAAAAATTGCCTCTTGATTTTTAAACTCCGGCAGATATAATAAATCATTGTCAGCATTCTGCTGGCAACATCACGGGAGTTCTCCTTGTGATATTCCATATTTTATTATTATATTTTTTCAGCTTATGACGATAGACGTCTGTCCTTTTTTGATGTCTTTTTGTTCATGGGCATGAGAAGGGAAGGTGTTATGAATTTAAAAGAAAAAATGTCAAAACAAAACAACTCGGTGAAGATGCTTTTAAAAAAGCTGAAGCACCACGATACCTTTGTGGTGGCCATTGCGGTAGCCATTGCACTGGTTCTTTGCGGGGGACTTATTTATCTTAGCACTCCGGTGGTGACGGCAACGGCAAAAGAGGAGCTGCAGCAGTCACAGCTGGCGGATTCCAAGGCAACAGGTGAAAGACTTGATGAACTCCAGGGCTATCTTTCAGAGATCGATTCTTTGATCTCGGAAAATCAGGATTCTCTTGCATCCTATTATGAGAATCTGGAAAAAGAAAAGACTGATACCATAAAGGATTCTGAAAAGATCACAGAGAATGTCACCGAAAAGGTGAAGGTTATAAACAACGATCTCAGCGCATTAAAAGACCTTGTAAACAGCACAAAAGATCAGATCGACAAGCTTAAGGAATCAGTAAATAAGGGGGATGCGGATACTGCAAAGG
Organism: Butyrivibrio sp.; assembly: GCA_024690635.1. The sequence continues at coordinate 746 of JAILOW010000156.1, forward strand.
CGGTTGAGAGATCTTTGTCCGAGATAACTAAAGAGCTTGAAAGGATTGAAAAGGAATATGGGGAGACAAAAAACAATACAACAAACCTTATCGCAGAGCTCAAGAAGACCATAACAAACAATAATGACGGCGTGAGCGAGAGCCTTGAAAAGAGCTATTCGGAACTTATCGCAAGGCTTTCGGAGGTTGAGAGTAACCTCAATAAAATAAACGCAGACAGCATGGTTGGATATAAGGATGAATTAAACAGGCTGTCTTCTTCTCTGGATAACAGGCTTAATGCCATAGATACCGATATTTCGGACGTTAACGGTCGGCTCCTTAAAACCGAAAACAGTATGGGCGGCAAGATTGATAATGTAAGCGACAACCTGGATCAGTACAACAGGAACCTCAACAGTATGTTTGAAAACCTTGGACTTGGCGTAGACGAAAACAGCGAAGATCTCAAGGGCTATCTTGGAAGCGAGCTTTCTTCTCTTGGCGAAAAGGTAGAAAAGGTTTTTTGGAGAGTGAGTAATGGAAAGAAAATGCTGGCATCCGCATTGCTCACTAAAGGAATTGAAATAGATGAGGATGCCACTTTTGAAGAACTTTCGAATGCTGTAAAAGAGATCAAGACGGAATATGTCATTGATCTTGAAGATGCAGGTATGAATATTCGGTATGAATATCATTATCATAAGGACGGAACAGGTAAAGAGTGCGATGAAACCTACGTTTCGACCGATAGGAAGGGTGGCTGCTATACCGGCGAGGTTGTCCATAACCACAGCGATGACTGCTACCAAAATGTGACAACCTATACCTACACAACAGGAAAAGATGTTGAAAAAGGCGGATCAGAGGGAACAGACAGTGACGGAAAGTACCTTAATCACTACTATTGCCCTTACTGCAAAAAAGAATTTGTAAGTAACAGCTCATCGCATACAGAGATCACCAATAAGCTGAGCGTTGTCACCAGCAGGGGAGGCAAGATCCAAAAGACAAAAACTCAAAAAAAGCTTGTCTGCGGCCACGGCGACGGTGAAATCCTTGGATATAAGACTGTATGCGGCTATGTTCACGGTCAGGCCTCATCTGCAAAGATAGTATTTGATAAGCTCGGAAAAGATATGGATCTTGATATTGATCCTGTTATTCCCGGAGGTGACCCTCTTACAACCACAGCTTACATAGAGCCCGGTGATGATGAAGATATGGTGACAGGCGGCGAAAACCCCGGGGAAGGCGGAGAAAGTTCACTGCCTGCTCCGGAGAGTGATCTAACGGGCGAATCTGCTGATGGAAGTTCATCTGATGAGCCCGGTATGGGAACTTCCGGAAATGTAGAAGAAGGTTTGCCGGAAGCGGCGGCAGAAGACTCCTTAGATACCGCCAATACTGATGATACGCAAGGCGGTGAGATACCTTCAGAGACTCCGATTTCTTGACATTTAATTGCTCTTTGCTAAAATGTATGTGTTGTAGTGGTAATAGCACAAACACTGTGCAGATTGGAGCAAAAATGACAAAAATAGATATTATTTCCGGCTTTCTCGGAGCCGGTAAAACAACACTTATAAAGAAGCTCTTGAAAGAAGCTCTTGCAGGTACCAAGGTAGTTCTTATCGAGAATGAGTTCGGTGAGATCGGTATCGACGGAGGCTTTCTGAAAGAGGCAGGAATAGAGATCACGGAGATGAATTCAGGCTGCATCTGCTGCTCACTTGTTGGTGATTTCGAGACATCTCTTAAACAGGTTATGGATCAGTACGCACCTGAGAGGATCCTTATCGAGCCCTCCGGTGTAGGCAAGCTTTCTGATGTTATGAGAGCTATCCAGAATATTGCGGATACTTCACCTGATATGGAGCTTAACAGCGCAGTTACCGTTGTTGATGTTTCCAAGGCCAAGGTTTATATCAAGAACTTCGGTGAGTTCTTTATCAATCAGATCGAAAATGCCGGAACCATCATTCTTACCAGAACAGACAAGGCTGATCAGAAAAAGATCGAGACAGCTGTTGAGCTTATTCGCGAGCACAATAAAAAGGCTACCATCATCACAACTCCTTTGGCAGAGCTTGACGGAAAAGAGATCCTTGATACCTTTGAAGGTAACAACGACCTTGAGGCAGAGCTTTTAAAGATGGTAATGGAAGAGGAGCATGAGCACCATCACCACCATCATCATCACGGAAGCCACAAGACTGTTGCTGAGGATGGATCTGTAGTTTACAGTGCTCATCACGATGATGATGAGGAGGAGGAGGAGTGTTGCTGCCACCACCATCATCACGATGATGATGACCATGATCACGAATGTGAGCACGAGCACCATCATCACGACCACGACGAGCATGAGCATCATCACGACCACGATGAGCATGAGCACGACGAGCATGAGCATCATCACCACGATCACGACGAGCATGAACATCATCACCACGATCATCACCATGATGCTGCTGATGTATTTATCAGCTGGGGCATGGAGACACCTCTTAAGTATACAAAAGAGGAGATCGAGGGAATGCTTGCAAAGCTTGAGGATGATGAGACCTACGGTATTGTTTTGAGAACCAAGGGTGTTGTTCCAAGCACTGACGGATCATGGATCGAGTTCGACTATGTTCCCGGAGAAGCTGAAGTCAGAAAAGGAAGTGCTGATGTTACCGGTAAGTTCTGCGTGATCGGTGCAGAGCTCAAGGAAGAAAACCTTGAAAAGCTCTTCCGCAGACTTTGATAAATAGGCATAGATATGATAAGGAGAACTAATTTGAAGCCTGTATATATTATCAATGGATTTCTGGATGCGGGAAAAACAGACTTTTTCCGCTATACCATAGCCCAGCCTTATTTCAGGACCAAGGGAAAGACCCTTTTGATCGTATGCGAAGAGGGCGAAAACGACTATGAGGACAAGCTTTTGGAGTCCACAAATACCATAGTTGAATACATTGAGGATGAAGAGAACTTTAATCCCGATGCTCTTGTTGCTCTCGATGCCAAGTACAATCCCGAGAGGATCCTTGTTGAATATAACGGAATGTGGAACTTCAAAAACATGAGACTTCCCGTTATGTGGCAGCTTGAACAGCAGATCACTGTAATCGATGCTTCCAGCTTTGAACTGTATTTCAGCAATATGAAATCTCTTCTTGCCGAGCAGATAAGGAATTCCGATCTGATCCTCTTTAACAGATGCGATGGAATCGAGGATCTTGCTTCTTACAAGAGAAATGTAAAAGCCATCAATCAGAAGGCAGACATCATCTTTGAAGATATGGACGGAGAGGTTGATGTTACCCTTGATGAGGATCTTCCTTTTGATCTTAATGCGGATCCTATCGAGCTTAACAACTACGGCTACGGAATGTTCTATCTTGATGCCCTTGATCATGTGGACAGATATGAGGGCAAGAACGTCAGATTTAAGGGAATGGTATTAAAGCCTGAGGAATTCCCTGACAACAGGTTTGTTCCCGGCAGAATGGCCATGACCTGCTGCGCTCAGGATATGCAGTTTTTGGGCTTTGCCTGTGAGTATGACAAGGTGGATGAACTCAAGGAAAAAGACTGGGTAACTGTAACCGCCAGGGTTGTAAAGCAGTTCGTTCCCGAGTATAAGGGAGAGGGCCCTGTTCTTGTGGCAACAAGTGTTGAGCCTACCACAGAACCTGCCAATCCCGTTATTGATTTTTCCAATCCTGAACAGTAAGCCGTTTTCGGGGAAAAGATATGTTTAATTATTTGCCTTTGCAGTGGCTGTTTTTATTCTACTGCTTCAGCTTTTTTGGCTGGTGTTTTGAATCTGCATATGTATCCATACATGAAAAGAAATTGGTGAACAGGGGCTTTATGCGAGGCCCCTTTTTACCTTTATACGGATGCGGCGGTGTAATGATGCTCATTGCATCAAGCCCGTTTTATGACAATGTGCTTCTTGTTTACATAGCAGGATGCATGGGAGCGACAGCTCTTGAGTATATTACCGCTGTCGTTATGGAGACGCTTTTCAATGTGCGCTACTGGGATTATTCCCACAAAAAGTTCAACTTCCAGGGCAGGATCTCTTTGGAGTCCTCTTTGTTCTGGGGCGTTCTTACAGTAGTTTTCTCCCATGTTTTCAACGTACCCATTGATTACATGATGTCACGCATTCCCTACAATGTTCTTACCATCATCACCACGTTACTGACTATTTACGTATCTGCTGATTTCATGATGGCCTTCAGAACAGCTCTTGATCTGAGAGATGTACTTGTTTACATGGACAAGGCAAAGAGCGAGATGATGCGTATGCAAAAGAGGCTTGATGTTATCATAGCCTTCAAGGGCGAGGAGGTTATGGACAGCATCGGAAATAAGATGGATGAGTTTGGAAATACCAGGATCGGAGCTACCATCGGAGTGCTCAGTGATGCTCTTGAAAAGTCATTTGGAAAAGTAAGAGAGAAGATAAACTTAAATCCTGCGGATTATGCGGCAAATGTTAAGGATGAAGTGGCAGAGCTCTACACCAGGTACAGGATCATGCTGGACAGAACAATGCCTTCACCTATAAAGAATTTTGCAACCTGGTACAGAAACCACACTATTATGGGTAACCCTACCATGGTTTCCGAGAAGTTCGCTGCCAGCCTGGAAGAACTTAAGGAAAAGGCACGCAGATACGACAGAAAAGAAGACTGATCATTTTACCGGATCGATAAATGCAATAAAAAACCTCATGTCGGTGAGAGGACATGAGGTTTTGTTTTTGTTATGAAATAAAAATGCTGTAAGCTTAAGCCATCTTGTTAACAGCAAGAGCAAGACGAGAAATCTTTCTTGAAGCAGTGTTCTTCTTGAATACT
>JAILOW010000171.1 GCA_024690635.1 Butyrivibrio sp.
GCATCGCTGAGCTTTCAAAAAGGATGTCAGCAAAAAAAGCCGAGATTTCCTTAAACTGCACTGAGCCGTCTGCCATTGCGGAATATTACATGGAAAGATTAAGACATGAAGAGCAGGAAAAAGCGTTGCTTCTATGCCTTAACAGTCAGCTTAGGCTTATAGATGAATCTGTTTTATCGATAGGATGCGTCAGCAGTGCATATGTATCTCCAAGAGATGTTTTTATGCATGCCGTCAGAGCAGGAGCTGCTGCCATCATTTTGCTTCATAATCATCCGGGCGGGAATCCCCATCCATCAAAAAGCGATGTGGAGATCACCAATAAAATAAGACAATCAGGCAATATGCTTGGGATCATATTACAAGACCACATAATCATAGGCGATAAGAGTTATTACAGCTTTGCCCGGGAGGGACTTATGTGGTACTAAGGAGGAAGCTTTGGCTAATATATTCGGAATCGATCTTGGAACCAGCAACATCAAGATTTACAACAGAGATGATGACGGTCTTACAGTTGAAAAAAACATGATCGCCATCGAGAATAAGACTAATGTCTTTGCTTACGGCAATTCTGCATATGAAATGTATGAGAAGGCTCCTGACAAGATCAAGATCTCTTATCCTTTAAACAGCGGCGTTATCGCTGATATCGAACATATGGAGATGCTTGTAAAGCTCTTTTTGACAGATCAGATGAAGGGCGCTGTAAAGCCTTGCGAAGTTTATATCGCTGTACCAAAGGATGTTACGGAAGTTGAGAGAAGAGCTTTCCATGATCTTATCAACGATGCCGGTATCAAGGCGAAAAAGATCATGATGGTTAAAAAGCCTCTTGCTGACGGCCTCGGAATGAACGTTGACGTTATGAATTCACAGGGTGTTCTTGTTGTAAATGTAGGCTACGATACAACAGAGATCTCAATCCTTTCTCTCAGAGGTATTGTTGTCAGCAAGCTTATCAAGGTTGGCGGCAAGAAGTTTGATGAGTCCATCAGAAACGTTATCCGTAAGGAGTATGGTCTTCTTATCGGTGAAAAAACGTCAGAAAACGTAAAGATTTCTTTGAAAGAGCTTGAAAGAGAAGGGAAAGATGCTGTGGTTTACGGAAGAGACATTGTTACAGGGCTTCCCGTAGAAAGAAAGATACCTACAGAGCTTATAAATCAGTCTCTTCTTGAAAACTTTGATCAGATTCTTGATAACATAAAAGCAACTCTTGAGAAAACTCCTCCGGAGCTTGCTGCAGATATCTTCAAGCATGGCCTTTATCTTACAGGCGGAGCTTCACAGGTTTGTCATCTGGCACAGAGACTTTCAAACGGTGTGGGCCTTAATGTAAATATTGCAGAAAACCCTATCGGTTCTGTTGCCATGGGCCTTTCCAAGATCATCAAGGAAGATCAGTACAAAGTCCTTGCTTATGGAATTGAAGAGGATAAATAAATGAGTCCCATCATTAAAAAAAGAGGAGAAGAATTTACACTTCCAAGTAAATATCTCCTCTTTATTTTAACAATCGTATGTGTGGGTGCCATTGTGATCACCTTTAATACAAGCCTGTTTACAGGGCCGCTTAACTCTGTTACGGGTGTTTTTGTTGTACCTATTCAAAAGGGGATTACCACTGTTGGAACGTTTTTAAAGGACACAAGCGACAGACTTTCATCCATCACAAAGCTCCTTCAGGAAAATGAGGAGCTAAAGAACAAGATAGATGAACTCACCATTGAAAACACCAATCTTGAACAGGATAAATATGACCTGACTGAACTTAGGTCTTTATATGAACTTGATACCAAGTATCAACAGTACAAAAAGACAGGAGCCAGAATAATAGCTAAGGATGCCGGTAACTGGTATCACTCCTTTGTTATTGATAAAGGTTCGGATGACGGAATCAAAATAGACATGAACGTTATCGCAGGCGGCGGCCTTGTGGGAAGGGTCATTGACGTGGGACCTGACTGGGCCAAGGTTCAGTCTATAATTGCGGATAATGCTTCTGTCAGCGGAATGGTTCTTTCATCCTCCGACAATCTTATTGTTACGGGTGATCTTGAACTTTACAGGCAGGGTTATATCGGTTTTTCCAAGCTCGTTGATGAAGCAGACAAAGTCAGCATAGGAGATAAGATAGTTACTTCGAATATCAGTGATAAATATCTCCCCGGCATTCTCATCGGTTACATATCAACAATTGATGATGATTCCAACAATCTGACTAAATCCGGAAGGCTTACTCCTGCCGTTGATTTTGAGCATATGAATGTAGTTTTGGTTATCATGGAGCAAAAAAAGAACACGGATCATTAACTGTTATGAATTTTAGAAGATTACTTGCAAACTTCATATTTGTTGTCATGTCCTTTGTTCTTCAGTCCACTGTCTTTAGGGCCATGGATTTTGGAGGTGTTGTTCCTAATCTTATGATCATAATTACAGCATCCTCAGCATTTATCAAAGGAGACAGAACAGGGCTTCTTATCGGCTTTTTCAGTGGCCTTCTGGTGGATATTTTCTTTGGTTCATATATTGGATTTTTTGCCCTTATCTACATGTACATTGGTTTTGTTGTAGGTAAGCTTCATGAGATCTTTTTCTCACAGAACATGGCAATACCTATCGTGGTCATAGCTCTTTCGGATCTTCTTTTCGGATTTGTATGTTATGTTCTTATGTTTCTTTTCAGAACCAAGTTTGATATCGGATATTACATGATGAATATCATCGTTCCGGAGATGGTTTATACCTGTCTGGTTTCGATTTTTTATTACCCTTTGATCCTGTACGTAAACAACGGAATTGATGAAAGGGAACAAAGGAGCGCAAAGAAGTTTGTTTAATAATTTCAAGGAATATGTCATTAAGTTCATAACTTCAAGAGCGGTGATCATTTCCGGTGTTCTTACGGTTCTTGCCTGTATCATGATATACAGGTTTTTTTCGCTGCAGATTATACAGGGTGAATATTATCTTGATGTATTTAAGCTAAGGATCAAAAAGGAAAAGACCATTGCTGCTGCAAGAGGAAATATCTATGACAGAAACGGCAATCTCCTTGCCTATAATGAGCTTGCCAATTCCGTTACCATCGAGGATGTGTTTAAATCAGGATCTTCCAAGAACAGTGATATCAACGAGGTTTTGGATAATCTTATATCCATAATCGAGAGAAACGGTGACAGCGTGGATCAGGATTTTAACATAATCATTTCAGACTCCGGCAATTATGAATTTACTGTTGAGGATAATCAATTGCAGCGATTCCTTGCGGATGTTTACGGTTATTCTTCGGTAAATGACCTTAAATACGAGGAAAAGATAAAGACAGCCGCAGAGGTTGTCGAGGATCTATGCAAGACCTTTAAGATCGGCGCCCTTGAAAAAGAAGGGGATTCTTCCAGCTTTGTTCCCGGAAAGGGATATACCCGTGACAGAGCTCTTAAAATCCTGACTGTCAGATACAACATGAATCAGAACAGTTATCAGAAGTACATCGATACAACCGTTGCTTCTGACGTATGCGAGCAGACTGTTGCCGATGTTATGGAAAACGCTGATATTCTAAAGGGTGTTTCCATTGAAGAAAGCACCGCCAGAAAATATGTTGATGCCAAGTATTTTTCTCAGCTACTTGGTTATACGGGAAAGATCTCCGAGGATGAGCTTGCAACGCTGCAGCTTACGGATTCCAAGTACGGTCTTAATGATACTGTAGGTAAATCCGGTATTGAGCAGTCCATGGAGAGCGTTCTTCAGGGCACCAAAGGCTCTGAGACGGTCTATGTTGATAATACAGGTCAGGTTATTGAGACCAGTAATTACGTGGATTCTGTCGCAGGTAATGATGTTTATCTTACTATCGACAAGGATCTTACAGAAGCTCTTTATAATATTATCGAGCAGTCCCTTGCGGGAATTCTTGTTTCAAAGATTCAAAATGTTAAGACATATACCTATACTGCAACTTCCAGCTCCAGCAATATCGTAATACCCATATATGATGTTTATTACGCGATATTTGACAATGAAGTTGTGGATGTGGATCATTTCAAGGAAAAGGATGCAAAGGAAAACGAAAAAGCTGTATATGAGCAGTTTGTTTCCAAAAATGCAGGTGTTCTTGAAGAGCTTGAGCTAGAGCTGAATGAAAAGCATACAAGCTACGACAAGCTTTCCAAGGAATATCAGTGGTACATGAGTCATATAGCTGCAATGCTGTATTCTGACGGCATTATTAATTCCGATCTTGTGGACAGAGAAGATCCCATGTATATTGCCTGGACTACGGATGAGACTATTTCACTTGCCGAATATCTCAAATATACCATAGCAATGAACTGGATAGATGTTTCCAAGCTCAGCATAGAAAACCAGTACGCAGATTCCGAGGAAATTTTTAGGCAGATAGTTAAGTACGTTAAAAATTCACTGTCTGAGGACAAAGAATTTCAAAAAAGGCTGTATAAATATCTTTTGCTGGACGGATATGTATCAGGTGCCAATGTATGTAATATCCTTCTTGAGCAGGATGCCATAACTATGGACGAAGAAGAGAGAAGCCTTTGGGAGAGAGGAGGAGAATCTGCTTACAACTTTATGGTAAACAGGATTTCCAATCTTGAGATCACTCCGGCTCAGCTTGCTCTTGACCCCTGCACAGGTTCCATGGTTGTTACCGATGTTAATTCCGGAGATGTACTGGCTCTTGTCACATATCCCGGTTATGACAATAACAAAATGGCTAACGGAGTTGATGCCAAATATTATGCGAAGCTTAGAAGCGATAACTCCAATCCTCTTTATAACTATGCAACTCAGCAAAAGACAGCGCCCGGATCTACCTTCAAGATGGTTTCATCTACAGCAGGTCTTATGGAGGGCGTTATAAATACCGATTCTGTTATCTACTGCGGCGGTCAGTTTGACAAGCTGGACGTTCCTCCCAAATGCTGGATCTATCCAAGAGGACACGGAGGACTTAACGTAACAGGAGGAATCAGAAACTCCTGCAACGTCTTTTTCTATGAAGTGGGTTACAGGCTTGGCCTTGTGGGGAATACCTATTCTCCAGATATCGGTCTTCAAAAGCTTGCTACCTACGCTGATATGTACGGACTTACTGAAAAATCAGGTATAGAGATCGCTGAATCCGAGCCTCAGATATCCGATCAGGACGCGGTCCGTTCAGCCATTGGTCAGGGTTCACATTCCTATACAACTGTGGGACTTGCAAGATATGTTACAACAGTGGCAAACAGCGGAACCTGCTATGACCTTACGCTTATTGACAAGACTACTGATTCCAACGGTAATATCCTTCAGGATTACAGCGCTAAGGTGCGAAATACTGTTGATATGCCTCAGTCTTACTGGAATGCTATCCATACCGGAATGAGACAGGTTATTCAGGATAAGTCATATTATGCAAATCTTGGTGTGACTGTTGCCGGCAAAACAGGAACGGCGCAGGAGTCCAAATCAAGACCCAACCATTCGCTTTTTGTGTGCTATGCGCCTTATGAGCAGCCTGAAATAGCCATTGCCACCAGAATAGCTTATGGCTATACATCAAGTTATGCAGCTCAGATCACAAAGGAAGCTCTTACTTATTACTTTGAACTTAAAGATGAAGACGAGATCCTTTCAGGTACTGCGCAGACTCTTCAGGACGGCGCCGCTAACGCCGATTAAGGTAAAAAATGAAATTTCTTAAGAAATACAAAATTACAAATTATGATTTTGCTCTGGTCCTTATGGTTGTCGGTCTGACTATTATCGGTATCATGGCCATCAGTTCTGCCAATCCCGGATATAAAAACAAGCAGATAGCCGGACTTGTTTTCGGCATGTTTATGATGGTCGGACTGTCACTTTTGGACTATAACTTCTTCATAAAATTCAACTGGATACTGTATCTTTTGAACATCGGACTTTTGGGGCTTGTAATATCTCCTTTGGGTAGTTCCACCAATGGTGCCCAAAGATGGATAAACCTCTTTGGAGTAAGGTTTCAGCCCTCAGAAACGGCTAAAATTTTATTGATTTTATTTTTTGCTCAGTTTATTATGAAATATAAGGATAAAGTTAAGTCTTTAGGCTTTATCATTATATGTCTTGCACTTTTATCCGTGCCTTTGGCGCTGATTGCTTCACAGCCCGATCTGTCCACATGTATCATGATAATGGTGATCTTTTCTGCTATCATTTTTGTGGCGGGAATTAACTGGAAAATAGTTATAGCAGTTCTCGGAGTTTCGATTCCTGCTGTTTTATTTATTATTTACAGTGCGATTCAGGGCGACAGCAGTATTCTTCACGATTACCAGCAGCGTCGTATACTAGCCTGGCTTCATCCTGAGGAATATGCCAATGCAGAAGCATATCAGACACTGAATTCCATGATGGCTATAGGATCAGGCCAGCTATATGGCAAGGGTTACAATACCAATGAGATCAGCTCTGTTTTAAATGGCGGTTTCATTTCAGAATCCCAGACGGACTTTATTTTTACCGTTATCGGAGAAGAGTTTGGATTTGTTGGAGCTTGTCTTGTTGTGGTTCTTCTTTTGGTCATATCCGTCAGATGCTTTATGATATCTCTTGGAGCAAGGAACAAAGCCGGAGAGATAATTGCTGCCGGAGTGGGCGCATGGATCGGTTTTCAGGGCTTTATGAATATCGGTGTTGCAACAGGTGTAGTTCCAAACACCGGGATCCCGCTTCCTTTTGTTAGCTACGGACTTACGTCTCTTATAAGCGCATATGTAGGAATCGGATTTGTTTTGAATGTTAGACTTCAGGGTAACAAATACTTTTCGGGGAGGTTATAAGGGTAATGAATATCGCACTTATAGCACATGATGCAAAAAAGAAACTCATGCAGAACTTCTGCATAGCATATAGAGGGATTCTCAGTAAAAACGATCTCTTTGCAACAGGTACCACAGGAAGGCTTATTGAAGAGGTTACCAATCTTTCTGTGCACAAATATCTTGCAGGACACCTTGGCGGTGCTCAGCAGATCGGTGCCGCAATTGAGCATAATGAGATCGACCTTGTTATCTTTTTAAGAGATCCCCTTACAGTAAAATCACATGAGCCTGATGTGAATAACGTTATGACTCTTTGCGATATGCACAATATCCCTGTCGCCACAAATTTAGCATCGGCAGAACTTCTCATTAAATCACTTGACAGAGGAGACCTTGAGTGGCGTGAAATGTATAAATAACAGGTATGTTTCCATATTATTGATCTTAATATCCCTGATCAGTCTTACAGGATGCGCAGGGCTGTCTTATTCTGCTAAATATGAGATAGAGGCGCCTCTTGAAGATGACAGGGACATTCTTTTTTATCCCACTTTTGCATCTGATCTTTGCGTTGCAGACGCGGATATTACCGAGGCTGAGCTTGGAATTTCAGAAACTGTCAGCGCCGGTCTTTTTGACCTGACAAAAAAAGAGACTCTCTATGCCAAAAACGTAAACGAGAGGGTATTACCTGCCAGCCTTACCAAGGTTATGACTGCCTATGTTGCGCTTAAATACGGAAGTCTGGATCAGGTGCTTGTGGCAGGTTCAGACGTTTATGTTAATGAGAGCGGAGCGCAGAAGATCAACCTGAAAGAAGGGGATCGCATGACTCTTGATCAGGCTCTCAGGATCCTTTTGATCTATTCTGCCAATGATGTGGCAAATCTCATAGCTTCCAATATTTCATCTTCAATAGATGAGTTTGTTGAGCTTATGAATTCAGAGGCAAAAAAGATCGGTGCAACCAATTCCCATTTTGCCAACCCCCATGGACTTACTGCTGATGAGCACTACGTTACAGCTTATGATATGTATCTGATATTCAACGCAGCCATGCAGTATGACATATTCAGTGAGATCATAAACATGAACGAGTACAGTACCAGTTATCTTGATGCTACCGGAACGTCCAAGGATGTGTCCATAGCAAGTACCAACGGCTATATCCGCGGCGACAGACAGCAGCCTTCGGGAGTCACTGTAATAGGTGGTAAAACCGGTACCACCCAGGCGGCCGGTCACTGCCTTATCCTGCTTGCGAGAGACGTTTCCGGAAATCCTTATATCGCAGTAATCATGCGGGATACAGACAGCGGAACACTGTACAATGACATGTCAGAATTACTAAACGAAATAGTGAATTGATGTTGTCTTTTAATGCCTAATAATTTATAATTAATTCATCAAATATTTCTACTTGCAGGAGGGTATGCCAATGGTTCAGTTAATTGTTGGGAAAAAGGGTAAAGGAAAGACCAAATGCTTGTTGGACAAGGTTAACAACGAAGTTAAAAATGTTCTGGGAAGTGTTGTTTTCCTGGACAAGAACACCAAGCACATGTACGAGCTTAATAACAAAATAAGACTTATTGTAGTTCCAGACTTCATGATCACAAATCCTGATGAGTTTATCGGATTTGTAAGCGGCATTATTTCACAGGACCATGATCTCCAGCAAATGTACTTTGATAGTTTCATGAATATCTCCTGCCTTGAGGGCAAGGATATCACACCCACACTTGAAAAGCTTGAGCAGTTGGGCGAGAAGTTCGGCATTGAGTTTGTGCTCAGCATGTCAATGGACGAGTCAGAGCTTCCTGAAGCTGTTAAGTCAAAAGTAGTTATTTCACTTTGATAAAAAATAAATATGAAATCAATTATAAGCCGCGGCTATCCGCGGCTTATATTCTGAAAAAAGTAATTTAAGGAATGAGTTTTTGATGGCAGAAAAGAATAGCCAAAAGGTCACTAAATATCCCAAGAATCTGAATAATATCAACATTGGTATGATATTCTTTGCTGTAATGGCAATCTATATCATTATCAGTGTGCTTACATATCTTAGGCGTGATCATATTGTTGGTTACCAGGTTATGGACGGATCTCTTTCTACCAACAACATCTATAATGCTGTTGCTGTACGTACTGAAAAGGTTGTTGAAAGTGATACCGCCGGCTATGTAAACTATTTTGCGGCAGAGGGCGGCAGAGTAGCTGTAGGCAATCTGGTTTATACCGTAGATGAATCAGGGCAGCTTTTGGACTATCTAAAATCCCAGGGATCTGAGCAGGTAGCGTTAACTGATAACGATATGACCGAGTTAAGGTCTCAGATCGTTAACTTTGAATCCGGCTTTGATCCTCACAACTTTCACACTGTTTATGATTTCAAGGTAAGCCTTGACGGTACTGTTCAGAAGCTTTCAAACAGCAGTATTTTGAACAATATTCAGTCTCTTAATGCAAGTAGCGGTACATTGCAGGCTATTGGCTATAAATATGCTCAGGATACCGGTATTGTTGTTTATTCTGTTGACGGATACGAAGATCTTACTCTTGAAAAGATGAATTCATCCATATTGGATGAAAAGACCTACGAAAAGAAGCAGCTTATCAACAATCAGTTGGTTAAATCAGGAGACCCTGTTTACAAGCTCTGCACTAATGAAGAGTGGTCTGTGATCATAGAAGAAGATGATCCTGAGAAAGTAGCTGAACTTGAAGAACTTGAATATGTTAAGGTAAGATTCATCAAGAATCAGGATGAATCCTGGGGAAAAGTAAAGACCTTTACCAATGAAGAAGGAAAAACCTTTGTCAGCTTTTCTTTTACCAATTCCATGGTCACATTTTGCAGGGACAGGTTCCTCAACGTAGAGCTTATTACTGAGGATGAAAAGGGTCTGAAAATACCCAATTCATCTATAGTTGAAAAGAGATTTTTCCTTATTCCCAAGGATTACTGCATTAAAAACAATGACGGTTCCACCGGAGTATTAAAAACAAAATACGATGAACAGGGCAATGAGACAACGGAATTTATCTCAGCTGAGATCTACAACGAGACAAATACCGAGTTTTACATAGATATGGATGTACTTCGATCAGGAGACGTGCTTATAAAAACCGATTCCAATGACAGATATACTCTCGGAAAAACGGATGATCTTATCGGTGTTTACAATATCAACAAAGGATATGCTGACTTCAGGCAGGTAAAGATCCTTTATCAGAATGAAGAGTACTCTATAGTTAAGTCCAATACAACCTATGGCCTTAATGTATATGATTACATAGTTCTGGATGCCGAAACAGTTGATAAGAACGCCAAGAGCGCTGCCGGAGCAGCCGGAATGAGCATTTCAGATGAAGAGAAAACTGATGAACCCGATGTCTCCAATGATAATGAAGCATCCTCTGAGGATACTGAAGAAATACAAGCTTCTGCAGAGGGATCTTCGGAAGAAAGTGCTGAAAGTACAGGCGATGCAAGTGCTGATAATATTAGCTCGGATGAGCCTCAATGATTGACAGACATAGTAAAATTAAGTTATTATAATAGTTGATTTTGTTGGGAATAAAGGTGAGGAGTATAACAACATGAGCGTAATGGATAAGTTTTTAAGAGCTATTCAGCTTAACGGGGAAGACGATGGGTACTATGATGAAGACGATACCCAGTCCAGTGTTGAATCCATCAATAACGCAGCACCTATCGGTAAGGACGATCCCAGTATTGATGCGTCTGATGATAAAGTAAAGAAGATTACAAGTCCCAAAACAGCACCTTCCAGATCCAAAAAGGCTCTTTCAGCCGCAGGAATGGAGGTTTGTGTAATTAAACCCACATCTGTTGAGGATGCCAGGGAGATTACAGAGACACTGCTTGCAAATCGCACAGTAGTACTTAATCTTGAAGGACTTGATGTAGATATAGCACAGAGGATCATTGATTTTACTTCAGGTTCCACATTTGCTATTTCAGGTAATCTTCAGAAGATCTCAAGATACATATTTATCATCACCCCTGCTACTGTAGATATTTCAGGTGATTTCCAGAACATATTAAGCGGAACCTTCGGAGGCGGTATTTCAGAAGGTCCACAACAGATTGATTAAAGATTTAAGAGCTGTTGACGAATGACCTGTCAACAGCTTTTTATCATATTACAGAACAAAGGATAAAATATATCATGGTCGTTAATTTTGAAGAAAAGCCCTGCTACGAGATAGTATTTGAAAAGGATTTTGAAGGACTTTCCGAAAAGGTAAAGGCCCTTGGCTTTGAAGGAAGAAGGATCTGCATTGTTACCGATTCAAATGTTGAAAAGCTCTACTCAAAAGAAGTTTCTGAAAAACTTAAAGATATAGCTTCAACAGTACTTATTTATGCTATTCCTGCCGGAGAAGAAAACAAGAATCTAAAAGAGATCGAAAAGATCTATGAGGTTCTTATCGAAAACCACTTCGACAGACATGATCTTTTGGTGGCTCTTGGAGGAGGAGTTGTTGGAGATATGTGCGGCTTTACAGCAGCAACCTACCTTCGCGGAATCTCTTTTATCCAGATACCCACTACGCTTCTTGCTCAGACAGACAGCTCCATTGGAGGCAAGACAGGCGTTGATTTTAATGGATACAAGAACATGGTTGGCGCTTTCTATATGCCAAGGCTTGTTTATATGAATGTTTCCGTATTAAAGACTCTTGATGAAAGGCAGTATGCCTCAGGATTTGCTGAGGTCATGAAACACGGCCTTATAAAGGATCAGGATTTTTATACATGGCTTATTGAGAATATGTATGAGATCGGAGACAGAGAAGAAGAGACTCTTCTTGAGATGGTTCAGAAAAGCTGTGACATCAAAAGAACTGTTGTTGAAAAGGACCCTCATGAAAAGGGGGACAGAGCTCTTTTGAACTTCGGACATACTCTTGGTCATGCTATAGAAAAAACCAAGAACTTTACTCTTTCTCATGGCGAATGCGTAGCTCTTGGCTGCGTAGCTGCAGCCTTTATTTCATGGAAAAAACAGCTGATATCCATGGAAGAGTATTACGAAATCAGAGATATGTTTGTTCCTTTTAACCTTCCAATCTCCGTTACGGATATTGATAAGAAAAAGGTCATTGAAAATGCAAGGTCCGATAAGAAGAGTGATAAAGACATGATCAGATTTATTCTTCTTAAAAAGATCGGAAAAGCATTTATCGATACTACTGTTACGGAAGATGAGATGAATGCTGCTCTTGATGAAATAATCTATATTGAAAATAATGATTGATTTTGAGGTTATTTATGAATACCAAGCTTTCTAAGAAAAAGAAATTATTCCTTTTATCGGATATAGTGCTTATCATACTTTTGATCGTCCTGGATCAATTCACCAAACATCTTGCTGTAAAGAATCTTCAGGACAAACCCGCATTTAAGATAATTGACGGAGTTTTGGAGCTTAACTTTTTAAAGAACAGCGGCGCTGCTTTTGGTATGCTCCAGAATCAGAAAGTATTCTTTATTCTGGTGGCAGTTCTTATAATGCTGATCATTGCTTATGTTCTTTTCAGAATGCCTGATGATAAAAAGTACAATATCATGCATATTCTTCTTGTTATGATGGCAAGCGGAGCTGCCGGAAATATGATCGACAGGATCAGACAGGACTATGTTGTTGATTTCATTTACTTTGTTATTATAAATTTCCCGATCTTTAATGTTGCGGATATTTATGTTACGGTTTCAACATTTTTGTTTGTGATACTTTTCCTTTTTTATTACAAGGAGAATGATTTCAGTTTCCTTAGCTTTAGACAGCAAAAGAAATTCAGGGAGATAAAATGAGCGAATTTGAAGGCGACAGATTCGATTTTATTGTTACCGATGAATATGATGGCATGAGGATCGATAAGCTTATTTCCGAGCTTTTGGATTCTCTTTCAAGATCTTATATCAAAAAACTGATCGACGACGGAAAGGTCTTTTGCAACGGTAAAAAGGTCAAGGCAAGCTACAATGTGAAGGAAAACGACTCCATTGAGATGGAGATTCCTCCTGTTGAGATCCCCAAGATAGTTCCGGAGGATATTCCTCTTGATATTCTTTATGAAGATGATGACGTACTGGTTGTAAATAAGCCAAAGGGCATGGTGGTTCATCCGGCGGCAGGTCATTATACAGGAACCCTTGTAAATGCTGTCATGCATCATTGCAGGGATAATCTTTCCGGTATAAACGGTGTTCTTCGCCCGGGTATCGTTCACAGGATAGATAAGGATACTACGGGATCGGTCATTATCTGTAAAAACGATAATTCCCACAAGTCAATCGCACAGCAGCTTAAGGAACATTCCATCAACAGGATTTATCATGCAATTTGCTACGGCATCATCAAAGAAGATGAGGGCTTTGTGGAAGCGCCCATTGGAAGAAGTGCAACTGACAGAAAGAAGATGGCCGTTGTAAAGCAGGGCGGAAAAGATGCATATACCAATTATCGCGTTTTAAAGCGATTTGAGCAGGACGGATTTACTTATGTGGAATGCAGACTTAAAACCGGCAGAACTCACCAGATTCGTGTCCATATGGCTCATATCGGGCATCCACTTTTGGGGGATGAGGTTTATGCCCCCGGCAGAAAAAGTAAGTTTAAGACTGACGGGCAGTGCCTTCACGCCAAAATCCTTGGTTTTAAGCATCCTGTTTCAGGTGAATATATTGAGACAGATGCCGGACTTCCGGAGTATTTTTCTCATTTGATAGATGTGCTCAAATAGTTTAAAATATATATAGGATCTACTACTACATAATAAGGCAGGTGATAGTTATGAATACTATAATTACCATAGGCCGTCAATTCGGCTCCGGAGGAAGAGAAATCGGAGAGAAGGTCGCTGAGCATTTTGGAATCAAATGCTATGACAAGGAGCTGCTCTCAAGAGCAGCCAAGGAAAGTGGCTTTTGTGAAGAAATGATACAAAACCACGACGAAAGACCTACCAACTCATTTTTATACAATCTGGTGATGGATACATATTCTTTTGGCTACAATTCTTCAAGCTTTGTAGATATGCCCATCAGCCACAAAGTTTTTCTTGCACAGTTTGATACTATCAAAAAGATCGCAGACGAGGGCCCCTGCGTTATAGTCGGAAGGTGCGCCGATTATGCATTAAGCGATTATGAGAATGTTCTTAATCTTTTTGTCCATGCGGATGAAGATTTTAAGATCAAAAATCTTAGAAGCAGGTTCTCGGATATCTCTTCAGACGATAAAGCAAGAGAGATGATGAATAAAAAGGACAAGCAGAGACAGAGCTATTACAATTATTATTCTTCAAAAAAATGGGGAAGAGCGGACAGCTACGATCTTTGCATCAATTCCGGAATACTTGGTATTGACGGAACAGTGGATTTTATCATTCAGTATATAAACGCTTTTGAAAACAATAAATAATGAATACGTGAAATAAACTTCCGAAGTGCTTAAACGCTTTACGGAAGTTTATTTCTTTTGGGCCTTATTTAATAGTTATTTAATATCTTAATTAAATAGTGGGTGTTATACTAAAACAAAATATAGGCATCTTATGCGAATTTGACTTTACGTGTAACTTTTTTTTTATTTCCCCGCAGAAAGGATTTTGCGGTATCATTCAAGGAGGAAAACATATGGCTGGCGGAATAAGCGGTAATATTAACCAGTTGCTTAGAAATGAGCAGAAAATCGGCTTCAAAACCGAAAGCTCCGGCGTTAAAAAGCCCGGTTCCGGAGCAGAGAAAGCTAAAAATGTTAAAAACGCCGATAATAAATTTGGCGACAGTGCAATTTACAAGCTTTCACCTGAAGCTGAAATGTATGGCAAAGTAGTTGATCTGCTTCAAAAGAAGTATGAAAATGCCGATGTGTTCGTTGCAGGCTCCGATGATGATCTTTCCAAGATCGGAGGAGAGCTTGAATACAGCATCATTCTTAATGAAGATGAGATGAAACTGCTTGCATCTGATGATCCCAAGGATAAAGAAGCAAAAGACAAGCTTATGGGACAGATCGATGAAGCCATGAATGCCATCAAGTCGCTTAGTGAGAAGATCGGTGAAAACACAGAAGAAACCGATGAAATTGCAAATTTCGGACTTAAGTTTGACAAGAATGGCAAGATCAATTTCTTTGCTGATATCAACGGCAAAAACTATGGAGCTGATTCCATGGATTCTCTGATCCAGAGCCTTATGGCTGACAAATCAAAAGAATAATGAAAAACATTCGGCCGTCGCTTCTATAAATGATGAAGTGGCGGCCCTATTTTTATGTTTTTTTTATGGCAAAAGGCAGTTATTTCAAGTAAAATAACATTGTGTATGATCGATTGGAAAATTATTGAGGTTATAAATGTTCTTT
>JAILOW010000202.1 GCA_024690635.1 Butyrivibrio sp.
GCAAACGAAGTTCTCGTAGAGAGATGCATTGCAGGATGGAAAGAGATTGAGTACGAGGTAATGCGTGACTCAGCAGGAAACTGCATCACAGTATGTAACATGGAGAATATCGATCCCGTCGGTGTACATACAGGTGACTCATCGTTGTTGCTCCTTCTCAGACACTTTCTGACAAGGAATATCAGATGCTCAGAAGCGCAGCTCTTAATATCATCGACGAGCTGCAGATAACAGGTGGATGTAACGTTCAGTTTGCCCTTCACCCCACAAGCTTTGAGTACTGCGTAATCGAGGTTAACCCCAGAGTCAGCAGATCCTCTGCACTTGCTTCCAAGGCTACGGGATATCCAATTGCCAAGGTTGCTGCCAAGATCGCTCTCGGATATACTCTCGATGAGATCAAAAACGCCATCACAGGCAAGACCTATGCAAGCTTTGAGCCTGCGCTTGATTACTGCGTAGTCAAGTTCCCAAGGCTTCCTTTTGACAAATTCATCACAGCTAAGAGAACCCTCACAACCCAGATGAAGGCTACCGGTGAGGTCATGAGTATCTGCACCAATTTCGAAGGAGCCATGATGAAGGCTATCCGCTCTCTGGAGCAGCATGTGGACTGCCTTACAAGCTATGACTTCTCCGAGCTTGATGATGAAGAGCTTCTTGCAAGACTCAAGGTCGTAGACGATCAGAGAATATGGGTAATTGCAGAGGCCCTCAGAAGAGGTATGAGCCATGAGGAAATCCATGACATCACCATGATAGATCTCTGGTTTATCGACAAGCTTCATAACCTAGTAAAAATGGAGCTTAAGCTCCTTAGGATCGGTGAAAAGAACAGCGCCGGTGCGGGGGCAGACCTTGCAGAAGCCAAAAAGCTCATAAGCTTTGATACACTTTTAGAAGCAAAGAGACTTGAATTCCCTGATTCTGTCATCAGCAGATTTACAAGATTCAAGGCTGATCTTTTAAAAGAACTCAGAAACGAGTACGGCATAAATGCCACATTTAAGATAGTTGATACCTGTGCTGCCGAGTTTGCCGCACAGACACCCTATTACTATTCTGTATACAACGGACCTGATTCTGAGGATGAGGCGGCAGAGAGTGCTGCCACAGATAAAAAGAAAATCCTCGTTCTGGGTTCCGGACCCATCAGGATCGGCCAGGGTATCGAATTTGACTACTGTTCGGTTCATGCCACCTGGGCATTTAAAAGAGCCGGCTTTGAGACCATTATCATCAACAACAACCCCGAGACTGTCAGCACGGACTTTGACATAGCGGACAAGCTCTACTTTGAGCCCCTTACCCCCGAGGATGTTGAGAATATCGTAAAGCTTGAAAAGCCCGACGGAGCAGTGGTACAGTTTGGCGGACAGACTGCCATCAAGCTCACTCAGGATCTTATGAAGATGGGCGTAAAGATCTACGGAACAGATGCTGAAAATGTAGATGCCGCAGAGGACAGAGAGATCTTTGACCGCATCCTTGAAGAGACACAGATAAAGCGTGCTCAGGGTGCAACGGTTTATACAGCCGAGGAAGCAAAAGAAGTGGCTAACCGCCTGGGATACCCCGTGCTTGTTCGTCCTTCCTACGTTCTTGGCGGTCAGGGCATGCAGATAGCTCTTTCCGATGAGGAAATAGAAGAGTTTATGAATATCATAAACAGATATGCCCAGGATCATCCCATCCTTGTAGATAAGTACCTTCAGGGTGTGGAGACAGAGGTTGACGCCGTATGCGACGGCGAGGATATAGTTATCCCCGGTATCATGGAGCATATCGAGAGATCCGGTATCCACTCGGGAGATTCCATCTCTGTATATCCTGCCCAGTCTCTTTCTACCAAGGTAAAAGAGACAATTGCCGAGTACACAAGGCGCCTTGCCAAGGCTCTTCATGTAATAGGACTTATAAATGTGCAGTTCATCGCCGTTGGAGATGAGGTGTACATTATCGAGGCCAACCCCAGATCCTCCAGAACCGTACCTTATATCAGCAAGGTTACGGGTATTCCCATTGTGGATCTGGCAGCAGAGGTTATGCTGGGCAAGAAGTTAAAGGATCTTGGATATACTCCGGGACTTCAGCCTGAGGCAGGTTATGTTGCGGTGAAGATGCCTGTATTCTCATTCGAAAAGATCAGAGGAGCCGAGATCAGCCTCGGACCTGAGATGAAGAGTACCGGTGAATGTCTTGGAATCAGCAAGAGCTTTAATGAAGCTCTTTACAAGGCTTTCCTTGGGGCAGGTGTAAATCTTCCCAAGTACAAGCAGATGATCATCACCGTAAAAGATGCTGATAAGGGCGAGATCATAGACATCGCAAGAAGATACAAACAGCTTGGATACATTATCTATGCCACAAGATCAACAGCAGATACCCTTAACGAAAACGGCGTAACAGCCAGAAGGGTAAACAAGATAAATCAGGAATCACCTACTGTAATCGACCTTATCCTTGGTCACAAGATCGACCTTGTTATTGACACTCCCACTCAGGGCAGGGATAAGAGCAGAGACGGATTCATTATCAGAAGAACTTCCATCGAGACAGGCGTAAATGTCATAACCGCCCTTGATACCGCAAGAGCTCTTGTGACAAGTCTTGAAAACGAGAGCACCGAGGAAGGACTTGAGCTTGTGGATATCGCAAAGCTTTAAGAAGCGGAGTTGACCATGGCAAAAGCAATTTATGAAAATATGACTGCCGCAGAGCAGGGGACCGATGCACCGGAGATACTCTTCGGAAAAGGAATGTCTTTTCCCTCGGATATACTCATCGAATGGGAATTTATGCCCATGACCGGGGGAGGCGCCTTTGAGATGTTTTTTGGTGTGAAGGATACTCCCGAAGGTGAGAGTGCCTACGGAATCTCTTTTCTGAAAAGAGATACTGACAAGGACAGAGCCTTTAATCTGTGCAGGCTGATGAAATACCCCATGGGAGCAGAGCTTGAAAGAGCTGCGGATCCGCTTCCCACCGAGCCTTCGGATGTGTGGTACAGCATGAAGATCCACAAAAAAGGTGGAAAAATAGCTTTTTATATAGACGATCTTTTGGTGCTGCAGTATGATGACGAAGGCGGCGAGCACGGCGATATACTGACGGGGGGAGCCATTATCCCAAGGCTTTCCGACGGTATGAGGGCCGGATACAGAAATATCAGGGTGACCTGGATTTAAAAAGAAATAAAGAGGATACACAATGAAGATATTAGTAATAAACGGACCAAATCTTAATTTCCTTGGCATAAGGGAAAAGAGTATTTACGGAAGTGAGGACTATGAGTACCTTTGCAGGATGATCCGTGACAGGGCCTATGAGTGCGGTGATGCGGTTGAGATATACCAGTCCAATCACGAGGGCTCCATAATCGACAGATTGCAGGAGGCTTACTCCGACGGAACCGAGGGTATTGTCATAAATCCCGGAGCGTACACCCATTACAGCTATGCCATCCATGATGCTCTTAAGAGCCTGGAGGGCATAAAAAAGATCGAGGTCCACATTTCGGATATCTCTTCAAGAGAGGAATTCCGTAAGGTTTCCGTTACCGCACCTGCATGTGACAAACAGATCTACGGTCACGGCCTTGAGGGATATCTGGAAGCTATGGAAGAGCTTAAAAAAACTGTTGAAAAATAAAGGACAATAGTTTAAACTGAATTAGTTGTTTGAGTAATGTTTTTTAGGAGGATATTTTATGATTTCTGCAAGTGATTTCAGAAATGGTATGACTATCGAAATCGATGGTAATGTATGTCAGATTATTGAATTTCAGCATGTTAAGCCCGGTAAAGGCGCTGCTTTCGTAAGAACCAAGCTCAAGGATATCATCAACGGCGGTGTTAAAGAGACAACTTTCCGTCCTACTGAGAAGTTCCCTGCAGCAAGAGTTGATAAAAAGGATATGCAGTATCTTTATCAGGATGGCGATATCTATAACTTCATGGATTCAGAGACCTACGAGCAGATCGGTCTTACATCCGAGCAGGTTGGCGACTCTCTTAAGTTCGTTAAAGAGAACGAAGTTTGCAAGGTTAGCTCATACAACGGAGCAGTATTTGCAGTTGAGCCTCCTATGTTCGTAGAACTTGCTATCTCAGAGACAGAGCCCGGCTTCAAGGGTGATACAGCTACAGGCGCTACCAAGCCCGCTACTGTTGAGACAGGTGCTACAGTTTCAGTTCCTCTCTTCGTAAACGAGGGAGACATTATCAAGATCGATACCAGAACAGGCGAGTATCTTTCAAGAGTCTGATCATTTATTACCATATCTTTTATAGAGACCAAAGTAAGACAATAAGGAAACCCAAAAGGCTTCTTTATTGTCTTTTTTTACATTTTTTTATTTAGGAGAAGGATATGGAAATCAAAGAATTTGGACAGCTTTTATCAGAAGAAATTATGAGTGCTCTGGGAGATGGATGCAGAGCCAGCTATAACGAGGTGGAAAAGAATAACGGAACCATCCGCCACGCCATTACCATTAAAAGGGAGGGAATAAATCTTGCCCCTAATATTTATATTGACGGGCATTTTCAGGAGTATAAGGACGGAAGGAGCCTTGCAGGCATTGTGGGAACCATCCTTTCTGTTTACCGTATGAACGAAGGGGCGGTGGATTTTGATGTCGAAAGCTTTACGGATTTTGCCAGAGCATCGGAAAAACTGTGTTTTAAGCTTGTTAATTACGAGAAAAACAAGAATATATTAAGAGACGTTCCTTATAAGAGATTCTGTGATCTTGCACTGGTTCCTCTTTGCAATATCGACAGCAGCGCCATCGGCCGCGGGAATATCGTTATTCGTAGTGACCATTTAAAGACCTGGGAGATCTCAAAAGAAGAGCTTTGGGAAAATGTATTTGAACATACGCAGGGGGTGATGCCTGTAAGCAAAGAAGGGCTTCTCAATTTTGTAAGAAAGAACGCAAGCTTTGTAACAACGGATGAGGGGGAAGAGTTTGGGAACATGATCTACATCCTAAGTAACAGCGATAAGTGTCTGGGAGCGGGAGTTATCCTTTACCCCGGGGTACTTGAGGAAATTGCAAAAGAGTATGATAAAGACGTCTTCATAATCCCATCTTCCATTCATGAAGTTATAGCGCTTCCTGCAACTGATGACGGGGATTTTGGATTTTTACAGAAGATGATACGTGAGGTGAACAGATCCACTGTAAGTGAAGAGGAGATACTAAGCGACAATCTCTACATATATCATGCCGATACGGGCAAGATAAATATCTGTGCATGAAAAATGCACCCGACAGGAATCGAACCTGCATCAAAGGCGTCGGAGGCCTCCGTTCTATCCATTAGACTACGGGTGCATACCTTGAATATAATAGCACACCACGCGGAGGGAGTACAACTCTTTCACGACCCTCTGAAACTTGACGTGACCGTTCTGAACGGATAAAATCATAATGTTGCATTGTATTATAAAGGATTTTAAGGATTTAAAATGAATAGAAAAAGAAGAAAAAATGTTTCTTTCAGAAACAATAATAGAAGCTTTTTAGCTATACTCGGAGATAACAAGAAGTATCTGATGCCTGCCATACTGGTGGTTGCAGTTATAGCTACCGTTAGCATTGCTGTTTCAGCCAACAAGAGGACTGTGTCAGAGGTTCAGACCAGCGAGGAGGCTACTGAGGCGGCTACATTTGAGATACCGGAAAATGCCATGGAGGAGAACGCTTATCCTGAGGTTAATGCCCTTATTGAAAAGTATTACACCGCAGCGGCAAATGGCGATGCCGATACGATTTCCGAGATCTACAAGGGACTTGACGATACAGAGCTTTTAAAGACTGTGGCTGCTTCCGAGTATATCGAAAAGTTTGAAAACATCACCGTATATACCAAGCCCGGCCCCAAAGAGGGCAGCTACGTTGCTTACGTATACAATGAGGTTAAGCTTTACGACTACGACAAAGACGTACCCGGATTTGAGACCATGTACATCTGCACCGATGATTCGGGCAACCTCTATATAGATGTGGACATTGCAGATCAGGGTGAGCTTGATTATCTCAAACAGGTCAATGTTCAGGCTGATGTCATCGATCTTAACAACAAGGTGGCTTCCAGCTACAACGAGATGGTCAATTCCGATGAAAAGCTTGCAGAGCTTCTCACCAGAATGCGCTCAGGCCTTCAGGTTTCTGTGGGTGAGGCACTTGCTACAGCAGAGGCTTCAACAGAAGCTTCTTCTGCAGATGATGCTTCTTCCGAGGAGTCAACAGAACCCCAGCAGCAGACCATTACACGCCGCGTAATCAAGGCTACGGACGTTATCAATATCCGAAACTCAGATTCCGAAACAGCGGATATTCTTGATAAAACAGAAAAGGGCCAGGAGTTCAAGGAGCTTGAGGCTCTTGCCAACGGATGGAGTAAGGTTGAATACAAGGGTAAGACTGCCTATGTAAAGACCGAGTTCTTTGATGTGGTATCAGAGGAGACCGTTGCGGTAGACAATTCCGATGCAGATGATGCAGGCAAAGAGGAAGAAAATAGCGACGCCGGCACAGGTACCGATACGGCAGGGGATGATTCCAAGGACAAGGATAAGGACAAGGACAAGTCAGATGCTTCCAAGACCGAAGAGTCAGGCAAGGTTGATTCATCAGCAAAGACCGGTGATATGGTCCTGACAGATTCTGTTAAGCTCCGTAAAGGCCAGAGTACGGAAACCGATGCTCTTATGACTATCTATGCCGGTTCCACAGTCAAGGTAATAGAACAATATTCCAACGGATGGGCAAAAGTAGAGTATAATAAGAATACAGGTTATATCAAATCAGAATTCATAAGACAATAAAACAGATTCCAATGGGTGGAGGTGCAGCTTATGTTTGGACGATTGAAAGTGGCAATCATGGGAACCGGTCAGATTGCAGAGGTTATGGCAAAAACTCTTAAGGAAACAAGAGGAGTTACCTGCTATGCCGTAGGATCAAGGTCCATGGAGAGTGCCACCAGATTTGCTTCAGCACACGGCATCAAAAAGGCTTACGGCTCTTATGAAGAGCTTGTAAACGATCCCAAGGTCAGCCTTGTATATGTTGCCACACCCCATTCGGAACATTATGAAAATGTTAAGCTGGCTCTTTCCGCAGGCAAGCATGTTATCTGCGAAAAGGCATTTATGCTGAATGAAAAGCAGGCCGGTGCTATCTTTAAATATGCTGAGGAGCAAAATCTTCTCCTCACGGAAGCAATGTGGACCAGATATATGCCTATGAGGAGCAAACTCATGGAGATCCTCTCCAGCAACGTCATAGGCGAGCCCACTATGCTCACAGCCAATCTCGGCTACAATATCGCCTACAAAGACAGAATAAACAGACCTGAGCTGGGTGGAGGAGCACTCCTTGATCTTGGCGTTTATGTGCTTAATTTTGCATCCATGGTCTTTGGAAATGACGTGACCGATATTGCATCAATCTGTACCTTTAATGAGCATGGTATGGATATGCATGACAGTATAACCCTCAGATATGCTGACGGGAAGATGGCTGTTTTAAATGCCACGGCTCTTTCCATAAGTGACCGTATGGGCATCATTTACGGCAGCAAGGGCTACATAGTTGTTGAAAATATTAATAACTTTGAGGGAATAGGCGTTTATGACAGCGAGTACAGAAAGATAGCCTATTACAGAAGACCCAAGCAAAAAACAGGCTATGAATACGAAATTGAGGCTTGTGTGAGAGCTATAAATGAAGGCTGGCTTGAGTGCCCCGAGATGCCTCATTCAGAGTCGTTAAAGATCATGAATATGATGGACTTTATCAGAAAGAGCAATCATATTGTATTCCCCGGTGAGGAGGACTTTGCATCTGAATCTGCCGGAGAGGGTGGTGCTGTACCTGCAGCAGTGGAGGCTGCGGAGACTGCAGCTGCAGACACAGAACCTGCGACAGCAGAAATTGCGGATACAGATGCAGTAGTTGATCAGGCTGCAGAGCCCTCAGGGGATGAATAAAGATTGATCATGGGGAGAGTATGAAAAAAAGGTTTTTAATAGGGATTCTTGTGGCAGCACTTGCTTTTTGTCAGATGTCTTTTACCAGCAGAGCTGATGAGGTAGAAGATACGATCCAGGAATTAAAAGAAAAAGAGGATCAGACCAAGGAAACCATTTCCAATCTGGAGAAACAGACCAAGGAGACCAAGGATGCCATTGATGCCCTGACGGGTCAAAAAAAAGAGGCCCAGGAAAACGTAAATAATCTTCAAAATCAGAGCAGTTCACTGACCAATACCATCAGGGGCTACTCCAGTAAACTTGACACTCTTAATGAGGAAATCTCGGACGCTGAAGAGGCAATGGCTGAGGTTTCCTCTGAAATAGTACAGCTTAATAATGAACTTCAGGATGCTCAGCAGCAGGAAAAAGACAGATACGAGCTACTGAAGAAACGTCTTAAGACCACCTATGAAAACGGTGGTACCAATTCCTTTTTAAGACTTCTTTTGGAGTCCGGTACATTCCAGGAATTTCTCACAAAATACGAATATCTTAATGCCATCATAAGCTACGACAGAAAGAAGATCTCTGAGCTTAAGGATCTTCAGGCGCAGATTCAGGAAAAAAAGAGCGTGGTGGAGGAAAAAGAGGCAGAACTCGACAGGTATCAGGCAGAACTTGATGATAAACATGACCAGCTTGCAAGCCTTACGGATACTGTAAGAGGGCAGCTTTCTTCTACAAACAGTTCGCTGAATTCAGAGAAAAACAAGCTGGCAAACTTTGATGCCCAGCTGGCTAATCTTGATAAGAAAATGAAGGAGCTGGAATCTCAGACTGCTGCGGCTGTTGCAGAACTTGCTAAACAGGTGGCGGAAAGGCTGGCGCTTACAAAAGAGGATACTTCCGGTTCCTATTCTGCAAACGATACGGAGCTTTTGTGGCTTGCAGCTACCATACAGGCTGAGGCTGACGGCGAGTCCTACACAGGTAAGCTGGGCGTTGGCTCGGTTATCATGAACAGAGTTAAATCCTCTGCATTTCCAAACAGTATCATTGGTGTTATTACCCAGAATATGCAGTTTGCTTCCTACAGATCAGGCAAGGTTGAACTCATTGTGGAAAATGGTCCCAATTCAACCTGCGTAAGGGCTGCAAAAGAGGTTTTGGACGGAGCCCGTGTGGGAGATTACCTTTTTTTTATGACCAAATACTGGGCAGATTACTATGGAATAAGCGAGTATACAATGATAGGCAATCACGCTTTCTTTTATAGGTGGAAGACAGATGAGAAAGATACCGATCCTGATCCCAAACCGGAAAAAAAGCCAAAGCCTGAAGGCGATAAGGATGATTCCAAGGATAAATCCGATGACAAAGATGATTCGGATGATGAGAAAGACGATGATGACGAAGACGATTCCCATGATTCTGACGATTCGGGAGGATCGGACGATGACGACGATGATGATGACGATGATGAGCCTAAAATGGATGAAGACGGCAATTATATAGTCGGATGATTCATGAAAAAAACACCAAAAAAGTGTTGCGCTTTAAATCGCCAAAGTGTATCATTGTATACAAAGTTTAATCCCCAAGTAAATATATAAAAAGTTTTGTTGTGCCAAAGGTGCAGGAAGGAGTAGTATGTCATACGTTGATGAAGTCTACAGCTATGTTGTAGAAAAGAACCCCGCACAGCCCGAGTTTCATCAGGCAGTAAAAGAGGTGCTTGAGTCACTCAGAGTTGTTATCGAGGCTAATGAAGAAGAATATCGTAAGGATGCTCTTTTGGAGAGACTTGTAACTCCCGAGAGACAGATCCTTTTCAGAGTTCCCTGGGTAGATGACAAGGGACAGGTTCAGGTTAACAACGGTTTCAGAATTCAGTTCAATTCAGCTATCGGTCCTTACAAGGGAGGACTTCGTTTCCATCCTTCAGTAAACCTTGGCATTATCAAGTTCCTTGGTTTTGAGCAGATCTTCAAGAACTCACTTACAAGCCTTCCTATCGGTGGCGGTAAGGGTGGTTCAGACTTCGATCCCAAGGGCAAGTCTGACAGAGAAGTAATGGCATTCTGCCAGAGCTTTATGACAGAGCTTTACAGACATATCGGTGCAGATACAGACGTTCCCGCCGGGGATATCGGTGTTGGCGGACGTGAGATCGGATTTATGTACGGACAGTACAAGAGGATCAGAGATAAGTACGAGGGAGTTCTTACAGGAAAGGGACTTACCTACGGCGGATCTTTGGCTCGTACACAGGCTACAGGCTACGGACTTCTTTATCTTACAGAAGAGCTCTTAAAGTGCAACGGCTCTGACATCAAGGGCAAGACTGTTGCTGTATCAGGTGCAGGTAATGTTGCTATCTACGCTATCGAGAAGGCTCAGCAGCTCGGAGCAAAGGTTGTTACATGTTCTGATTCTACAGGCTGGATCTATGATACCGAGGGAATCGATGTAGCACTTCTTCAGGAGGTTAAGGAAGTTAAGAGAGCACGTCTTACAGAGTATGCTGCTGCAAGAAAGTCAGCAGAGTACCACGAAGGCAAGGGCGTATGGTCAGTTAAGTGTGATGTAGCTCTTCCTTGCGCTACTCAGAACGAGCTTCTTCTTGATGATGCAAAGCAGCTTGTTGCTAACGGCGTTCAGGCAGTATGTGAAGGTGCTAACATGCCTACATCCATCGAGGCAACTGAGTATCTCCAGGCTAACAAGGTTCTCTTCGTTTGCGGTAAGGCTGCAAATGCAGGTGGTGTTGCAACATCAGCTCTTGAGATGAGCCAGAACAGTGAGAGACTTTCATGGAGCTTCGAAGAGGTTGATGCAAAGCTCAAGCAGATCATGGTTAATATCTACCACAACATTGATGATGCTGCCAGAAAGTACGGCATGGAGGGCAACTACGTTGCCGGTGCCAACATCGCAGGCTTCCTCAAGGTTGCAGAGGCTATGAAGGCTCAGGGTATTGTTTAATAAATAGTTATGAATTTAAAATCCCGGGAACCAGCGGTTCCCGGGATTTTTTTGTCAGGAGCAGAACAAAAAAACAGGTATCCGTTTGGATACCTGTTTTTTATTTCATGCTCTTTAACATTTCTATTGCTGTCTGAGGCCTTAGCAGATCGTATGCGTTTGTCTCGTACTTCTTAAGAAGTCTTGCTCGCATTTCTTCAGGATGATTATATAACTGATCCATTATCCTATCAAAGGCCTGTTTGTATTCGCCCATTTGAAACCTCCATAAAATAACGCACAAAGAACAAATTAAAGATTCAACGTGCATCATCATATCCGATTCGGAGGTAAAATGCAACAGCAAAAGTTTGAAAAAAATATGAATTATTTGTTGCTTTTTTGGTTATTCTTTTGAAGCTTCCTTTAAAGCTGCCACTATCTCAGCCTCTGTTGAAAGGGCGAGAACCCTGTCTGCAAGGGCATCTGCTTCTTTTTTGCTCCACTTTGAAATGATGCATCTGGCGGTAAGTACCAGCACGGGATTTACACTAAATTCCGTAAGGCCAAAGGAGATGAGAAGAGGGATCATAAGAGGATCCGCAGCAGCCTCTCCGCACATACCAACAGGTATGCCTGCATTTCTGCCACATTCAATGATGTGTTTGATGGACCTTAAGACCGCAGGCTGGAAAGTGGAGTAGAGGTAAGCAACATCGGAATTACCCCTGTCAACACTCATGGTATACTGTGTCAGGTCGTTGGTTCCTATGGAGAAGAAATCCGATTCCTTAGCAAGAAGATCTGCGATAAGTGAAGCGGAAGGAGTCTCGATCATGCAGCCTACTTCAATGTTTTTGTCATAGGCGATCCCCTCTGCATCAAGATCTTTTTTGATGCTTTCAACCATTTCCTTAACGGCACGGATCTCATCAACGCAGGTTACAAGGGGAACCATTATCTTTACTTTTCCGAAGGCGGAAGCCCTCATAATGGCCCTTAACTGGACGGTGTAGCTGTCTTTGTTGCCAAGGCAGTATCTGACGGCTCTGTAGCCAAGGAAGGGGTTTTCTTCCTTTTTCATGTTCAGATAAGGTATATCCTTGTCGCCACCGATGTCCAGAGTCCTGATGATGACAGCCTTGCCTTTCATGGTCTCTGTAGCCTCTTTATAGGCGGCAAATTGCTCTTCCTCGGTAGGAAGGTGGTTATTGTCCATAAAGAGGAATTCGGAGCGGAAAAGGCCTATTCCTTCGCCGTCACATTCAACAGCTTTTTTGGCATCCTTGGGTGTTCCGATATTGCAGAACAGCTCTACGCCTTCACCGTCTGCAGTAACAGTCTCTTTACCCAAAAAACTCTTAAGCTCCGACTGCTTTTTGATATAGTCTTCGCGCTTTATTATGTACTGTGAGAGTACGTCGCCCTCGGGATTTATATAGACAATACCCTCTGTTCCGTCCACAATGGCTGTGTCCTTGTCTTTTACAAGACTTGTTACATCAGGAACGGAGAGTACCGCAGGGATCTCAAGAGCTCTTGCAAGGATGGCGGAATGAGATGTTTTGCCGCCAACCTCAGTTATGATACCTGCAACGTTCTCTTTAACGATCTGTGAAGTCATGGAAGGAGTAAGATCTCTTGCAACCAGGACTGTACCCGGAGCAACCTTGCTGATATCCACATCCTCTATGCCCAAAAGGATCTTCAGAAGGCTGACTTTGATATCGCTGATGTCTGAAGCCCTCTGGCGCATAAGATCATCATCCATTTTAGAGAACATGCCGATGAACATATCGCATACGGCTTCTACAGCGGATTCCGCGCACTGGCCTGCAGCGATCATCTTGGTCATTTCTCCTGCCATGGAAGGATCTGAGATCATTACAAGGTGACCTTCCAAAATCTCAGCTTCCTTGGGACCTATTCTTTTTCTGATATCTTCAGCCATGGCTGAGGTCTCTTCCTTGAACTTTGAAACCGCATCGTCAAAACGTTTTTTCTCGCTCTCGGTATCCTCAACCTTGACTGCTTCGTATTTTAATTCGTGTTCAACGATCACGCAGATACTGCCGATACCAATACCGCGTGATGCGGCAATACCGTTATACATATCAGTCACCCAATCCGCTTTCTACCAGCTCGATAGCTTTCTTAAGAGCATCTTCCTCGTCGGGGCCGTCGCACTGGATTTCAATCTCAGCGCCGCATTTGATGCAGGCACTCATAAGCATCATAACGCTCTTTGCGTCATAAGCTGTGCCGTTGAACACAACCTTTACATCGCTGGCAAAGGGTGTTACTGCCTGACTGAATACGCTTGCGGGACGCATGTGCATTCCCTGCTCATTTGTTACTGTGATTTTCTGTGATACCATGGTTTAGTTTTCCTTTCTCGTTTATGTATTTATTTGCTGAAGCGCTGCTTTGCGTTTCTTATGCTTCCTGTGCATTTTTCTTAAGGATTCCCAAAAGAAGACATCCTACAACGGATCCGGCTAAAAGAGCTACCAGATACATTGCTACGTTACCTACAACAGGGAATACGAAGATTCCGCCGTGAGGAGCTCTGAGTGTACATCCAAAGGCCATTGAAAGGGCACCGGCGACTCCCGATCCAACCAAAAGAGAAGGGATAACTCTCAAAGGATCTGCTGCAGCGAAGGGAATAGCTCCTTCTGTGATAAAGCAAAGACCCATGATGAAGTTAACGGGACCGGTCTTTCTTTCTGCCTCGGTGAATTTCTTTTTAAAGAAGATGGTTGCAAGAGCAATTGCAATGGGGGGAACCATTCCGCCTACCATAACAGCTGCCATGATCATAAAGCCAGCTTCATTCTGATTGGCAAGGGCCGCAACCGCAAATACATAGGCTGCTTTGTTCAGAGGACCGCCCATATCTGTTGCCATCATTGCTCCAAGAAGTGCACCAAGAGCTACGATGGAACCGCTGGTCATTTCTGTAAGTACATTGGAGATCCATGCATTGAGTGCGCCTACAATAGGATTGATAAGGCACATTACAACACCGATGGCAAGTATTCCAAGGAGAGGATATATGAGTACGGGCTTGATGCCTTCAAGGGACTGGGGAAGCTTTTCGCAGAGCTTACGAAGTCCGAGAACAATATATCCACCTACGAAACCTGCTACCAGGGCACCCAGGAAAGCAGAAGGTATGTCTCCTCCGGGAGAAGCGAAGGTGGCGCCTGTGGAAGCAAGGTAGCCTCCTACGAAACCAACCGCAAGACCCGGCCTGTCAGCAATACTCTGGGCGATAAAGCCTGCCAGAATAGGAAGCATGAATCCAAAGGCTGCGCCGCCTATGGTCTTGAACCATGCAGCAACAGGGGTGTTGGAACCAAAGTTTGCAGGATCTATGGAATAGTCATCCAAAAGGAATGCTATTGCTATAAGTATACCACCGCCGATAACGAAAGGAAGCATGTGGGAAACACCGTTCATAAGATGTTTGTAAGCCTTTCTTCCTGCTGTTTCGTTATCAGATCCGGAAGTCTTGGTAACAGCTCCTGTGTGGTGATAGATATTTGCTTCTCCTTCGGTTGCCCTTTTGATAAGACCTTCGGGAGCGTGGATGGCTTCTTTGGTAGAAGTAATGATGACAGGCTTTTTATCGAACTTGGACATGTCGATATTTTTGTCGCAGGCTACGATAACGCAGGATGCTTCTTCGATATCCTTTGCCGTAAGCTCATCCTTAACACCTGCTGAGCCGTCTTTTTCTACTTTTATTTCGTATCCCAACTCTTTAGCCTTTTGCTCAAGAGCTTCAGCTGCCATGAAAGTATGGGCTATGCCGGTGGGGCAGGCTGTGACTGCCACCAGCTTTATGGCTTTCTTTTCAGTTTCTTTTGCGGCTGCCGCAGCTTTTTTATCTGCTTCTTCTTTATCTTTGGCGGCTTCCTTTTCATCGATGATAGCCATGAACTCCTCGGGAGTATCGGCTTCTACAAGCTTTTTGGCGAAAGACTGATCCATCAAAAGAGTCA
>JAILOW010000008.1 GCA_024690635.1 Butyrivibrio sp.
TCAAGGCTTCACAAGAGATGTGGCAGTAGCTTTATTCTCTTTGTTATGTTTGTGAGCATCATCCTGTTTTTCTTTATCAGGATCGATTCCTATTTATGGAAGGTTGTTATAAGGATTGCCCTTATTCCCGTGATCTCAGGCATTTCCTATGAGATCATAAGACTTGCGGGCAGGACGGATTTCTTTTTGATAAGACTTATTTCAGCTCCGGGTCTTTGGCTTCAGAGACTTACCACCAAGGAACCCGACGATGACATGATTGAGGTTGCCATCAAATCCGTTGAGGCGGTATTTGACTGGAAAGAGTTTCTTAAGGATTCCTTTGGCTATGAGGTTGATGATTCATGGCTGAATGATGAGGAATGATGATGATTTACAAAAAAGCTGTTGAAAAAGGAACAGAGATTTTGGAAAGAGCCGGGATTGAGGATGCTAAGCTTGATGCCCGGCTCCTTTTGGAATATATATGCCATACGGATCACTCCGCACTTATAGCGCATCCTGACAGGGAGGTTACTTCTGACGAGGAGAGCAGCTATATGGCTCTTATAGAAAGAAGAGCAAAAAGAGAGCCCTATGCTTACATCACGGGAAAATGCGGCTTTATGGGCCTTGATTTTACTGTGTCACGGGACGTACTTATTCCGGAGCAGGACAGTGAGTTTTTGGTTGAAGAAGCCATGAGATACTGCGAGGACGGCATGAGGATCCTTGATCTGTGCACAGGATCCGGATGCATTGCTCTTAGCATATTAAATTACACCAACAAAACATCCGCCCTTTGTACTGATATTTCAGATGCGGCTCTTGAGATCGCAAGGAAAAATGCTGCAGATCTTGGGCTTTCCGAGAGAACAGAATTTGTTAAGACAGATCTTTTCCCAAAGGCAGATGGAAATAAGTTTGACATTATCGTTTCAAACCCTCCTTATATCGCAACAGATGTGATTAAGGGGCTTGCGCCTGAGGTCAGGGACTATGAGCCAAGGCTTGCTCTTGACGGAAGTGCGGACGGACTTTTGTTTTATAAAAGAATTGCAGAGCGTGCCGGGGAGTATCTTTTTTCCAGCGGATATCTCATTCTTGAGATCGGATATGACCAGGCCGACAGCGTGAGAACTCTTTTGGAAGAAAACGGAAAATACCACAACATAGAAGTTATCAAGGACTATTCGGGTAATGACAGAGTTGTGAGAGCCTGCTACTATTAAGGCAGAGGCTTTGGCAGTACAGATATCGGAGAAAAACTATGCCTGATAAAATGGAAGACATAATAAGAAGATATGAAGATATCACCATGATGCTTGGTGATGTTTCCATCATATCCGATCAGGACAGGTTCAAAAACCTTATGAAGGAACAAAAGAATCTTGAGCCTATCGTTGATTGCTACAATTCCATAAAGAAATGCAAGGATACTATAGATGAGAGCATTATGATGCTTGAAGGCGAGTCTGACCCTGAGATGAAGGATATGTTAAAAGATGAGCTTGCAGAAGCCAAGGAAAAGCTTCCAAAGCTTGAAGAAGAG
The DNA here is from genome assembly GCA_024690635.1 of Butyrivibrio sp. The sequence goes on from JAILOW010000008.1 coordinate 1,532, forward strand.
CTCAAGATCCTTCTTCTTCCCAAGGACCCCAACGATGAAAAGAATGTTATCGTTGAGATCAGGGCAGGAGTCGGCGGAGACGAGGCAGCTCTTTTTGCTGCTGATATGTACAGGGTTTACACCAGATATTCCGAGAGACAGGGATGGAAGGTGGAGACTATGAGTGTCGAGGATATCGGAATAGGCGGTATAAAGACCGTCAGCTTTATGATAAAGGGAAACGGTGCGTATTCAAGGCTTAAGTTTGAAAGCGGTGTCCACCGTGTTCAGAGAATCCCTGCCACCGAGTCCGGCGGAAGGATACATACTTCAGCAATCACCGTAGCCATAATGCCTGAGGTTGAGGATGTGGAAGTTGAGATAGATATGAACGACTGCAAGTTTGACGTGTTCAGAGCATCCGGAAACGGCGGACAGTGCGTCAATACAACAGATTCTGCGGTTCGTCTTACTCATTTCCCCACAGGAATAGTTATTTCCTGCCAGGATGAAAAGAGCCAGCAGCAGAACAAGGCCAAGGCACTTAAGGTCTTAAGAGCCAAGCTCTATGAGCTTGAAAGGGAAAAACAGCACTCTGATGAGGCAGCTCTTAGAAAGAGCCAGGTAGGAAGCGGAGACCGCTCGGAAAAGATAAGAACCTACAATTTCCATCAGGGAAGAGTTACGGATCACAGGATTGGCCTTACTCTTTACAAGATAGACCAGATCATGGACGGCGATCTTGATGAGATAATAGATTCACTTATAGCTGCGGATCAGGCTGAAAAGTTGTTATCTCTTAATTAAAAAAATATGATAAATAATCTTAATTATTCTGACTTTTCGTTGATGTGAGTATGTAAATGGTGTAAAATTTATTTATATACGGGACTGATCCGAAATTTAACTGACATGCTTAGGAGGCTTATGGACGCTGGATTTAAGTCGGAATTGATTGAATGGGGTGTAGACTGGGACGAGATCCTTGACAGATTTATGGAAAATGAGGATCTGATCGCCAAGTTTATGTTCAAGTTCCTCAATGATCAGAGTATGAACGATCTGACAAAATACCTTGCTGAGGGAAATGTTACTGAGGCTTTTAAAGCTGTGCACACCTTAAAGGGCGTTGGCGCAAACCTTGGCCTCAAGGGATTTCTTACCCCCGTATGCGAACTGACTGAGATCCTTCGTGCAGGCAGCATGGATGGATACAAGGAAAAGTATGACCAGATCAAGCCTAAATATGATGAGTTAATTGAGATTCTTAAAAAATATCAGGCCTGATTTATAATAATTCATAATCTATACCGGAACGATCAAGGAAGCTTGGGATGTACGCATCCCAGGCTTTTTCTATGGACTTATCCATGGAAAAGATACTAAAGGATGTGCCTGTTGTAATGACAACTTCACCCTTTGAAAATTTAATAATTATACCTAAAAGAGTAACTTCCGGTGAAAGATCGCTGTCACAGCCTTGCATCACAGTGTTTTTCAGCTCTTTATCCGCGTGGAGAACAAACTTAAAGGACAAAGGCGTGCGCTTTCCTTTTATGAGATCCAAAGCGATATGTCTGATGTCTCTCCAGAGAGAAAAATCCTCAAGGCTGCCTGGATCCACATCTTCGTAGCCTTTGTAAAATTCTTTATGTACTTTACCGTCAATATGGAAAGTATTATAGGTATCCACCGTTGCTTCCTCAAGGGGGAAGCTATCGAAAAGGTCGGTGGTAAGTAGCTTTGACATAAATTCTTTTTGTTTGCTTATTTTGATGGCTATCATATTCCCTCCATAAATTCTTTAATATTATATGCCAAAATCATGCACTTTTCATATCATATTTGAAAAGGTTTGTTATCGTATAATTATTCATTGAAAAAAGCTAATTTTAGGTTATACTATACATAACAAATACAGAGTTTCTGAGATGGAGAAAGCTTATGGCAAAAAGTGTACGACTAAAAGACATCGCGGACAGAATTGGTGTGAGCACGGTTACAGTATCCAAGGCGCTTTCCGGACAAAAGGGAATGAGCGAAACCATGAGAGAAAAAATTCATACTCTTGCCAATGAAATGGGTTATGTTCCTTCCGTTTCCAGAAAAGTGGGAGACGATACCAAAAGCTATACAATAGGAGTCCTGATCGCCGAACGGTATATTAGCGAATACAGCACTTTCTATAACAGAATGCATCAGCAGGTTTCCCAGATTGCTATGGATAAGGGCTGTTTTACCATGCTTGAGGTTATTTCTGAAGATAACGAGAAAAACTGCGCTGTACCCAAGCTTATTTTGGATGAAAAGGTAGACGGACTTATCGTCATCGGAAGGCTTTCGGAAAAATATCTTAAGACCGTCAAGATGGCTAAGGGTATTCCCATGGTTTACCTCGATTTTTGTAATCATTCGGGGGATGAGGATGCTGTTATATCCGACAGCTTTAACGGAGCATATTACCTGACCTGCTATCTTATCAACAAGGGGCATAAAAAGATAGCTTTTGTAGGAACAGTTCTTGCTTCCGGAGCTATCACAGACAGATATTTTGGATACAGAAAGGCTCTTCTTGAACATGGCTATCCCTTCAGAGAAGACTGGATCATTCAGGACAGAGATCCGGCAGTGGGAAAACTTGATGGCAACAAATACTTTAAGCTTCCGGACGAGATGCCTACAGCTTTTGTATGCTGCAACGATATTACCGCCAGTGTTCTTATCAAAAAGCTGAATGAAAAAGGATATCGTGTTCCCGAGGACGTTTCCGTAGTAGGCTTTGACAATTGTCTTTTCCCCGGGCTTTGCGATATAAAGATCACCACTTTTGGTGTTGATACTTACGAGATGGGCAGAAATGCCATATTAAACCTTATCAGAAAGATAAGCGGTGAGAGATACAGACAGGGTATCATGATACTTGAAGGCCACATTGTGGAAGGCGAGAGTGTAAAAGCCTGCCTTTGACGCAGTTAACAGGTAACTACGATACCGCCATCACCTGCATAGGTGGTGGCAACTCCTGCTGCATCCACTATGATGGAGTTTTTGAAAGGAACCTTTTTCATGATGACATCGCGGATGACAGCAGCTCTCTCAAAGCAGTTAACATGAGTTATCATAAGGATCTTGCTCTCGGGATTTTTGATCTCGGCTGCAACGATATCCGACATTTTCAAAAGGGCTTTTCTGATTCCTATGCCCTGACTTTTCTGAACTATTTCGCCTTTAACGCCGCAGCACACAGGCTTTATGTTGAGTGTTGTGGCAACAAGGGCTTTCATTCCGGTGAGTCTGCCGTTTTTCCTAAGCGTTTCAAGTGAATCGAGAACAAAATATGTGTTCATCTCGTCGCGGAACTTTTCAATCTCTTCCACAACTTCTTCAAAAGAAAGGCCTGATTCAGCCAGTTCCATGAGCTTTAATGCTATCTGGGCTTCGCCGCAGCAGGCAGAAAGAGAATCTACAATGTGTATGTTCTTTTCGCCCTTTTCCTCGTAATAAAGATTTTTACCAAGAAGAGCGCTGTTGTAGCTTCCGCTTAATTTGGATGTGAGGGTGACTACATATACATCCTCTGCATCAGTATCGTAGGCGTTCATATAGAGTTCCGGTGAAGGGCAGGCTGTTTTGGCACATTCGGAAGAAGCCGCAACTTTAGCAAGGTAATCGGCCTGATCAAAGGTTTCATCGTCCACTATCACATGATCATCTATCTGAAGGATAAGGGGAATGATCTGGAATCTGGGATCTTTTCTGTATTCATTAGGCAGGTCGCAACAACTGTCCACCACTATTTTATAACTCATAGAGCCTCCGTTATCATATGGATATTTCAAAACATAGTTTTAAATACTATCTAAAGATGATAACATGTATCTTTATGCACGTAAACAAAAAGCTTATGAGTCCAGCTGGCAAGCCTGTTTGATGGAATTTCTGTAAGAAAAAGCGATGTGAAGAGTTACGTCATTGTCGAGAGTAACTTTTCCAAAAGAAAGATTGGAAATATGGTGAATATTTATCACAGCATTGTCGGATACAGGGCAGATCTGTGGGAAGATCGCACACTGATCGTAGAAGTTATAAGCATCCTGCAAAATCTCGATAGTACGTCCGTCCTGAAGATATACGGAAAGAGCAGAAGCTGAGCGGGGCTTGAAAGCACAGACTATATCGTCTCCCTTGGCATAGATGGTCTCTTTTTTTCCGCGAAGCTCCAAAGTGGGCTCCTCGTGGCCCTTAAGACTCTGCACCATATCTATGAGACTTGTAAGCTCGGCTACTTTGATGGGTTTATCAAGAAAACGGATGTTGTCTGCTGTAACGCCGGCATCCGCAAGAAGTGTTCTGTAATCGTTTTTTTCGCTGCACATGATGATAGGAGCCACAACGCCGTCGGCAAGCAGCATCTTTACCACTTCAACGCCACTTATATCACTCTGAGTTACATCCACAAAAAGGGCGTTGTACATATGGGGCTTTTGCATGAAAGCCTCTACGTTTCCGTAGGAATCGATGTAGATCCTGTCTCCCGTCTCTTTGAAGATACGGTCGGACTGTCTTCCCAAAAGCCTTTCTGTCTGTTTTCTGTCAGCTATATTGTCATCACAGATCGCTAAATGCATGTGTTTACTCCCTTTTTATAGAAAGCTGAATGTCAGCGGACCAAAGTGCAAAACCAAAATCAGTACTATCTGGATAATAATTATTATAGGCATTCCAAATCTGAAATACCAATGTTTTGTTTTGTGATGGAAAAGAAACATTCCAAGGGTGGTGCCGATGCTGCCTCCCACCAGTGCCACAGAAAAAAGGGTTGCCTCGGGGATACGGAAGGCCATTCTTTTGGCCCTCCGCTTATCGATTCCCATTAAGGCAAACCCTATAAGATTTACAGCTGCCAGATAACAGCATATAAGCAAAAGTGAATTTATCATCAATTGTTCTTTTCTATTTCCTGCATCTTCATAGCGCGAACCTTGCTGGCAAGTCCAAAGAGATTGATGAACCCTTCTGCGTCGTGGTGGTCGTACAGATCTCCGGTCTTGAAAGAAGCGATGCTCTCGTTGTAGAGAGAGTAAGGAGACTTGGTACCTGCCTTGATGATGTTGCCCTTGTAAAGCTTGAAGGTAACTTCACCTGTGACGTATTTCTGGGTTGATTCGATAAATGCCTGCTCAGCCTCGCGAAGAGGAGTGAACCATTTCCCTTCATATACTAGATCGGCAAACTTGTTGCCCATATCTTTCTTCATTGTATAGGTATCACGGTCCAAAATCAACTCTTCAAGCTGCTGGTGAGCCTCGTAGAGGATGGTTCCGCCGGGGGTCTCATATACGCCGCGGGATTTCATTCCAACTACACGGTTCTCAACGATATCAACGATTCCGATTCCGTTTTCACCGCCAAGTTTATTGAGGGTACGGATGATATCGGATACCTTCATCTCTTTTCCGTTTATGGACTTGGGAATGCCGCCTTCAAAGGTCATTGTAACGGTTGTGGACTCGTCGGGAGCATCCTCGGGAGTCTTGCCAAGAACAAGAAGATGCTTGTAATTGGGCTCCAAAGAGGGATCCTCAAGCTCAAGACCTTCGTGGGAGATGTGCCACAGGTTTCTGTCCCTGCTGTAGCTTGAATCTGCAGAGAAGGGAAGATTGATGCCATGCTGCCTGCAATATTCGATCTCGGACTCACGGGAATCCATTGTCCACTTGTCATTTCTCCAGGCTGCGATGATCTTTATATCAGGAGCAAGTGCCTTAATTCCAAGCTCGAAACGAATCTGATCGTTACCCTTTCCGGTTGCTCCGTGACAGATGGCAACAGCACCTTCTTTCCTTGCTATCTCAACAAGCTTCTTGGCGATAAGGGGACGAGCCATGGAAGTTCCAAGGAGATACTTGTTCTCATATACGGCATGAGCCATTACGCAGGGAACAACGTACTCGTCGCAGAATTCATCAACCACATCGAGAATATAGAGCTTGCTTGCTCCGCAGCTCTTTGCTCTCTCATCAAGACCGTCAAGCTCCTCTTCCTGTCCGCAATCAATACATACGCAAACTACTTCATAATCAAAATTTTCTTTTAGCCAGGGGATGATAGCAGTAGTATCAAGTCCACCTGAGTAAGCCAGTATAACCTTTTCCTTTGCCATGTTTTTGCTCCTCTTTCTGTGTTTTTATGTTAATATAAACCTAATATTCATAAAATGCAATACAAAAATGCATAATTATTTA
>JAILOW010000022.1 GCA_024690635.1 Butyrivibrio sp.
TCCGTAAACAAGCTGATCCATTACATGTATTCCAACAAAGAGGACTTCTCTCTCATCCTTGAAGCGGGAACCGGAACCAGGTACGAACACTTCACAGAAGACCTCATTAATGCCGAAACAGATGGCACATTGGTCTTTCTGGAGAAATGCCGTCCCTTCATGACCCGCCCGGAAAACTTCTCCCGAAGCATCTCGGAATTCATCAGTTCCTTCACCATCGGAACAGTCTTCTCCGGCTTTTTAAACGGTGACAGCGAAGAGGATACCACCAAAAGAGCCGTCCTCGCAGGCGAATTCTGTATCGCGGGTATCGCAAAAGTCCTGGGCATCCCATGGGATTAAGAAAAACTTCAGATTATCACGAAAAACTATAAAACCACGCCTTTTACCAGGATCAGATTACCGTATTGTCTTTCCTCACCTGTCTGTATCACACAATAGGCTTTTTTTGCTCTTTCATAAAAATCAAATCTTTCGATCTTACCTATCTTCCCGCACAGTTTTTCGTAATCAGCCCAGATCCCAGGAACAGCCATTCCCTTTTTCTTGTCGCTGTCCGTCATGTCCATGATAAAAGCAGGATCCGAATAGGTGTCAAGAGGAAGAACGGAAAGCACCGCTTCCGCAGCCCTAACCCCGTCTATCCCCGGCATTCTGATCAGTCGCTTTGCCACTGCTTCCGCAGGGAAATTGGCATCAGCTATCACCAGTTCATCCCCATGTCCCATATCGCATAAGATCTTCAGCATATCTCCCGTAAGCAGTTTATCTATACCTTTAAGCATCCCTTCCTCCATTTTTCTGTTTTACCTTGTTTATGATCCATCCAACCAGAGCCACCATCCCGATTCCGATCATAAACCCTAAAAGATCAAATCCTAGATCTATTATACCAAATTCACGGGTGGGAAGGAATATCTTTACCGTCTCATCAGCAAGTCCGACAGCAGCGCATATCCCCACCGCAGCCCAAAATCTCTTAACACAGATCTTCACCACCATTCCCAGCAAGAAATAAAGCGGCCCATGTAAGATAGTCCGAAACTTCTGAGAGTCTGCAATCTCTCTCATAAACCCTTCCGGAAAATACTTAACTATAACATCATGTGCCGTTCTCGAGACCATCGTTGTGTCCTCCGGCGACTGAAAGGTGAGATAAAAAATCCCCCCTACCACTGCCAATATCGGCAGTATCACTCCAATTATCTTCTTCATCTTTGAGTCTGTTTTAACCATATATTTTACTCTGTTTATAAATCTGATTATTTGAAACAATATTGGATTGTATCTCCCAAAGTATAATATTTTCCGTTAGCAGACTACTGCTAAACAGGGCATGATTATCCCTCGATATTATAAGGAGCATTTCATATTTTTCCCTAAATATGAAATTTATCGCACAAGTTATACAACTTGTGCGATAACATATCATCCTAAATTAATTCATAATCGTTACAGATGCACATTATGAAACAATTATCTACGAATTAATATTTTTATTCCACCGTAACACTCTTTGCCAAATTCCTGGGCTTATCCACATCAAGGCCTTTCGCCACGGAAACATAGTATCCCATGAGCTGTAATGGCACTACCGCAAGACTTCCAATAAAGTACTCATCTACCTTAGGTACATAAACTGTGAAATTAACCTGATCCTCGATCTCGTAATTTCCATATGTCGTAAGCCCCATAAGGTAAGCACCACGGCTCTTGCATTCAAGCATATTGCTGACAGTCTTCTCATACAGTTTGCTCTGCGTAAGTGTTCCGATAACAAGCGTTCCCTGCTCTATCAGGCTGATCGTTCCGTGCTTAAGTTCACCTGCAGCATACGCCTCTGAATGAATGTAGCTGATCTCCTTCAGCTTAAGACTTCCTTCCAGACAAACCGCGTAATCTATACCACGTCCTACAAAGAACACATCATGAGCGTTTGCATATTTTGCCGCAAACCACTGAATTCTTTCCTTATCGTCAAGAACCTTCTTAATCTTTTCCGGAATTGTCAAAAGTTCAGAAATGTAGTATTTGTACTGCTCTTCTGTAATTGTTCCTCTGACCATTGCAAACTCAACAGCCAAACAATACATTGCAGCAAGCTGAGCGCTGTAAGCCTTTGTAGTTGCCACGGATATCTCCGGACCTGCAAGTGTGTAAAAAACCTTGTCCGCTTCACGCGCAATGCTACTTCCGACAACATTTACAATGGCCATCGTCATAATACCTTTTTCTTTTGCCATCCTGAGCGCAGCCAATGTATCTGCTGTTTCTCCCGACTGGCTCACAACGATCACCAGCGCTTTTTTGTTAAGTGGCATTTTTCTGTAACGGAACTCCGACGCCAACTCAACTCTCACCGGAATGCCCGCCATGTCTTCAAATATATACTGTGCAGCCATTCCAACATGCCATGCTGAGCCACATGCAACGATATAGATCTGCTCAAAAGCCTTAATCTCGTCTTCTGTGATCTCAACCTTAGCCAGATCGATTGCCCCGTCTTTGATTACAGAATTCAATGTATCCTGAACCGCCTTGGGCTGCTCATGGATCTCCTTCTTCATGAAATGCTCAAATCCGGCTTTCTCCGCTGCCTCAGCATCCCACTTTATCTCCGTTGTCTGCTTGTCAACTTCATCTCCGTTGAGGTCATAAAAATGTGCCTCTCCGGGAGTCAGCTTTGCAAATTCAAGATTGTCAATATAGTAAACATTTCTTGTGTACTTCAGAATTGCCGGAACATCCGATGCCACATAGGTTTCGCCGTCCGTAATTCCGATGATCATGGGGCTGTCTTTTCTTGCCACCCAAATCTCGCCGGGATAATCCTTAAACATAAGCTCCAAGGCATATGATCCGCGAACACGAATCATTGTCTTTGCAATAGCATCGATGGGTCCCAGTTTATACTTCTTGTAGTAATAATCAACCAGCTTTATAACCACTTCGGTATCTGTCTGGCTATAGAACTGATAACCTTGCTTTA
>JAILOW010000029.1 GCA_024690635.1 Butyrivibrio sp.
TTGCTCATCCTATCAATTCGGATATGAGAGGAACTCTTCAGTCCTCGATCCTTGAGGCATATGAGAACACAGCCGACGAACCGGCTGAAGAAGCGGCAGCAGTTGCAGCAGAGTAATAAATAATACTATTACAGGGGGCTCTGACAAACGGGCCCCCTGTTTTGCGTATATCGGAAGGAAATGGTATGATGTTTAAGTTTTTAGAGAAACTGTTATTTTCAAAGAAAGACGAGGAAACAGGTAAATTGTTCATTATTGCGGGACTTGGAAATCCTGAAAAGAAATATTTCGGCTCAAGGCACAACGTGGGCTTTGACGTTATAGACATCCTTTCCGATGAGTACGGTATCGGTCTTACAGAGACCAAATACAAGGCGGCCTACGGAAAAGGCAGGATAGGAAACGAGAGGGTTATACTGGTTAAACCACTTACATATATGAACCTTAGCGGAGAGGCAATAGCGCCTCTTTGCAACTATTTTAAGGTGGACAGCAAAGAAAACCTCATCGTCATCTCCGATGATGTGGAGCTGGATGTGGGTAATCTGCGCATCCGCCCCAAGGGAAGCGCCGGAGGACACAACGGACTTAAGAACATAATCGCAAAGCTTGGCAATGATGAATTTGCCAGAGTCCGCGTGGGAGTGGGCAAAAAGCCCAGAGAGTACGATATGGTGGACTGGGTGCTGGGCCACTTTGACGGACAGGACAAAACAGATATAAGAGAATCCGAAGAAAGAGCTGCCAAAGCTGTTGTCGAGATCATGGAAAACGGCACCGACAGCGCCATGAACAAGTTTAACGGGAAAGTTAAATGAGAGCCATAACTACACCACTTTCAGAACTGAAAGAATTTAACGAGATAAATGCATATCTGGAAAAGCCCTTTGCCTGCGCGGAAGTCACCGGCTGCATGGACTCCCAAAAGCTTCATTTCATCGACAGTCTGGGAGCGGATTTCAAGTACAGGATAATCGTTACCTACAGCGATCTTCGGGTAAAAGAGATCTATGAGGACTACAAGTTTTATGACAGAAATGTCACCGTGTATCCCGCAAAAGACCTGATCTTTTACCAGGCTGATGTTCACAGTAACGAAATAGCAAGGCAGCGTATCAGATGTATGAGAAGGCTTCTTGAGGGGAGGCCTGTTACTGTTGTCACAACATTTTCTGCCCTCATGTCTCCCCAGATAAAACCTGAGGTCATAAAGGATCACATCCTTTCAATCGACAGACGAAGCTCTATTGATGAAACGGAGATCTCCAAAAAGCTCACTACCATGGGCTATGTCAGAAACTATCAGGTTGAAGCTCCGGGTGAATACTCAATCAGAGGCGACATTGTGGACGTCTTTGATCTTACAGAGGACAATCCATACAGAATAGAGCTGTGGGGCGATGAGATCCAGTCCATCCGAAGCTTTGACATTCTTTCCCAGAGATCCATTGAAAAGCTGGAATCCATCGACATTTATCCAGCCTCGGAGATCATTCTCGAGGAGGATGAGCTTGAGCGCGGCATGGAAAAGATCGAGGAAGAGACGGAAGAGATCGTGGAAAAGCTTCGATCGGAGTTTAAGACCAAGGAGGCTCATCAGCTAAAGACTCAGACCATGGAGCTGAAGGAGCAGCTTTTTGAGCTTCACTCGGTAACAAACCTTGAGAGCTATATCAGATATTTTTACGACGACACTGTCACAATGCAGGAGATGTTCCCCAAGGGAAAGAGCTGCATCTTTATTGACGAGCCCCAGAGAGTTTTGGAGCATGCATCCGCGGTGGAATTTGAATTTAAAGAGAGCATGACCCGCCGTGCGGAGAAAGGCTATGTTCTTCCGGGGCAGATGGATATTCTTTATTCCACGGAGAACTGTATTGCCAGAATGGGCAACGGAAGGCGCGTTCTCATATCCGATCTTGCAATGCCGGAAAAGGCAAATCTCTTTTCTCCCGAAAAGAGCTGGGATGTAAAGGCAAGAAGCGTTGCCCCCTACAACAACAGCTTCGACACTCTTGTGTCCGATCTTAAAAATTACGTTAAAAGAGGATACAAGGTCCTTATTCTCTCAGGCTCCAGAACCAGAGCAAAGAGGATCGTTGAGGATCTTCGCGACAATCTGGTAACAGCTTTTTACTCCGAGGACCCGGGAAGAGTTCTGCAGACCGGCGAGATCATGACATACTATGGCAGGATCCTGAAGGGCTTTGAATATCCGGATATAAAGTTTGCGGTTATCGCTGAGAGCGATATCTTTACTGAGCATCAGAGAAAGCGCAAAAAGAAAAAGAGCAGGTACAGCGGAGAAAAGATCTCCGACTTTGCGGATCTGAAGGTTGGAGACTACGTGGTTCACGAGGATCACGGCCTTGGAATCTACAAGGGAATCGAAAAGATAGAAACAGACCATGTGGTAAAGGACTACATCAAGATTGAGTACGGCGGAGGCGGCAATCTCTACGTGCTGGCCACAGGTCTTTCCGTTATACAAAAATATGCATCCGGCGGGGATGACGAAAACGGTCATAAGCCAAAGCTCAACAAACTTGGAACCGGAGACTGGACCCATACCAAAAATAAGGTCCGCGCTGCCGTTGAAGAAGTTGCTCAGGATCTGGTGGAGCTCTATGCCAAGAGGCAGCAGGCAAAAGGCTTTGAATTCGGTAAAGATACTGTGTGGCAGCAGGAGTTTGAGGATGCTTTCCCCTATCAGGAGACGGAGGATCAGCTTACTGCCATCGAGGATACCAAGAGAGATATGGAATCCTCAGGCATAATGGACAGACTTATCTGCGGAGACGTCGGATTTGGCAAGACGGAGATCGCCATAAGGGCAGCTTTCAAGGCGGTGCAGGATGGCAAGCAGGTTGCGGTCCTTGTGCCTACTACCATTTTAGCGCAGCAGCACTACAACACCTTTACCGAGCGTATGAGGAATTTCCCCGTGCGCATAGACCTCATGTCCAGATTCAGGACATCCGCCGAGCAAAAGCAGACGGTGACGGATCTGAAAAAAGGACTTGTTGATATCGTCATCGGAACCCACAGGCTTCTTTCCAAGGATGTTCAGTACAAGGATCTGGGACTTCTCATTGTGGATGAGGAGCAGCGTTTTGGCGTAACCCACAAGGAAAAGATAAAGGCCATGAAGGAGAACGTTGACGTTCTGACCCTTACTGCGACACCTATTCCCAGAACTCTTCACATGTCACTTGTGGGCATCAGGAATATGAGTGTTTTGGAGGAAGCGCCTAATGACAGACTTCCCATCCAAACCTTCGTGTGTGAGTACAATGACGAGCTTGTACGAGAGGCTATCGTAAGAGAGCTTGCAAGAAAAGGACAGGTTTACTACGTTTACAACAGAGTAAGTACCATTGCGGATACCGCGGCTCAGATCCAGAAGCTCGTGCCGGAGGCAAACGTTGCCTTTGCCCATGGCCAGATGAAAGAGGCTGAGCTTGAGCGTATCATGTACGACTTTATCGACGGAACCATCGATGTTCTGGTATCAACCACCATCATTGAGACGGGACTTGATATACCTAATGTTAACACCATGATCATCCACGACTCGGACAAGATGGGACTTTCCCAGCTCTATCAGCTCAGGGGCCGTGTGGGCAGATCCAACAAGACAGCTTATGCTTTCCTCATGTACAAGAGAGATAAGATGCTAAAAGAGGTGGCGGAAAAGAGACTCTCTGCCATCAAGGAATTTACTGACCTTGGAAGCGGCTTCAAGATCGCCATGAGGGATCTGGAGATACGAGGGGCCGGAAGCCTCCTTGGCAAAAAGCAGAGCGGACATATGCAGGCTGTGGGCTATGACATGTACTGCAAGATGCTTGGAGAAGCTGTCAGGATAAAGAAGGGCGAGGATACCGATGAAGTCAGGGACAACCTCACTACCAGCATTGATCTTGACGTGGATGCATTTATCCCTGCCCAGTACATTTTGAATGAAGAGCAAAAGCTTGAGATATACAAGAGGATCGCAAGCCTTGAGAGCAAGCAGGAATGTGATGACATGCGGGATGAGCTGGTGGACAGATTCGGTGAAGTTCCGGAGTCTGTTGAAAACCTTCTTAGGATATCCCTTCTTCGCACCAGGGCTCATGCCCTTTACATCCTTGAGATCAAGGGTGGAAGCGGAGAGATCGCCATGAAGGTCAGTCCTCTTGCTAGGATCGACGCAGGCAAGATTCCGGGATTTATTGCTTCCTACAAAGGAAACATGGCATTCCACCAGGCGGGAACACCTGTGTTTGTCTACAAGTACAAAAAGGATAACAATGCTAAAAAAGCCGAGAGAGCTCTTTTGCAGGATGCGGAAGATATCATCGGAAAGATGGAAGAACTGTTGAGAGTTTGAGAAGCGCTTTAAAGGGCGGCATATCATTAAAAGATATGTCGCCTTTTGTATGGAAAAAAACTATTTTATAACATGACAAAAATATATAAAAAGAGGGCTAAAAAATGTAAATACTCCAAAGAGCTTACTTGATAGAATATCACTTAACAATGAAAAAGTAAGAAAGGGGTATTAGCATGCGGAGGAGTAGCAAGATCCACGCCATAATTTTGGCGGCAGCCATAGCGCTGCAGACTGTTGCCGCACCGACTGCTTATGCTGCAGAGATAATGGGGGATCCTGCAGAGACAGTACTGGTTGGAACGGCAGATGATCAGGAGCTTCCGGATCAGGGCGAAGAGCCTGAAGAGCAGGGAGAGACTGAGGATGAACAGAATGAAAACGAAACTGAAGGAGACGGCGAAGAAGGTGACGAAGAAGGCACCGGAGATGAAAATGAAGGCGCCGGAGAAGATGACGGCGAAAACGAAGACGCCGCAGATGAAGCTTCTTCAGAGAGTTCATCGGAAGATGATGAGGCTGAATTAGAAGAGGACGAGACAGAAAAGCTCACACAGAGCATCCTGGGAGAAAGAGGCACAGCGGTAGAGGGAAGAGGAGAGATCCTCTGGAACGTGGATATGTCAGATCTGTCGGATTTTGATCTGTATACAGGCCCCAATGAGGGTGTCTGGTCCGCAGAGGACGGCGCTTTCAGGATAGATGGAGGAAACGGCAACAAGGCTATTTCCAAACAGCAGGATTTTACGGACTTTGTTTTTGAAGCAGATGTAACTGTTGAAAAACAGGCGTCTACGGGTGATACATCCAGTGCTCAGGGCGGTATCCTTTTCCGTGCCAGCAACGGAACAAACCGTGTCAGCGACGGATACTACGGATATTATCTGTGCCTTAATGCCAAGGCACAGGAGATGGTCCTTGGCCGTTCATCAGGCAATAATTGGAACCAGATAGCTACCAAAAAGATGAAGATCGAGTACGGACAGAGCTATCACCTGACCGTTACCTGCGCAGGCTCACACATTACCTGCTATGCAGACTACAACGGATCCAATTATGCAAAACTTTATATCAACGATTCCACACATTCACAGGGCGGAATCGGTATGAGAAACTGGATCTCACACACTTCTTACAGGAATCTGGTTGTGAGCGAGTATACGGAAGAGACTCTTTCCGAGAACTCCTCCTACACCAATCCTCTTATGAACCACTGTGCTGATCCCGATGTTCTCTATCATGGCGGAACATACTTCCTTTATCCCACCAATGCAGGAGATGACTCTCAGGGGATCAAGGTTTACACATCAACAGATCTGGTTCACTGGACAGATCAGGGCTATGCCTTTTCCAAGGGCGACGGCTGGGGAACCGGTGAGTTCTGGGCTCCCGATATCATCGAAAGAGACGGAGTCTTTTACATGTACTATGTTGCCAATGAGCAGATCTGCGTGGCAACAAGCACTTCACCCATGGGACCTTTCAAACAGGAAGTAAATGCGCCCATGGATGCATCAGAGAAAAATATCGATGCTCACATTTTCTATGATGAGGCATCAGGCAAATATTATATTTACTATGTTCGCTTTACAAGCGGCAATGTTATCTGGGGAGCAGAGCTTTCCGATGACATGATGAGTATCAAAAAGGATACCTTAAAAGAGATCGTTCGTGCTGATCAGGGCTGGGATCAGGATATGGCCAATGTCAATGAAGGCCCCTTCATGCTGGTGCATGACGGCAGATACTACCTGACCTATTCGGGATCTCACTTCCAGAGTATCAACTACGGTTCAGCTTATGCTGTATCGGATGCGCCTTTGGGAGACTTTGTAAAGTATGATTACAATCCCATAATGAAGTCCAACTCCACGGTTCACGGAACAGGACATCACGGAATTGTTGAGTCACCGGACGGATCAGAGCTCTTTATGGTTTACCACAGCCATCACGATCTTAACAGCACAGAACCCAGACAGCTGTGCATCGATCGTATTCACTTTACTGAGGATGCCGATGGCAATACGGTTCTTGAGGTAAAGGGACCTACCATCACACCTCAGGCCCTTCCTTCAGGAGCAGTGGATGTGGCAAATTACATCGAATGCCCTGAGCTTGATGAGGTCAAGGCGGCAGAGGATGCATCTGCTGCAGATATTATGGCAGCTCTTCCTGCAGAGGCTTCCATCGTTACAAGTAAAGGCCTTTACACTGCAGAGCTTACTTGGGACGTACTTAATGACGCTGACATCACAGGTGAGGTGGTTACAGCTTCCGGAAGCGTTGTTCTTCCCGGTGAAGTTGAAAACCTTGGTGATCTGGATCTTTCGGTTACCTGCACCGTTTATCTTGGAGATGCCAAGTTAAAAGAAAAGCTTGCAAAGATCATGCAGGATATCACTATCCCCGGCAAGGACGCAGTAAGAGGAAACATCACTCTTATTGAGGAAAAGGACGGAGCGGAGTTTACCTGGGAGTCTGACAACGAGGAGGTTATCTCTTCTCAGAAAGTTACACAGGATAACTACTACGACATTCCTGCAGGTGTTGTAAAAAGAGGCAGCACCGACCAGACAGTGACTCTTACTGTTACAGGAAACCTTGAGGGAGTTACTCTTTCCAAGGAAATAGAAGTAAAGGTTCTTGCAAAGACAGAGGTTTCCACAGACTACGAGGGATATCTCTATGCACACTTTAAAGAAATCCCCGGACAGAAGGGACAGCAGGATATCTTTTACGGTATCAGTGATGACGGTCTTAACTGGACAGCCCTTAATGACAACGAGGCAGTACTTAAGTCCGACGTTGGAGATAAGGCAACAAGAGATCCTTTCATAATCAGAAGCGCAGAAGGAGACAGATTCTTCCTCATAGCTACTGATCAGGACATCTATAAATACGGTGACAGCGTTGCATGGGACAAGTTATCAACCCAGGGCAGCACTGCCCTTACCATCTGGGAATCATCAGACCTTATCCACTGGGAAAATGAGAGAAACGTGGATGTGGCAGGTTCAATAGGAGCAGGCTGCGCGTGGGCTCCCGAGGCTGTTTACGATGATGCCACAGGTGAATACCTTGTATTCTGGGCAAGCAAACTTGCTGAGGACAATTTCGCAAGGCAGTACACCTTTGTTTCCAGAACAAGAGATTTCTATACATTTACAGAGCCTGAGCTCTTTAACGATTTTGGAAGTAACATTGACACTTCAGTACTTCATGAAGGCAACAACTACTACAGACTTACCAAGATCGAAAGCGATATGTACGTAAGACTTGATAAGGCGGTGGGGCATCCCAGAGCCTACGGCGATCAGGTTACTCAAAAGAACATAGGAAGCCTTACCTTTAACGTGGTAGGCGGCAATTACAGCTACATTGAAAATACCGCTGAGGGATGCCTTGAATCCTTTAAGGGCAACTACGAAGGCGGAACACTGTTCAAGTTCAATGACAGGGACGAGTGGTGCATCATGCTTGATGAGTACGGCGGAGCAAAGAGAGGATACATTCCTTTTGTAACCTCCGACCTTGATGAGACAAACAGCATCAGAGTCCTTGGCGAGGAAGACTATGCGGCGCAGGAAGGCTGCAAGCACGGCGTTATCCTGCCGGTTACAAAGAGTGAATATGATGCTCTTATGGCAGAGTACGGCGTTTCAAAGGGAAGCTTTGCTGAACTTGAAAAGAGTCAGGAACCTGTTGCAGTTTATGATTTTGAGACAGTAGACGGCAACAAGGCAGTTCCTGCCACAGGTACTGATCTTGGCCTTGTATTTAACGGAGAGGCTCAGGTCAAAGAGGCAGAAGGCGCAGACGGCACTAAGAGCAATGCCCTTTACCTTAATGGAAGCGAAGGCAGCTACGGCGAATTTACTTCCGGAATATTTGATGGGGCAGATGAGCTGACACTCAGCTTTGATGTGAAGGCAGAAAACGCAGCTGCAGATTCCATGGCTGTCAGCCTTGGAAGCAGTGAAAAGAGATATCTCTTTGCCCGCATCATTGACAATGATACAAGCGCAGGCGCTACAGCCAGCGGAGAAACCGGTATCAAATCCGTATCTTCATCAAACTACGGAGCCTTCGGCAGATGGCTTCACGCAGACGTGGTTGTAAAGGATCACCTCCTTTCCTTCTATGTTGACGGCATCAGCGTCGGAACAGTAAAGGGCAGAAATATCTCTGAGCTTGGAAGTGATCTGTCCATGTACCTTGGCAGGTCTTTTGCAGGAGCTGGAGCTTTCAAGGGCAGTATTGATAATCTCAGGATCTACAACAGAGCCCTTACTCAGGAGGAGCTTGGCACTGCAGATCCCATGCAGATCGCAATAAAGATCGAGGCAGAGACCGGTGTTATCACAGGTGTTGCCAAGGCTGTATCAAGAGGTGATGCTTCCGGCGGATACAAGGTTGGATACATTGACAATACAGATGCAAGGATCACACTTCCTCTTAAGGCGCCCAAGGCCGGAACCTACAGGATCGAGATCGCTGCAGACGGCGACAGAGGGGCTTTCCCCAACAGTTCGCACCAGTACTGGATAAACGGCAATCAGTCAGATGCTCAGGTTGTGGAATATACCAAGTCAACAAGCTGGGATGTATGGAGCCTTTACAGTATTTATGTTGATCTTGTGGAAGGTGATAATACCATCACCATCACTCACTCGGGAAGAGCCAACAGTTTCTCGGAGCTTGATTACATCATCTTCCATGTTATGGAAGATCCTGAATATGAGATCTGCCTTGACGGCAAGAAGGCTGATACATTTGATCCTGAAAAGAGCCTCGTAAAAGTGGATGTTAAGTCTCTCAAAAAGCTTCCCAAGGTTAGCGTGAAGTTTAAAGAGGGTACTGATGAAAGCTTTAAGGCAACAGTTGTTCAGGCGAGTGAAGACAGACCTGAGAGCTATGTAACGGTTTATTCCGAAAAAGATCCTTCTTATATAAAGAAATACATAGTAAGATTTACCGGACCTGACAATTTCCAGAATCTCATTGTGAACTACGGTGCGGATCCTTTTGTGACTTACCATGACGGATATTACTACTATGTTCGTATGGGCAGAAACGACAAGGGTATCTGGGTAACCAAGGCTGCAGAGCTTTCAAGAATTGCAAGCGTTGAGCCCGTGTGTGTATACATGCCAAGCGGAGACCAGCCCACAAGCGAGCTTTGGGCTCCCGAGATCCATTACCTGGACGGCAAGTGGTATATCTACTACACCGCAGGCGGCGGATCAAACCACAGAATGAGAGTTCTTGAGAGCGTAACAGACGATGCTCAGGGCGAGTACGTTTACAAGGGAATGATAACTCCCGCTACAGAAAGATGGGCTATCGACCAGACCGTTCTTAAGCTCAACGGCAAGCTCTATGCTATATGGTCAGGCTGGGACGGATTTGTTGACGGCGAGCAGAGACTTTACATCGCAGAGATGGAAAATCCTTACACCATTTCAGGAGACAGAGTTGAGCTCTCCAGGCCTGAGTATGCGTGGGAGACCAATGAACATCCTACCATCAACGAAGGCCCTCAGATCGCTACAGCTCCTGACGGAACAGTAAACATCATTTATTCAGCAAGCGGATCATGGTCAGATACCTACTGCCTCGGAGCACTCACTCTTAAAAAGGGTGCTGATCCCATGAATAAAGATTCCTGGATCAAGGCAACAAAACCTGTATTTGAAAAGAACGACAACACAACTCTTTCCACAGGTCATGCAAGCTTCGTGCAGTCACCTGACGGAACAGAAACATATATTGTTTATCATGCCATCGTATATCCCGGCGGAGGATGGAATGCAAGAGGCGTAAGAGCCCAGAGAGTTTACTGGAATGAAGACGGAACTCCTTTCATCGGAGAAGCTGCGGATTACACAGACAGGATCAACACTCCTTCCGGAACCAAGAAACCGGCATATACAAGGCTTGAAGCAGAGGATGCGACTCTTACAGGTCTTTCCGGCAGCAGCACCTACAACTCTTCAGCGGGCGGCTGTGTATACGGATTTACCAATGAGTCCAGAAAAGCGGAGTTTACCTTCGACGTTGCAAAAGAGGGCGATTACATGCTCTACCTTGGCGCATCCGCAGATGTGGACAACGCAGGTCTTAAGGTGACCATCAACGGAAAAGAGTTTGAAAAGGGTGTTTATAACTTCAATGCAAATTCAGGAAACAGACTGGTAACAGACAACTGGTTTGGCTATGAGGTTACAGCTCACTTTACAAAGGGCAGCAATACAGTAGTGGTAACAGGTGCTTCGGATAAGGGAACAGTAGCTCTTGACTATATCGAGTACTGCGAGCTGTCCAAGGCTATTGCACCTAATCCTGGGCCTGAAGAAGATCCTGAAGCAGGTGAGTACGGCGAAGTTCTTCCCGAGGATATCCCTGATGATGGAGTGATCCCTGAGGGAATCTGGCTTGGCGGAGTAAAGAACCTTACCTACGACGGCAAGAAGCAGACTCAGAACTTCAGAGTATATGACGGCAAGAAGAGACTTGTACTCAAGACAGATTACACAGTTTCCTACAAGAATAATCAGAAGGCTTATGTCATTGCCAATCCTGAGAACCTTACAAAGACTGATACCAAATATGCACCTTCCATCGTACTTACGATGAAGGGCAACTACAGCGGCAAGAAGACGGCATACTTCTCCATCAATCCTCTTTCAATTGCCGACAATACAGCATTTAAACCTTACATGAAAAAGTCCGGAAAGACCTACAAGCCGGCACTTACATGGAATGGAAAAGAGCTGAAGGTAAAGACTGATTACACAGTAGTAACAGAGGGAGACCTTGTAACATTTACAGGAAAGGGCAACTTTACGGGAGAAAGAGTTCTTGATAAGAGCCTGCCTGTGAGCGCAGCAAAGAAGATCTCCATGAGCAAGGTTAAGGTTACCTCCATACCTGTTCAGTACTACACAGGATCTGCATATACCGCATCAACACTTAAGGCAAAAGACGGAAAGACACCGCTTGAGCTGGTACTTACCTACAATAAGGTAAAGCTTACCGAGAATGTGGACTACAAGGTGGTTAAGGTCCTTAATTCCGCAAACGTCGGAAAAGCAACCATCGTCCTGGAAGGTCTTGGTGCAGGTGGAACAGAGGGTGCCAATGCAAACAGCTTTGTTGGCGAAAGAAGGATCACCTTCACAATTAAGGCATATCCTATGACAGGAAGTCTCGTAAGGGTAACAGATACCGACGGTGAGGAAGATCTTTCTGCTGAATATAAAAAGGCAGGAGCAAAGCCTTCACTGAAAGTAAGATTTGGAGACACTCTTCTTAAGGAAGGCAGGGACTACACCCTGAAGTATGCAAACAACACCAAGTATCCTACTACCAAGGCAAAGGTTACCATCACAGGTAAAGGAAACTTTGCAGGTAAGGTTACAAAGGGCTTTGCGGTTACAAAGCGTCTTTTCTCCGAATATAACGGAATTCAGGTAGTTACAACGGATAAGGCTTATTCCAAGAAGGCCGGTCAGTACGCTACAACCGTTAAGATATTTGACTATGACGGAAAACTTCTGAAAGCCGGAACCGACTACGAGAAGAAGATAGTTTATCTGATGAACGGTCAGGAGCTTAACAAGAAGTCTCATCCTCAGGCAGGCGATGTGATCACCGTCCGTGTAACAGGAAGAGGCGGATATACAAACGACACCATAGAGACAACCTACAAGATCCTGGCAGCAGGTGCAACCACCGACATCAGTAAGGCGACCATAACTATCAGGAATCAGAAATATGATAAGGGTAATCCTGTATACATCACTTCTCAGGATCAGCTTGCAAAGGCTGTTATCGGCAAGAAGAAAACAGTTATCACCCTTAGTACTGATGACGGCCAGACAGGCGACTTTATGGTAGTTCCCGGAAGCTATGTAAGCAACAGGAACAAAGGAACAGCCAAGGTAACCTTCATGGGCGTAGGTGATTACAGCGGAACCAAGACCGTTAAGTTCAAGATCGGAACCAGATCAATCCTCGATATTTGGTTTGGCTGGCTCGGAAAATAAGCTTTTATCACTCTCCTTAATCCCTTCATACATAATGAGGGTGTGCAACATAAAAAGGTACCGGGAAAATTCCCGGTACCTTTTTACTATTCAAATTATATTTCTAAAAAATGCTTCTAAATATTCTGCCTGATGATCTTATTACTTTCCGTAAACTTCCTTAACGAACTTGCGAAGCTGCACCATAGCTCTTTCAACCTTTTCGGTGTCGATGCAGTAAGCCATTCTAAAGTACCCGGGTGCACCAAAGCCGTCGGCGGGAACAAAGATAAGATCGTAGTCCTTGGCTTTTTTGCAGAACTCTACGGAGCTCTCCTCAAGAGCCTTGGGCATGATGTAGAAGGTTCCGCCGGGTTTAACAACAGTAAATCCAAGGTCTGTGAGAGTGCCGTAGATGATGTTCATGTTGGTCTCATAAACCGACAGATCGGAAGTGAGGTCGCAAACCTCTGCAACAGCCTGCTGGATTATGGAAGGAGGACAGTTGTGTCCTGTTCCTCTTGAGATCTGTCCGCACATGGGAACGATGACATCAGCGCCCTCGCAGGCGGGATTGACGGCGACGTAGCCGATTCTTTCTCCGGGAAGTGACAGTGACTTGGAGAAAGAATAGCAGCTTAATGTGTTGTCATAGAACTTGGAAACGTAAGGCGCGTCAGCTCCTTTGAATACGATCTCACGGTAAGGCTCATCCGATAAAAGGAAGATGCTGTGGCCGTATTCTTTTTCTTTTTCAGAAAGGAAAGCGGAAAGCTCCTTAAGTGTATCTGTGGAATAAGCGATGCCCGAAGGGTTATTTGGCGTATTTATGATAAGCGCCATAACCTTTTCATTCATCAGCTCTTTTAAACTATTGAAGTTGATCTGGAAGGTAGCGGTATCTGCAGGAACGATGGTGAGCTTGCAGCCTGCGCCTTCTATATAAGGACGGTACTCCGGAAAGAAAGGAGCAAATCCGATAACTTCATCACCGGGCTCTGTGACTGCGCGGATCGCATGTGCAACGGCGCCTGCAGCACCGGTTGTGGGGAAGATGTGCTCGGGACCGTAGTTCATGCCAAAGCGTCTGTTTAAAGATGCAGCAATCTTTTCCTTATATAAAGGATTGCCAAGGCTGGGGGTGTAGCCATGAAGTGTCATGGTGTCCTCTTCCTGAAGAAGCCTTATCATCTCTTTGGTAAACTCTTTTGGAACCTCAACGCTGGGGTTACCCAAACTGAAGTCAAACACGTTTTCATAACCTATCTCTTTGCCGCGGGCGGTGGCATATTCGCTGAGCTCGCGGATAACCGACTTTGCGGAAAGCATGTCTTTATAAGTCTTGTTTATCATACTCTTCCTCCATTCTTATTCTAACTTTTCCAAGTATTATAGCATGTGAAAAAGAAACTGTGATAAAAAATGTAGTATTTTACTGATGTTCAAGGTCTTAAAAATTTCTAAATGCGTTGACACCGCACCTTAAGGGGTGTAAACTACATTTCGTAAATTACTATTATGTTTTAACGAGCTACATTGAGAAATCGTTATACTGAGGAGGAAAAAGAAAAATGGCTGAAATCAAGAAGGCAGAAGCAACTGTTAAGCCTGTAGCAACGATCAAAACACCCGTAGCTGAGGTTAAGGCACCCGAAGTTAAGGCAGCAGCTCCCGTTGTAAAGGCTGAAGAAAAGAAGACAGAAGTAAAGAAGGCACCTGCAAAGAAAGCAGCAGCAAAGAAGCCTGCAGCTAAGAAGGCAGCTCCCGCAAAGAAGGCAGCACCTGCAAAGAAAGCTACACCTGCCAAGGCTGAAACAAAGAAAGCAGATGAGAAGAAGGTAGCAGCAAAGAAGCCTGCAGCAAAGAAAGCAGCTCCTGCAAAGAAGGCAGCACCTGCTAAAAAGGCAGCTCCCGCAAAGAAGGCTACAGCAGCAAAGAAGCCTGCAGCTAAGAAGGCACCTGCAAAGAAAGCAGCTCCTAAGGCAGCAGCTACAAAGACCAACATCGTACTTCAGGTTGGCGCAAACAGCATCTCTTACGAGACACTCATGGAAAATTCCAGAAACAATTTCCAGTACGAAAAAGGCGGCAATGTTGATGAAATCAAAAAGCTCAGCATCTACGTAAAGCCTGAAGAGAACGCTGCATACTACGTTGTTAACGATAAGGTTCAGGGCAGAATCGGACTCTTCTGATAAAACTCTTGCATATATTTTGAGATTTAAAGCGCTTCGGCATTTTAGCTGGAGCGCTTTTTTTCATTAATGCAGACCGATAAAGAGTATAAAGATCTCGGGCACGCTTTCGCTCTACCTTGCTGGCAGCGGTGCATAGGATGTTAAAAAACAACATCCAAGCACCGGCCGCTCGCTAAGGCCCTTCGATTCTTTATACTCTTTATCGGTCTTTACTTTATGGTAATAATCACCGTAGCTTAAACTTAGTTCTTTATATGAAAAATATAATAGATTTTTTGTAGGACCATACTGTATAATAAAGAACACGTGATTTTTCAAAAGAAGAGGTTTTTATGATGAAGAGGTTTAGTAGAAAGTTAGTAGCTTTCTTGCTGGCGGCGAGCATGGTGGTGCCTAGTGAAGGGACTACTGCTTTTGCGGCAGGAAGTGAAGAGGAGCTTATTGAGGCAGCGGCAGAGGCAAGTTCTGCTGCGTCAGTAGGTGACAGTATAGAAAGGAACAAAGAGGACGAATCTGATGCGGCCAGCGAGGGAAGTACTCCCGGCGATGAGTCTGTTAGAGGAAATTCGGGACAGGCAAGTTCTGAGGCTTCAGGTGAAGCGTCTGTAGAGGCATCTTCTGAGGGCTCTTCAGAGGAGGCAGATGAGGCTGATTCAGAAGATTCCGCTGAAGAAGATGCTGCGGATGATGCTTCATCTTTGGGTTCGTCCGAGGACGCTTCAGATGCTGCAAGTCTTATGAGTAGCGACGAGGATCTGGCTGCGGCTTATGGGTCTTTTGAAGATATTTCGGAAGCTTATGTGGCTCCCGGTTATATCGGTGTCTACACAGAGGATGAAGTTGAGGAGTACTTCCTTGAGAACTATACAGAGGAAGAGCTCTGTCCCGAGTTCGATCCCGATGAGGAGATCCTTGTTACCGGCGCAGGTAGCGGACTTAAGGAAGCTCTTAAGAAGAGGGAAACAAGCTACTCCTACAGCACAGGTTCTTTTGAGCCCAAAAAAGATATCGCTGCTGCTCTTAAGGATACTAATGAGACAGATCCCAAGGGCGGAGACTACATCAGAGGAAATCTTATTGGTTACTACGCTTACTACTCGGGTGGGACTATGACTCTTACCTTGCATTGGGCTTCATACGGAAATGCTGCCAAGGAAGAGAAGGAAGTTGATGCCAAGGTAAAGGAGATTGTAAGCGACCTTAATCTTAAATCCGATGAGCTTTCAGAGTATGACAAGGCTCTGGCAATTCACGACTACCTTGTAAATACCATTAAATATACCAACGACGGAAAAGACGGATGCCACGGAACCTATGCGGCTCTTATCAATAAGAAATGTGTATGCCAGGGTTATGCCAATGCCTTTACAAGGCTTACAAGAGAGGCAGGCCTTGCGTCCAAGTACATTACCGGTATGCGTATCAATCATGCCTGGAACCTTGTAAGGGTTCAGGGTGGTACCGATCCTGACAGACCCTGGTACAACGTGGACATTACCTGGGATGATCCTGTTGGAAGTGCGGATTATTACGAGACTACTTATTTCCTGAAAAACGATCTGGAATTTACAGATCACCCAAGGGATGATGAGTTTACCACATCATCTTATGTTTCTGCACACCCCATTTCACGCTATTCCTGGGGAATGGAGGATATAGACCGCGCGAATGCTGCAAATATCGAAGTGGAGTTCACAGGTGTTGACGGCAAGACCTATACCACAACCGCAAGGCAGGGAGTTCCCAAGCTTGTTGTCTTTTACCGTACAACATGCTATAACTCTCAGACTACCATCAAGTCTCTTGCAGGCAGCAAGATGGTTAAAAAAGGCAAAGTGGATGTTCTTGCCATAAGTGTTGACGGAGAGTCCAAGGATAAGATAAAAGCCTTCAGGGATAAGTATGCCAAGGGCTCAAAGATACAGTTTGCGTTTGCGGATAAGGAATCTGTTAATGATGTTTTTCTCAGCTACGCAGGAATATTTAACTCATATTCTTCAAGTCTTCCTGATATCTATATGATAGATGAGAACAACATGGTGCAGTTCTATAATACAGGGCTTATCAACGCTGATGTGATAAGCAGCACTCACATGATATATCTCAAGGAAAACTGGGATCCCGACGCTGATACCAAGTCGGTAGAGATCAGAAAGTTTGTAAGTGACTATGATATTGAAATCAATAAATACACCAAGGTAAAATCCGGTTCTACTTATTCACTTAAATACGGCGATGAGATCTGCCTTAAGGGTGTGGCAATTCCCAACAAAAAGGGAATCGTAGGATTTACCGCTGCAACTGCGGTTACAATAAACGATCCCGGTCATGTTCTTGAATACGACGAAGAGAACAGTATCTTTACAGGAATTAGTAAAGGTACGGCAACAGTAACCTTTGCATCTGTTTACAATGACAGCGTAAAAGCAACTGTAAAGATCAAGGTACTGCCTGCTCCTATAAAGTCCATTGCATTTGATAAAAAGAACCTGTCACTTCCTGTTGAAGTGGATACAAGAAACAGTCGTAATCCTGAGGATGTGCTGAAAGTTCTTTACAATCCCGATCCTACAACGGACAGTAAAGATGCGACATTTACGACCTCCAACGACAAGATCGTTACCATCGAAAAGACAGGTGAAAACACTGTAAGTGTAAAGGCAGTCGGAGTGGGAACCGCCATCATAACAGCAAAGTGTATGGGAAAGACCGCAAGCTGCAGGATCACCACCTACAAGCCTCTTAAGATGGTAAGTGTGATCAGCAATACCGACACAAGTCTTTACATCGGAGAGACGGCAAGATTTTCCTATCATATAGAGCCTGCTGATGCTACCCTTACAAAAGGTGTTACCTGGACTTCTGTTAATGACAAGATTGAGATATATCCCAGCGCGGATGGAAGCTATTGCACTGTAAAAGCTGTAAAACCCGGAAACGCAAATGTTTCTGTAACCGCCGAAGGATGCAATGCGGGTTACGGAATAGATGTTTATTCTTCTGATATAACACTGGATATTCAGGGAGGTGATCTCCCCGAGGGCGTAAGCGAAGTGCACCCTGCCGTTTACGGAAAAGCAGTTGGTAAGCTTCCTTCTCCGAAAAAAGCCGACAATATATTTATGGGCTGGTATACGGAAGAAGACTGCAAAGGAAAAAGAGTTGCAGAGACTTCACCGGTTTCAAGAGCGCTTTTTGGAGACTATTCTGAGGAGTTCAAGCTCTATGCAGGTTGGAAGGAACTTGAAGAAGGTGCCATCACCATAACCGATGTGGCGGATGCTGTTTACACAGGCGCTGCTGTTAAGCCTTCAGTATCTGTTTACTGCGGAGATTTGCTCCTTAAGGAAGGAAAAGACTATACTGTTTCCTACAAGAACAACAAAAATGCCTTCACCTTAAACGAAGGTGAGGAAGGCTTTACAAATGCCAAGGGAGTTGTGCTGGCTCCTACAGTTACAGTAAAGGGTAAAGGAAACTTTGCGGGTACTGCGGACAGTGTTTACTTCAAGATCCAGCCCAAGCCTCTTACAGAGTCCGATATTACCGTTGATCTGTCAAAGCTTGTACTTACTGAAAATGGAAAGCTACAGAAGGTAGCTCCCAAAGTGAAATTCGGAAAGACAGTTCTTAAAAAGAACAAGGATATTGTGTATATATATCCCGGCAAGATTTACAGCATTTATGCAAGCAAGATCAGTGACGAAACCGCAGGGTCTGATGATTACAAGGTTCCGGGGCAATACGATGTCATAATAGAAGCTGCAAAGGGAAGTAACTACAAGGGCAGGATCGCTGTCACAGAGATCATTCAGAGAAAAGATCTTTTGAAGGCATCCAAGCTTAAGGTTACGGTTCCAAAGAAGTCCTATGCTTACACAGGAGAACCCATAACACCTGAGGTTGTGGTTAAGAGCGGTAAGACTACTCTTAAAAAGTTTACTGATTATACTTTAAGATATGAAAAGAACACTGATATCGGCACAGCCACAGTATATGTTGTGGGAGCAGGTGCCTATACCGGATCTAAAAAAGCAACCTTCAAGATCACAGGAAAGAGCATTTCCAAAGCATACGTGACCCTGAGTGCAAGCTCTTTTACCTACGACGGAACAAAGCATGTGCCTGAGGTAACTGTTAAGCTTAAAAAGACAGATGAGACTCCTCTTGTGAAGGATGTTGATTACACCGTTACATGTAATGCTATAAATAAGGGTAAGTCAACTCTTGTGATAAAGGGTAAGGGCAAGTACACAGGCAGCATTAAAAAGACTGTGACCGTTAATGCGGCTCCCGTTACAGGGCTTGCAGTCAGCGACGGCGCCGGAAATGTGGGCGATGAAATTGCGGTCACATATGTAAAGGGCGGCGTAAGCCCAGCAGTAACCGTTAAATCAGGCGATGTAACTTTGGTAAAGAATAAAGACTATAAATTAAAGTACAGCAATACCACCAAAGTCTTTACGGGTAAAAAAGGGAGCGATGAATTTAATGCCGCAGCGGGACTTAAGAATGCACCCTGCATCACAGTTACAGGTAAGGGTAACTTCAAGGGAACAATGAAGGTTTATTACAGGATCCTTCCTTCTGCCCTTAAGAACGATACTCCCGGCGTAAAAGTGAACGCCGCTGATGTTATCTACAATCAGTCAGCAGGTAAGTGGAAGAGCGCTGTATACGTAACTGATGTAAACGGAAAAGCTCTTGTTGCCGGAGCAGATTATGACAAAAATGTGGTTTATAAATATGAAGCGGAAGCTGCCATGACCGATGGAAGCACAAGGGATGTGGGAACAGAGGCGGTTGCATCTGACAGCCCCAAGGCAGGAACCGCCATCAGAGCTATTATCACCGGCGCGGGAGCTTATGCCGGAACAGAGCTTTCTGTTGTTTATCATGTGATCGATAAAGAAAAGAGCGCAGGGGTATTTACCTTCAGGATCCCTGATCAGACCTATACAGGTAAGGCTATCGATAATCTTACAATGGAGATCATGACCGTTACAAAGGGAAGCGAAGCAGCAGATCCTTCCAACTTTGAGATCGTTCCCGGCAGCTACGTATCCAATGTAAATGTCGGAACAGCCAAAGTCACCGTAAGAGGAAAGAGCGAAAAAGGCTATGGCGGAACAAAGGTTGTGACCTTTAAGATCCTGAAAAAGTCACTTAAGTAAAAATGCCTTAAACAGAGGATTTTTATAACGAGAGTTAACGTAATACCGTGCAATTGCTGGGCGTTTATGAACGAAAATTTCATAAACGCCCTTTTTATGCTGAAAATAACTTGCAGAGCCCTGTATAAATTTACAAAAAAGTATGTTAATTTGTTAACCAATTTGTTATTCTAGTATACAGACTCGGGAAATACTGCTCCGAAAAAAGGGGGCAGATTTTTATAAAATAATAAGGAGAGGTGTTATGAATAAGAAACTTGTAAACAGAGTTTTGAGTTTGGCTCTTTCCATGGCACTGGCACTTACATCATTTGTGCCTGTCCATGCAGAAGAGGGACTTGCAGATCTTGCCGATGATTCGGCTGTAGAAGCATCCCTTGAGACATCTGTAGTGGAAGAGACAACAGAAGCTGACACTGAGGAAGTGACAGCAGATGACGAACAGAAGGACGAGGGCGAAGAGGTTGCAGCTGAGCCTGAGACTTCTGATGAAGAGGAAGCTTCCGAAGAAGCCGGTGAGGCTTCAGGAGTGACTGATGAGGAGGAAGAGCTGGTAAGCGATGGGCCCAACGAAACTGTTTGCACTATTTCCTTCCATCTTAACGGAGGCGAATTTGATGAAGCGGATGCGGCACTATATGTCCATGAAGATGGTGACTATGCAGCATACGGCGTATCAGATCTCGATGACCCAACATTAGTGCTTAAAGCAGCAAAAAAAGACGGCGCGACTTTTAAAGGCTGGTATACAACCGAAGATTTCAGCGACAATGCTTTTGTCTATAATGAAGGAGAAGGAACATATACTTGGGAGTTTGGGCTTGATGAGAGAATGGATGTTTACGCAAAATTCGAAGCTGTATCCCATGCAACCTTCAATTTCTATGGAGAAGGAGCAGACGGAGAGGACCCCATTTGTTCTGTTGATGTAGAAGGAAAGCTTAATTCCGAGACAGGAAAGTACGATTTTACTGTTCCTTCTAAGGATGGAGAAGGCAATGACATTGTTGCCACACCTGAGGATTATTTTATATTTAATGGCTGGTATAGCAGCAAAGATGCTGATATTCATGCTCCTGAAGATGTAGAATATATCACACTTGGCGAAACTGTTCTTTCAGCAGAGGAAGCAAAACCTGAGGCATTTAACATCTACGGTCAGTGGCAGGATAAGGCTGTTGTTGTAAAGGTTGATGTTCCTGTAAGCGCAGGTGAGTTTAAGGTTATTGCAGGAATAGGCAATGGTCAGACTGTGCCTGTATATCATCTTGGTGATACCCTTATAATCGGTACTACAGAGTACGGCA
>JAILOW010000081.1 GCA_024690635.1 Butyrivibrio sp.
AACATCGTTTTTATTATCAAGGTACCTTGGAGCTCCGGTCTTTACAAAATCCGAGATCTCACTTTTCCTAAGAAAAAAGCTGACACCTATCTGGATAAGTCCAGCCAAAGATCCTGCAAAAAATCCCATGAGCATTCCGCATGAGCCGTAAACAGCACTGAAATCATCAACATGAAAAAGTCCGTTTACCTTAACACCGTAGTCATAAAGCGCCTTGGAAAGAATTGTTCCGAAAACAACCGTGACCGCTGCGATCAAAAGATCGCTTATGATTATGGGCTTGGTGTAATTAAGTCCCTGAAGATACCCCCTGAGCACTCCCTGAGAACACAATAAAAACAAGCTGAGTGCCACCAAAATGCACTGAAAAGTTCCTCTTGATGAGCCAAGAAGATATTTGGAAAATGAAAATCCAAGAGCAAGTAAAAAGATTCCCAAAATAACTCCCACAGCACCAAAGAGGCGAAGTGACCTTTCCATATTGGTTTCTGCATTAAGATACTGGGACCTTCTGGCGCGAAGTCTTACCATTATGTAAACAGATTTTTGAACTCCCAAAACAAATATGCTGTAAAAGATACCATAGAGCCAAAGAGGGCCTGCAGCAAAAAACGCTCCCTTGTCCCCATAGAATCTGTAGGCGATGATGTTGTATATCATGATAATGATAATGGCCCAATAAACTCCGGCAGTTAAAATATCGGGTCTTATCCTGTTTTCCTCGGTGTAATTTTTCATCAGTCTCTGGTTATCCCCAATTTATCCAAAACTTTTCTTTGTTTTTCTTCCATGACAGCGGCTTCGTCAGCCTCCATGTGATCGTATCCGCACAGATGAAGCATGCTGTGTGCCACCAAAAATGCGAATTCCCTCTTTTCGCTGTGGCCGTACTCCTTAGCTTGGCTTCTCACTCTGTTTTCGTTTATCACAATATCTCCGAACATGATATTTCCTGTATCGGGATTTAC
Organism: Butyrivibrio sp.; assembly: GCA_024690635.1. Next base: position 969 of record JAILOW010000081.1, read on the forward strand.
AATATCGATCTTTTGATCAGATTCAAAAACATTAAAATCTCCGGGCTCGTCATAGCTCACCCCGGGAAATGACAACACATCCGTAGGAGAATCTATTTCACGAAATTCGCTGTTTATCTCTCTTATGCCCTCATCATCTGTAATGGTCAGGCTTATCTCCACATCATAGTCGCAGCCTTCGCTTTTTAACACCTCTTCGGCAACCAGTACTGCAACCTCCTGTATATCAAAGTCAAATTTGGCTTCAACTTCATTCTCAACGTAAAAAGTCATAGTAAAGCTTCTCCTTCTTTAGGATCTTGCGCATTCTGTCATACTGTCTGAAGGTTACCGCATAATCCTTTAATTCTCCGCTTCCTGCTTTTTTATCAAACAGATCGTCAATAAGTTTGTCATAGTCTATTCCCGCCTGCCTGTTGTTCTTTAAAAGATACATAATGCTGGCGATGGTAGTCTCGCAAAGCTGCACCGTAAGTGCCTCTACAGACTTTATCTGATCTTTTGAAGGCTCAATATATTCATGTAAAAACTCTATTGATTCTATAGGGAAATTGTTCTCGTAAAAAAGATCCTTTATCTCGTCCCACTTTAGCTTGCCGTCACAAGCTCCGATCCTGTGGTAGTAGGAACAGGTCTTTACAGCTCTTTCGTTAAGTCCAAGGTCAAGAGCAATTCTCTCAGCCAGATACGCTGTATGGATCGCCCTGAAATACTCGTCTTTGTCTTTTTCTTTTAAAGAAGCAAGCAAAGGATATTCCGAATCGTTGATCTCCATGTACATGTCGTTGGATTTTCTGATAACGTAAACACCAAACATGTTAAGGAAGGCCAAAAGAATTATCAGATTCAGCATCACATTAAGCACAGGAAGAATGAGCAGATTAAAGGACAATGTCCTGTTCTGGAACAAAACCGCAAAGGCGATCAGAAGAACAGCCTGTATCAAAAGCGCGCAGGCTGTGGGAAACGCAATGGCGGTGTTCTCCTTAAGATCCCTGAAAAGAGCTATTGCTACCGTACCCGCAAGAACATACATAAACAGCTCATCATAGCCGCCGTTTTCTTCAAGCATCACTGATAAAATAACAAAGCCAAAGCCCGAAACAATACCGATCTCAGCATTTGAAAAAAGTGCCAGAATGACCATAAGCGACATGTACGGCCAGAACACATTGGGAACCAGCGAAAAAACACAGGCAAGCATTACCATTGACATATACACCACAAAAAACCTGTTTCTGTGATAGAAGTTGTCATAGGAGAAGCCTTCTTTTCCTCTTCCGTATGTATCAAAGAGCATGAAGATAACGGTTCCTGTTATTATCAGTGTTATGATGGTGTTTCTTAGTATAGCTTCATAGCTTTTTCCCAAAAGCATGGAAAAGCCCAAAACAAAAGCTCCGGAAAACAAAAACAAAAGAGCATAAAGTATCTTTATTCTTTTTCCCGCAAAAAGACCTTTATCTTCCATTTTTTACGCTTCTTTCATTC
>JAILOW010000092.1 GCA_024690635.1 Butyrivibrio sp.
AGTGTCACATTATCGGCATTGCGTCTATTTTTTCAAAAAACAGACACTTGGATAAAGGCTTCCTTCATTTCCAAGTGTCTGATATATTTTTTTCTCAACTACAATTTCAGAAATAATACACTGACAATCTATACTTCACCTCATTCCCAGTGTCTGCTTTATCATTTTCCCCGGCTACAAACCGCTGCAACAAATCCCTGTCTCACAGCACGCTGTGGTACTCCTGAAGGGATCTGATGTTTCCGCTGCCCTTTTCAAGGACTTCATGGATTCCTTCTGCTGCGGCGCGGCCTGCTGCCACAGTGGTGATATAAGGAATGCGGGCCTTGATGGCTGCCTTTCTAAGGTATCCGTCATCATGCGCGTGACCACGGCCAATGGGAGAATTGATGATAAGCTGAACTTCGCCGTTCTTTATCACATCCTCAACATCAGGGCGTCCGCCTTCATAATTCTTCATTACCTTTTTGGCGGAAATTCCTGCCTCAGTGATAAGCTCATGAGTTCTGCCTGTTGCGTAGATCTCAAAGCCGTCATCTGCAAAGCTCTTTGCAAGTTCCACAGCTGCGGGCTTATCTGCATCATTAAGAGAAATAAGAACTGCTCCTTTAAGAGGAAGTGCCATTCCTGCTGCCTCCTCAGCCTTAAAGAAGGCTTCACCGGGAGTAGCCGCAAGTCCAAGTACCTCTCCTGTTGAACGCATCTCAGGTCCAAGTACAGGATCAACTTCAGGGAACATATTGAAAGGGAATACCGCTTCTTTTACGCCGTAGTATTCGGGTTCTTTTCCCTTAGCGGATGCAATAAGGTCAGCAACGGGAGACTTTCTTCCTGTAAGTTTGGAAGTAATGATATCCGTTGCAACAGGCACCATCCTGATGCCGCAAACCTTGGATACAAGCGGAACTGTACGGGATGCGCGGGGATTTGCCTCAAGAACATATACAGTATCATTCTCAATGGCATACTGCATGTTCATAAGACCCACAACGTTCATCTCAACAGCCATTTTTCTGGTATATTCTTCAATTGTCTTAAGGTGATTTTCCGGTATGTGCTTGGAAGGCACGATACATGCAGAGTCTCCGGAATGGATGCCCGCAAGTTCAATATGCTCCATAACCGCAGGAACAAAAGCATGCTCTCCGTCGCTTATGGCATCAGCCTCACACTCAAGCGCATTCTGAAGGAATCTGTCGATGAGGATCGGTCTGTCGGGAGTTACACCAACAGCGGCTCTCATGTAGCCTTCCATGCTGTCTTCGTCGCGAACGATCTCCATTCCTCTTCCGCCAAGTACAAAGGAAGGACGAACCATAACAGGATATCCTATCCTTGCCGCGATCTCTTTTGCAGTCTCAACATCAGAAGCCATTCCTGCCTCAGCCATGGGAATTCCAAGCTTGTCCATCATGATGCGGAAGTGGTCTCTGTCCTCGGCAAGATCGATGACTTCAGGACTTGTTCCAAGGATATTAACGCCCTCCTCTTTTAGCTTGGCTGCAAGATTAAGAGGTGTCTGTCCACCAAACTGTGCGATAACTCCAAGAGGCTTTTCTTTTCTGTAGATCTGAAGAACATCCTCCAGCGTAAGAGGCTCAAAGTAGAGCTTGTCCGATGTGTCATAGTCAGTAGACACAGTCTCGGGATTGCAGTTTACGATAATGGTCTCAAATCCCAGCTTTTTAAGTGCCATGGCCGCATGAACGCAGCAGTAGTCGAACTCGATACCCTGTCCGATCCTGTTGGGACCGCCGCCCAGGATCATGATCTTTTTATTATCAGTTGTGGTCACAGGCTCAGATAAGTCTCTGCTCCTGTCATAGGTTGAATAATAGTAGGCGCTTCCGTCTGTTCCGTATACGTGCACGCCGTCCCAGCTCTCGGAAAGGCCTGCTTCTTCGCGGCTCTTTCTGATATCATCCTCGGACGCTCCAAGAAGTGATGCCAGATATTTGTCTGAAAAGCCGTCTTCTTTGGCTTTTATCAGATCTTTTTCCTCCGGAACCTGTCCATTATATTTGGTCAAAAGAGCTGTCTCCTCATCAACAAGCTCTTTCATCTCATCAAGGAAGTACTGCTTAACCTTGGTTATATCCTGAATCTCGGATACTGATACTCCCTTCTTCATAGCTTCATAGATAAGGAAATAGCGCTCGGAAGAAGCATCTTTTAAAAGAACCAGAAGTTCTTCCTTTGTCATCTTTTCGTATTTCGCAATGCAGCCAAGGCCATAGCGGCCCTTTTCAAGGGATCTGATGGCCTTCTGGAAAGCCTCTTTAAAGTTCTTTCCGATGCTCATAACTTCACCTACGGCGCGCATCTGGGTTCCAAGCTTGTCCTCTACGCCGCGGAATTTTTCAAAGGCCCAGCGGGCAAACTTAACCACAACATAGTCGCCGTTAGGTACGTATTTATCAAGGGTTCCGAATTTGGAATCCGTAAGTTCCGAAAGGGTAAGTCCCGTAGCAAGCTTGGCAGAAACCAAAGCAATGGGGAAACCTGTTGCTTTGCTTGCAAGGGCAGAAGAACGGGAAGTACGGGGGTTGATCTCAATAACAACGATCCTGCCGCTCTTGGGGTCATGGGCAAACTGAACGTTGGTACCGCCGATAACGCCGATATGCTCAACGATCTTGTAAGCCTGACGCTGCAGCTCTTTTTGCAGATCTTCATCAATTGTGAGCATGGGAGCGGTACAGAAGGAATCTCCCGTGTGAACACCCACAGGATCCACGTTTTCAATGAAGCAGACAGTGATCATATTGTTGTCTTTGTCTCTGACAACTTCAAGTTCCAACTCTTCCCAACCAAGGATAGACTCCTCAACCAGAACCTGATGGATGATTGAAGCCTGAAGACCTCTTGCGCAAACGGTCTGAAGCTCCTCTTTGTTGTAAACAAGTCCGCCGCCGGCGCCGCCCATGGTATATGCAGGGCGAAGGACAACGGGATAGCCAAGCTCATCGGCCTCAGCAAGGGCTTCTTCTATACTGTAGCAGGCCTTGGACCTTGCCATTTCTATACCAAGCATGTCCATGGTCTTTTTGAACTCGGTTCTGTCCTCTCCTCGCTCAATGGCATCTACCTGAACGCCTATGACTTTTACATTGTATTTATCAAGAACACCTGCTTTATACAGTTCAGCACAGAGATTAAGTCCCGACTGTCCTCCGAGATTGGGCAAAAGGGCATCCGGTCTCTCTTTTTCGATAACTGCAGTAACACGTTCTACATTAAGAGGTTCAATGTAGGTTTTGTCCGCCATCTCAGGGTCTGTCATGATGGTGGCGGGGTTGGAATTCACCAGTACGATCTCGTAGCCAAGACTGCGAAGCGCTTTACACGCCTGAGTTCCCGAGTAGTCAAACTCACAGGCCTGACCAATGACAATCGGCCCCGAACCGATTATAAGTACCTTGTGGATATCTGTTCTCTGTGCCATATGTTCCTCCCTATTCTGTTTTAATTATCTCTACCATTTTAATGGGCAAAAGAGCTCTGTGCAAGGGAAAATTTTAGTACGTTAAAGTCCTGCATTTTTGCGCAGAAATCAGCTTTCATGGCAATCAAAAAGCGGAGCCGCGCTGCTTCGTGGCTCCGCACATTACCTGTATTTTTATGTATTTTATCCGGCTACGTTTTTACTGCCTTTGTGTCTTGTTATATTTCCTGCTCCGCCTGCCTTAATGGTCTCTTTTACATAAGCGTTCATGATATCGGCGTAGGAGGACTTTCCATCCTTGTCGTAGCAGGATTCAAGAGCTTCAAATTCCTCGCCGTCATAGATGATGGCCATTGCGGTTCCATCAGCCTTCTTTAGGATCACAACGTTCTTGCCGTCACTTACAACCTTGGTATATTCATAATCTTCCGAATTAAGGAAGCTCTCAATATCTTCTACTGCTCCGGAAAGTGCTGCCACAGGCATCTCTGCTGCAACCTCGGGAAGAGGCTCTTCTGCAGGCATATCGAGCGCGGGCTCTGCTACGGGTTCCTCAGCAGGCGCTTCAGGTGCAGGCTCAGCTGCAGGTTCCTCTATGGGCATATCAAGCACGGGCTCTTCTGCAGGCATTTCAGCTGCTGGCGCCTCTGCAGGCATTTCAGCTGCTGGCTCCGCCTCGGCTGCTGCCACAGACCCTTCAAGAGCTGCGATCTCTGCGTTAAGGATGGCATCAAGATTCTCAGCTGGTGCAGGCTCTTCTGCGGGAATTTCAGCTGCGGGCATTTCAGCCACGGGCTCCTCTGCAGGGGTCTCAGCTGCAGGCTCTGCCTCTGCAGTAGCCATGGCTGCCATCATGGCATCCACATCTGTAGC
>JAILOW010000100.1 GCA_024690635.1 Butyrivibrio sp.
ATCCTCAGTATTCAAGGCCTGAGGAGTGGATGGGCAAAAAAGTTCCCGCCATCCTTTTATCAGGGGACCACAAAAAGGTTGATGAATGGAGGCTTGAGCAGTCTATCCAAAGGACAAAGGAGAGAAGACCTGACCTTTACGAAAAGTGGGTTCTGGAAAATCCTCCCAAAGAAGAGAAAAAGAAACGCAGAAGACGTAAAAAGGAAAATGAGGATAATACATGACAGACAGATTTCAGGTTGGTGTTATAGCTTCCACTCACGGACTTGGCGGTGAGGTAAATGTTTTTCCCACCACAGAGGATCCTTCCAGATTTAAAAAGCTAAAGAAGGTCACTCTTCACACCCAGAGAGGTGAGGAAATTGAGCTTGATGTTCAGAGCGCAAGATTTTTTAAAAAATTTGTCATTGTAAAATTCAAACAGTTTGATAATATAAATGATGTTGAAAAATTCCGGGGATGCGAACTTACCATCGACAGAAAAGATGCAATCAAGCTTGAACCCGGTGAATTCTACTGCGCTGACCTTATAGGACTATCAATAGTGGACGAGGACGGGAACGAACTTGGCAAACTGACTGAGATCCTTCAGACCGGAGCCAATGACGTCTACGAGATGACAAGAGCAGGCAGCGAAGAGAAGATCTACATTCCCGCAATAAAGGATTGTATTAAAGAGATCGATCCGAAAGAGGGAAAGATCGTGATCCACGTGATGGAGGGCCTGTTATAAAAAAGATGACTTTTTTGTCATAATGAATTATAATAGGTTAGTAGATTTTGTATAAAAAAGTATTAAACCACAATATATTGTGGTAAGGAGTTAGAATGGTAGATTATACAGAGGGGGCAGGATATCAGTATCACACCCATCTTAGAAAAGAAGATGTGGGGAGATACGTTCTTTTGACCGGAGATCCCGGCAGATGCGAGACTATTTCCAAGTTCTTTGACGATCCCCATTTTGTTTCGTACAACAGAGAATACAACACATATACCGGAACCCTTTTGGGCGAGAAGGTAACTGTTTTATCAACAGGCATAGGCGGAGCTTCCACTGCCATCGCAGTAGAGGAGCTTGTAAAGTGCGGATGTGACACCTTTATCCGTATGGGCACATCAGGCGGCATGCAGGAGGATGTTGTGGGAGGCGATGTTGTTATTGCTTCCGGCGCCATCAGGGCTGAGGGTACATCAAAAGAGTATGCGCCCATCGAGTATCCCGCGGTAGCAACCTTTGATGTTGTGACTGCTCTTGTAAACGGAGCCAAGACCTGCGGAGCCAAGTATCATGTAGGTGTAGCTCAGTGCAAGGATTCATTCTTTGGCCAGCACGAGCCCGAGACCAAGCCTGTAGGACCTGAACTTCTCTACAAATGGGATGCATGGATCAAGTGCGGAGCTCTTTGCTCAGAGATGGAGTCGTCAACACTCTTTATCGTAGGTAATTACCTCAGAGTGCGTACAGGAGCCATCCTTTTGGTTGTAGCCAACCAGGAAAGAGCTAAAAAAGGTCTTCCCAATCCGCAGGTTCACGATATGGATATTGTGTACCGCACATCCATCGAAGCTCTTAAGGAGCTCATTAAATCGGATAAAGCCTGAATAAGGTTTTATTATAAAGTAAATCTTTTTTATTAAGAACGGAGGAAAATTATGAAAAAGAAACTTCTTGCAGTTTTAATGGCTGCAACAATGGTATCTTCACTTGTAGCTTGCGGTTCATCAGAAGCTCCTGCTGCAACAGATACTGCAGAGACAACAGAGGCAGAGGCAGAGGCACCTGCTGCTGAGGAGGCTGCTGAGGCTGAGACTGAGGCTGCTGAGGCTCCCGCAGAGGCTGCTACAGACATGAAGGTTGCTATGATTACTGACTACGGCGATATCACAGACCAGTCTTTCAACCAGTCTACTTACGAAGCTTGTAAGGCTTTCGGTGAGGCTAACGGTGTTGACTTCACATACTACAAGCCCGAAGGCGATTCAGACGCTGAGAGAGTAGCTATGATCGACAAGGCAGTAGCAGACGGCTACAACGTAATCGTTATGCCCGGTTATGCATTTGCAGGCGCTATCAAAGAGACAGCTGAGATGTATCCTGACATCAAGTTCGTTGCTCTTGACGTTTCAGAGTATGACCTTGAGGGTGATGCTTCTGATTTCAACAATGAGACATATGCTAACGTATTCTCAGCAGTATACCAGGAAGAGCTCCCCGGATACATGGCTGGTTACGCAGCAGTAAAGATGGGCTACACAAAGCTTGGTTTCCTTGGTGGAATGGCAGTTCCTGCTGTTATCCGTTACGGTTATGGTTTCGTTCAGGGTGCTGACGCTGCAGCTGCAGAGACAGGCGCTGATGTAGAGATCAACTACGCTTACGGTAACCAGTTCTACGGTGATTCCGATATCACAGCTGCTATGGATACATGGTACCAGGGCGGCACAGAGGTCGTATTCGCATGCGGCGGCGGTATCTTCACATCTGCAGGCGAGGCAGCTGCTAAGGTTGGTGGCAAGGTTATCGGTGTTGACGTTGACCAGGCTGCTACAATCGACGGAATGTTCGAGTCAGGAATGACTGTTACATCTGCTATGAAGGGACTTCAGGCAACTGTTAACTCTCTTCTTTCAGCTATCAGAGATAACCAGTGGGATCAGTACGCTGGCAAGATCCTTAACCTTGGTCTTGTATCAGCTGATGATATGTCACTCAACTATGTAGGACTTCCTGAGAATTCTACTCTTTGGAATGACACATTCACTGTAGATGATTACAGAAAGCTCGTTGCTGACATGGTAAGCGGTGCTGTTACAGTATCTAACGACTCTTCTGCTGAGGAGCCTTCAGCTACAACAGCTAAGATCAACTTCCAGGGCAACATTAAGTAATTTAATTCTTTTTGAGACCATTTAAAAAGAATTAAATAAGGACCGGCAGACTCATAATCTACCGGTCTTTTTCACCAAATCAGGGGTGCTTTTATCAAATTAGTTATGGAGGGCGGAATAGTGGCAGATAACAGCGAATATGCTATTGAAATGCTGGGAATCACCAAGAGATTTCCGGGGATCATTGCCAATGACAATGTTACTATCCAGCTTAAAAAGGGCGAGATACATGCTCTTTTGGGAGAAAACGGTGCAGGCAAATCCACACTTATGAGCGTCCTTTTCGGTCTTTATCAGGCAGAAGAGGGCATTATCAAAAAGGATGGCAAAGAGGTAAAGATCAACAACCCTAATGATGCCAACGATCTGGGAATAGGAATGGTACACCAGCACTTCAAGCTTGTGCAGTGCTTTTCCGTACTGGACAACATCATTTTGGGAGATGAGACTACCAAGCACGGTTTCCTTCAAAAGGACGTTTCCAGAAAGAAGATCATGGAGCTTTCAGACAAGTACGGTCTGAAGGTTGATCCTGATGCGCTTATTGAGGACATCACCGTAGGTATGCAGCAAAGAACCGAGATCCTCAAGATGCTCTACAGGGACAACGAGATCCTTATCTTTGACGAGCCCACCGCAGTTCTTACTCCCGCTGAGATCGATGAGCTTATGGAGATCATGAGAAATCTTGCAAAAGAGGGTAAATCCATCCTCTTTATCTCACACAAGCTTGCTGAGATCATGGCTGTTGCAGACAGATGCAGCGTTCTCAGAAGAGGTAAGTACATCGGAACAGTAAATATCGCAGATACCAACCAGGACGAGCTAAGCCGCATGATGGTAGGAAGAGATGTTCAGCTGGTTGCTACCAAGGACGATAAGGAGCCGGGAGACGTAATCCTTCATGTTGAAAACATGACTGTACCTTCCAAGCTTCATCATAATAATGCTGTAAAGAACGTTTCCTTTGATGTAAGAAGCGGCGAGATCGTATGTATTGCCGGCATCGACGGAAACGGACAGACAGAGCTTGTTTACGGACTTTCCGGACTTGAGAATATTACATCCGGCAAGATCACCCTTTCTGGTAAAGACATTACTCATGCCTCCATCAGAGAGCGTTCCACAAACGGAATGAGCCATATTCCCGAGGACAGACATAAACACGGCCTTGTAATGGATTATTCCCTTGCCTACAACCTTGTGCTTCAGAGGTATTTTGAGCCTCAGTTTTCCAACAAGGCTGGATTCCTTAAAAAGGGCGAGATCAACAAATACGCAAATAAGCTCATTGAGCAGTATGATATCAGATCAGGTCAGGGCGCACCTACAATTGCCCGCAGTATGTCAGGTGGTAACCAGCAGAAGGCCATCATTGCCAGAGAGATCGACAAAGATCCCGATCTTTTGATCGCAGTGCAGCCTACAAGAGGTCTTGATGTTGGAGCTATCGAATACATCCACAGACAGCTTATTGCCCAGAGAGATGCAGGACATGCGGTTTTACTTGTCTCTCTGGAACTTGAAGAAGTAATGAGTATCTCAGACAGGATCCTTGTTATGTATGAAGGTGAGATCGTAGGAGAGTTCAATCCCAAGGAGACAACTCCCGAGGAACTCGGTCTTTACATGGCAGGAGCCAAGAGGAAGGAGGTTACAGCATAATGTCAAATACAAACAAAAAAGAAAACTTCCTTTCAAAACCCGCTGTGCAGTCCATTCTTGCAGCTATACTCTGCATCATCTTCGGACTTCTCATCGGATATATAGCTCTTTTGCTGATCAACCCCAAGGGAGCTACTGAGGCTATAATCACTATCCTCAAGAACTACTTCACATATCCCACCAAGGCAGCTGCCATGAAGTATCTTGGCAACACTCTGGTTAAGACAGCGCCTCTTTTAATGTGCGCTCTTTCCATTCAGTTCTGTTATCAGGCAGGTCTTTTCAATATCGGAGCTGCAGGACAGTATGTAGCAGGAGCAGGTGCGTGCCTTTACTGCGCGCTTCAGCTGAAGCTCCCCTGGATCGTATGCCTTTTGGCAGCACTTATCGCAGGCGGTATCTTCGGACTGATAGTAGGCTTCCTTAAGTCCTACCTCAATGTTAACGAAGTTATTTCAGGTATCATGCTTAACTGGATAGGCCTTTATACAGTAAATATGCTCCTTTCCGGAGTAAAAGAAACGGCAAGCCCTTATACAGTGCAGGTTGCATCCACCAATCCTTCGGCGCTTCTTCCTTCACTGGGACTTGAAAAGTTCTTTTCAAACAACAAATATGTAACCATCGCGATCCCTCTTGCGGTTATCATAGCTATCCTTATCAAGATCGTCTTTAGCATGACAGTATTTGGCTATGAGATCAAGGCAACGGGTATTGCAAAAGACGCTGCAAAATACAGCGGAATGAAAGAGAAGAGAAACCTTGTGATCACACTGTTTATTGGTGGTGCACTTGCAGGTCTCGGGGCAGCCTTCCTGTTCCTTACAGGATATGAGCAGTGGTCCGTAACACAGTCATCCGTTCCCGGAATGGGCTTTAACGGTATCGCAGCTACCTTCCTTGGAGGACTTGATCCCATCGGAACCATTTTCTCTTCATACTTTATCCAGCACATCACAAGTGGTGGATCTTACCTTGACAAGAATGTTTATCCTTCACAGATTTCTGATTTCATTTCTGCAATCATCATTTATCTGTGCGGCTTTGTACTGTTCTTTAAGATGTATCTCAATTCCTTTATCAGAAAGCGTGAAGAGAGGGCCAAGGAACAGGCAAAGAGTGTGGTAAAAAATACTGAGGAAGGAGGTAACAAATAATGGTACTGCTTCTTCAATATACTTTATTATTTGCATCGGTTTTGATCCTTGTTGCTTTGGGAGGATGTTTCTCAGAGCATTCCGGAGTTATCAACCTGGGACTTGAAGGAACCATGGTTATGGGAGCACTGGGCGGAGCACTTACTCTTAAGTATATTTCTCCCTCAACACCTTCTGTACTGATATTCCTTGCGGTTCTTTTGGCATCCATCGTATGCGGCGTTGTTTATTCGATGCTTCTTGCATTTGCCTGTGTCAACTTCAATGCTGACCAGACTCTTGTCGGAACAGCGCTCAACATGCTTGCTGCAGCTGCTGCAACAGTTATCGTAAAGTCAATCAATATTGCAGAGAACCCTGACAACGTTTCATCAACGGTTCAGTACGTTCAGACCAAAAAAGCTCTTGTTACCAGCATCGGATCCTTCCAGTTTAACTGGTTCATGCTTGTGGCATTTATAGCCCTTATTTCAGCTTATGTTGTTCTGTACAAGACCAGATTCGGTCTCAGACTTATGGCCTGCGGTGAGCACCCTCAGGCTGCTGATTCTGTTGGTATCAATGTTTACAGAATGCGCTGGGCAGGCGTTCTTATCTCAGGTATGCTTGCAGGTATAGGCGGAATCGTTTATATTACAGCAGGTGTTAGTGAGTGGAAGTTTGAAGTTGGTGTTGCAGGCTTTGGTTTCCTTGCTCTTGCGGTTATGATCTTTGGTCAGTGGAAACCTGTTAACATCGGACTTGCAGCGCTTTTGTTCGGATTCTTCAGAGCTCTTTCAAACGTTTATTCAGGATTTGATTTCCTTGCAGCACTGAAGATCCCCGGATCAATCTACAATATGATGCCTTATATCATATCCCTTATTGTTCTTGCATTTACTTCATCCAATTCAAGAGCGCCCAAGGCTGAGGGTATTCCTTATGATAAAGGCTCAAGGTGATTTATGGAAATTAGTGAAATAAAAAAACTTATAGAAACAGCACTTGATATGAGAAATTATTCCTACACGCCTTATTCTCATTTCAATGTGGGAGCAGCCCTTCTTTCCAAGGACGGCAGGATATTTACGGGATGTAACATTGAAAATGCATCCTATACACCCACTAACTGTGCTGAGAGAACTGCATTTTTCAAGGCAGTAAGTGAAGGCGTAAAAGAGTTTAAGGCAATAGCCATAACCGGAGGACCTGACGGAGCCACAGAGCTTGAGTATTGTCCTCCCTGCGGAGTCTGCAGACAGGTTATGAGCGAATTTTGCAATGATGATTTTGAAGTGATCGTTGCAAAGTCGGTAGATGACTACAAAGTGATGAATCTTACCGAGACACTTCCCCTTAGATTCGGTCCCAAAGATCTTTTGGGTTGACGCATAGCTAAGTTTTGTGTTATATTATAGTGCGTTGTGATAATCAGACGGTCCTCTGTTGCTATAGTGGCATTATAGAACGTCTCAAAGATAGGAGAAAAGAAATGAGTACAATTATTGCAGAGCTCGAGAAAGAGCAGCTGAACGCTAACGCGCCTCAGTTCAACACAGGTGATACCGTAAGGGTACACGCCAAGATCAAAGAAGGAAACCGTGAAAGAGTACAGGTTTTCGAGGGAACAGTTAAGAAGATCCAGGGCGGCAGCAACCGCACAACCTTCACAGTAAGAAAAGAGTCTTATGGTGTAGGCGTTGAAAAGACTTGGCCCCTTCACTCACCCATCGTTGAGAAGGGTGAGGTTGTTAGAAGTGGTAAGGTATGAAGAGCTATTCTGAACTACCTTATGGGACTTACAGGTAAGAAGGCTAAGGTTAAGGAGCTCGTTACCAGATAATCAGTTTACGAAAGGCAGTTACTTACAAACAGTAATTGCCTTTTTTGATAGGATGGAATATTTATGTTCCGAAGAAAAAGAACCCTTACTTTTCATCAGAAAAAGAAGATCATTACTCCAAAGCTGATACGGGAGATTTTTTCCTGGCTGTTTGTAACGGCTATGGCTGTGCTTATAGCTGCTTTTTTGGTGCTGTCTTTTGGCGAGCAGGTAAAGATCATCGGCGACTCCATGGAGCCCACAATATATAACGGTCAGGGAGTCCTTGTAAACAGGCTTTTCTTTAAGATACTGAGCCCTCATAAGGGGGATATCGTAGTCTTTTTACCAAACGGTAACGTCAATTCCCATTACTATGTCAAAAGGGTCGTAGCTGTTCCGGGAGATACGGTTCAGATAACCGACGGACTTCTTTATATAAACGGAGAGCCGGCGGATGAAAAGGAAGGCACCTTTGACAAAATGGAAGATGCAGGTATCGCCGAAAATGAGATTAAACTTGGAAGCGGCGAGTACTTTGTTCTTGGAGACAACAGAAACAGCAGTGAGGATTCCCGAAGCGCCAACATAGGTATCGTGGGAAAGAGCATGATCATCGGTGAGGCGTGGTTTAAGCTTAAAAGAAAGGAAGCTCCTGCAGGTCCTATTTTAAACAATTATTGAGGAATATTATGAATTTTCAGTGGTACCCCGGACATATGACAAAAGCTATGAGAATGATGCAGGAAAACATCAAACTCATAGATATTATCATTGAGCTGACGGATGCAAGGATCCCCTATGCAGGCCGCAATCCCGATATTGATGAGCTTGGAAAAAACAAGTTCAGGCTTGTGATACTTAACAAGGCTGATCTGGCAGATCCTGTTGTTACGGAGAAGTGGCGTGAATACTACAAGAGCCTTGGTCTTTTTGTAATGGAGATGAATTCCAAGACAGGAAACGAAGCCGGTAAGGTTAAGGACCTTGTTCAGAATGCCTGCGCAGAAAAGATAGAAAGAGACAGAAAGCGCGGCATTGTGGGAAGACCCATAAGAGCCATGGTTGCAGGTATACCCAATGTGGGTAAGTCTACGTTTATCAACAAGCTTGCCGGAAAAGCCTCAGCAAAAACAGGTAATAAGCCCGGTGTTACCAAGGGAAAACAGTGGATTTCTCTTGGCAAGAACATGCAGCTTCTTGATACTCCCGGTGTCCTCTGGCCCAAGTTCGAGGACGAGGAAGTGGGGCTTCATCTTGCTCTTATAGGTTCCATGAATGATGAGAACCTTGATACCGTGGAGCTTTCCTGTGAACTTATTAAAATATTGGAGAGAAATTACCCCGAAGCGGTTTTAAAGAAGTATAATATTACTAAGGAGCTGATAGAGGAGTACGAAGAGGAGCAGTATGCTACCCACGCAAGTGCCGTACTTTCTGCCATAGCTTTTAACAGAAAGTGCTTTAAGACAGGCGCAGAGCCTGATATATCCAGGGCTGCGGGACTTCTTTTGGATGATTTCAGAAACGGAAGACTCGGAAGGATATCCCTGGAAAGACCTGAAAACAATTAAGCTTGAAAGAAGAGATGAATCCATGAATAAAGTCCTGAAAGAGATACTTAGCAATCTTTTATTTTTACTGGTGGTCTTTGGCCTTACTTTTTTATTTATTACTTTTGTAGCACAGAGAACAGAAGTAAGCGGACAGTCTATGGAGCCCACCCTTCATGACAAGGATTCTCTTTTGGTGGACAAGATCTCTTACAGATTCAGTGATCCCAAGAGATTTGATGTAGTCATCTTCCCTTATCAGTACGGAGATGGACAGTACTTTATCAAGAGACTCATTGGTCTTCCGGGCGAAAGAGTAAGGATTGATGAAGACGGTCATATCTTTATAAACGGTGAGCTTTTAGATGAGAATTACGGCGCAGAGATCATTCTTGATCCCGGGAGAGCCGCTACCGAGATCACTCTTGGTGATGATGAGTTCTTTGTCCTTGGAGATAACAGAAACCACAGCATGGATTCAAGGGACGTCTCCGTTGGTAATGTACACAGAAGCGTAATTATGGGTAAGGCATTCGTCAGAATATTCCCCTTTTCTGCATTTGGGGGTATCGACTGATGGAGGCAATGACTCAGATAAAAAATAACCTTGTCCTTGCTGCAGGCAGGGATGAGCTCATCTCTTTTATTGAAACATACGGAAGCGATGAGCGTGCGGGGGTTAAAAAGCTTGTAGAGAGCGCAGGCAAAAAACTTGATGCTCTTGATAAAGAAATACAGCGCATGAAAGAGATGATGAAGTATGAAAGAGAAAATGCTTCATACGGGCTTTTATGCGGGATCGATGAAGTCGGAAGGGGACCTCTTGCAGGCCCTGTCTATGCGGCTGCGGTTATTCTTCCTGCAGACTGCGATATTCTGTATCTAAATGATTCCAAGAAATTATCCGAAAAAAAGAGAGAAGAGCTTTATGATGTGATCATGGAAAAAGCTGTTGCCGTAGGTATCGGATCTGCTTCCGAAAAGCGCATTGATGAGATAAATATCCTAAATGCCACCAAGGAAGCCATGACCATAGCTGTAAACAGCCTTAAGGTAAAGCCGGGAGCTCTTTTGATCGATGCTCTTCATATTGAATCTTTAGAGGAATACAAGCAGATATCAATTATAAAGGGAGATGCAAAGAGCGCATCAATCGCCGCTGCCAGTATCATAGCCAAGGTTACAAGGGACCGTATCATGAAGGAGCTTTCACTTAAGTATCCTGAATACGGCTTTGATTCTAACAAGGGCTACGGCAGTGCTGATCATATTAATGCTATTAAAAAGTACGGGCCCTGCGAGATTCACAGGAGATCCTTTATAGGTAATTTTGTATGAACAATGTTTCCAATGTGACACAACAAAAACCCGTTGTATTTGTGGATGGGAACCGCGTATCCGAAGCCGGTCAGGCAGGTAAGCCTTTAGAGCTTAAAAGCGGAAGCACCATTCAGGGTACGGTTGTGTCCATTACAGATACGGAGGGAGGCAAGATCGCTGATATCAGTGTTGGCGATAATGTGATATCCGCCAAACTCCAGGAGGGAATGGGCTTAAAGGAAGGCCAGACCCTTAATTTCTCAGTAAAGACAGCTTCTTCCAACGGAGTTACCATTACTCCTTTATATGAAAATACTTCTGTAGACCAGAGCACTCTCAAGGCTTTGACCGCTGCGGGAATCGAAATAAATAACGAAACCCTGGGAATGGTCAAAAACATGATGGAGGCCGGTCTGTCAATCGATAAGGAATCTCTTCTTGAGATGAACAGAGCCATGAACGCCAATCCCGGTGTTGGCTCCCAAACTCTCGTTGAGATGAAGAGCTTAAACATTCCTATATCCGAAAACAACATCACTCAGTTCGAAAGCTATAAAAACTATGAGCATCAGGTTACAAAGGCCATGGAAGACATTATGAACGAGCTTCCGCAGGCTTTTAACGAAATGACTCAGGCGGGCAACGACAAAGGGGCGGTAAGGCTTTACGGCTCTGTACTTGAGATGGTTGCAGATGAGGCTGGGGAAGAAACGGCTCAGGCTTTGTCTGAAGGCGAAGCACTTACAGCTGAAACCGCTGAAAAGAGCGCTGTGGCAAATTCGGGTGAAGCTGAAGCTAATGACGTGGCTGTAAAAGCAGGAGCTCAGCAGGAAGCCGGTGCTGCCGATGCTTTGACAGAAAAAGATCCGGCAGGAAAGCTGGAAGATCTCATTCGTGAGGCATCCGGTGAAAGGGCCGATAATGCTCAGCAAAAGGCAGCGTCAGGATTTGACGACAGTCTTCGCAATCTTGGAGTTAAGGAAGAAACCATAGAGAAATTCAACCAGGCTGTTAAGAGCGGCGGATCTGAGCTGGCTGAAAAAGAGCTTTTAAAAGAGCTGTCAGATCTTTATAAATCCGCAGATCTTTCGGATAAGACAGAGCTTGCAGCCTGGAAAAAGGTCTTTTCAGGTGATGAATACAATAAGATCATTAAAAATGCCATGAGTGATCAGTGGCTATTAAAGCCAGATGAAGTTGAAGATAAAGAAAACGTGGATAAGCTTTATCAGAGGCTTCAAAATCAGGTAAAGAATCTTGCTCAGGCTGTAAATACCAATCTGGGAGCTGAGTCCAAGCTCGGGCAGACAGCCAATAATCTTCAGAACAATCTGGACTTTATGAATCAGCTGAATCAGATGTTTCAGTATGTTCAGCTTCCACTTCAGATGACAGGACAAAATGCCCACGGTGATCTGTATGTTTACAGAAACAAGAACAGGAAGCTTAGTGAAGACGGATCGGTAAGTGCAGTCCTTCACCTTGATATGGAAAATCTGGGCCCTCTTGATGTATATGTAAAAATGAAGGATACGAAAGTCAGCACCAATTTCTATGTGGCTGATGAGTCGGTTATAGACCTTATTAACGAAAATATCCATATTTTGAATGAGAGGCTTGAAAAGCGCGGCTATACCATGCAGGTAAATCTAAAGCTCCATGATGAGATGGACGGGCAGGATGCTGCTGTGGATGAGATGCTGGATGTGACCAAGACACCCATTCTTTCAACCAATTCTTTTGATGCAAGGGCGTAAGATATATGGCAGAAGATCAGAAAAAAATAAAGACCGCCGTTGCCCTTGGGTATGATCCCGGTGAAGACGGAGCCCCCAAGGTTATAGCCTCCGGAAGAGGAGCGCTGGCGGAAAGGATAATTGAACAGGCAAAAGAAAACAAGATCCCTGTACATGAAGACAGTAAGCTTGCGGATACTTTGTCCCGCCTTGAAATCGGCGAGATGATCCCTCCCGAGCTCTACGAAGTTGTGGCGGAGATCCTGGTATTTGTTGATGCCATGGACAAGATAAAAGCAAAGGAAAAACTACATAAATAATGAACAACAGAAAAGTCGGGACGGGATTTGAAAGAATCGCTGCAGACCACATCAGATCCCGCGGAGGAACAATAGTAGCCCTTAATTACAGGCTTAAAAGTGGGGAAATAGATATAATAGCAAAGGATGGTGATTACCTTTGCTTTATAGAAGTCAAATACAGGAAAAACATGGATTTCGGCGGCCCTCTTGCCGCTATCTCTTTTAAAAAGCAGCTTCAGATCTGCAAAATCTCAAAACTCTATTTGTATTTCAATAATTACCCGTTAGATACTAAAATAAGATATGATGTAATTGCCATTTCGGGTGAGAATAAGCCTGTATCCGTTAACTGGCTGAAAAATGCCTTTGACTACGTGGCATAAAAGGGGAGTTTTATGGACAGTATTAAGATAAAAAGATGCAGTGACAGTAACACAATGGAGCTTCGTGAGCATAATGGCCTTAAATACCTTGTGTTTCCGGCTTTTGAAAAACTTGGGATTGTGGATCATCTTTTCAGCACAAAGCTTGGGGGAGTTTCCAAGGGATGCTGGGCGGAGTGCAATCTTTCATATACCAGGGGAGATAACAAAGAGGCTGTTGATGAAAACTACAAAAGAGTAGCTGATGCCCTGGGGCACGGTCACAGCCTTGATGATTTTGTCTGCACCTTCCAGACCCATACCACCAATATCAAGGTGGTCACGGAAGAGGACAGGGGAAAAGGGCCTGCAAGGCTTCGGGATTATACGGATATCGACGGACTTATAACCAATGTGCCGGGGATCATTCTTTCAACCTTTCATGCGGACTGTCCGCCGGTATTTTTGATAGACCCGAAAAAAAGGGCTATCGGTCTTGTTCACTCAGGCTGGAAGGGAACAAAGGGAGAGATAGCCAAAAAGGCTGTTGAAGCTCTTTGTGAAAACTACGGATCTGCCCCGGAGGATCTTGTATGTGCCATAGGGCCTTCCATATGCGGTCCATGTTATGAAATAGGAAGCGACGTTGCAGATGAGTTCAGACAGAGCTTTAGTGATGAGGAGATAGAAGATAATAAGATTTTAGTTCCTTATCCTAATGACAAATACAGGCTTTATCTGTGGAATGCCATCAGGCTGTCCCTTGAAAAAGCAGGGGTTAAGAAAGAAAACATTCATGTGTCGGATATCTGTACAAGATGCAATCCTGATCTTTTGTTTTCCCACAGAATCCACGGCGAAAACAGGGGGAATCTGGCTGCATTTTTGTCTCTGAAAACAAATTAACGAAAATTCGTCTATTTCTTAAGAAATCTTAAGAAATTTCGACGGTAAATCTTAAGAATTTTTTGATTTAATATATATATGACATAGGTGAGGTTGCCATGGAAAATATTTTGGTTTGTGATGATGACAAGGAAATAGTTGATGCCATTGAGATATACCTTGAACAGGAAGGTTTTAAGGTTTACAAGGCATACGACGGAGAACAGGGACTTAGTATCCTTCGGAAGATGGACATTCATCTGGCTATAGTGGATATTATGATGCCTGTGCTTGACGGTATCCATATGGTAAAGGAGCTTCGAAACTTCAGTACCATCCCCGTAATCTTTTTATCAGCAAAGAGCGAGGATTCCGACAAGATCCTGGGACTTAATATCGGAGCGGATGATTATGTTACCAAGCCCTTCAATCCACTTGAGCTTGTGGCCAGAGTAAAATCCAATGTAAGGCGCTACACCAGCCTTGGAGTAGTTGTGGAAAAAGAAAACGTTTATTCCACAGGAGGTCTTGTCATTGATGACAATGCCAAGGAATGTTTCCTCTACGGAGAGAGCGTAAGGCTCACTCCCATAGAGTACAAGATCCTGGCTTTCCTTGTGAAAAATAAGGGAAAGGTTTACTCCATCGATCAGATCTATGAGCGTATATGGGGCGGCGTTTCTGTCAGAACAGACAATACCATTGCCGTTCACATACGTCATATCAGAGAAAAGATCGAAGTGGATCCAAGAGAGCCCAAATTTCTCAAGGTTGTATGGGGAGTTGGGTACAAGATTGAGGAAGATGCAAGATGAAAAAAAGTAACATTGGACTTCGTATCATACGGATCGCGCAGCATTTGCTTCTTGGGTTTATTGCCCTTATCGTGGTATATTCTTTGGCGGGAACGACCATCATGCTGCCGGGAGTTGGAGGCAATTACGCCTACAATCTGTATGCATCGGACAGAAACAGAAGCTATGAGGATTCATATCTTTTCAATAACATTTTGGGCAATAATATTTCGGATGTACTAAGGTTCGTTGCGGTTAGAAGCCAGCTTGAGGACGGCGGAGAGTACACCGGAGATAAGCTCATTGACGTAACCGCCTACGTAAACAGAGGCACAACTCTTTCGGGAGACTATGTGACAGCTGTTTACAAGCTTTCGGATCTTTTAAAGTGGGCGCAAAGCGGTTTTTCCTACGAAAAGAGAAACTTTACAGAGGAGGAGAGTGAAGGCTTCTTAAGTAAGAGCACCACCTACACTCATCTTAAGAACAATCAGTTTTCCGGTGGTATGAATACCTATCTCAACTCGCAGATAGACGGAAACAGCCTTAACTTTTCGATTTCCGGCAACTCTTCTAATTCAGGAGGAGAGCATAGCTGCCTTATTACCAGATACCAGACGGTTGACGGAAAAAACATTGAGCAGCTGGTATCCACCTGGGATGAATACAACACGCTTTGTACCTATGTTCAGGATGCGGCAGAGGATCTTTTGTCCAACTATACTGAATACGGAAATGCCATCGAGTACTTCTCAGCCGATGAGTCCAATATAAGATATTATGTTTCAAGGACCATAAACGGCAAGAACGAGATCTATACAAATCTTTCCGGATTAAAGAGCGGAGCTCCCGGCATGGATCTTAAGGAGATCTTTGAGGATTTTGGCAGATATATTTACTACTGTCCTTATGAGCTTGAGTATGAGACCAATACTCTCATAAAGGAAAAGGTTCTGCGGGGTATCATCAAATCCTACAGCTATGCATATCCTGACCAGATAAAGGTATACATCGGAGTAGATACCAAAAACTACGAGGCAAAGGATGCTTTTGTTCTTGGTAAAAAGAGCTTTGGAAGGTACATGCCTTACAAGACACAGCTTATCATAGCCGGCGGTGTGGCGGCATTTGTATACCTCCTGCTTTTGGTGATCTATTTAAAGAGCCTTTGCCCTGCGGTAGCACCTGTGCAGTATCCTGAATATAAGGGCTCTTACATACCATCTGAGAGACTTGAAGTAAATGAAAGCGTAAAGCCTCCAAAGAGACCTTGTACAGAGCTATATCTTCTGGCAGGATTATTGGCTGTAGGCATACCTGCAGCAGCACTTGCCTTTATGAAGCAAAAATGGGGACTTGGCACATTTGTCAGAATGCCGGTATTTCCCCTTATAAGTGCAGTATTAGCAATACTTGTTGATATCGGCATTTTATGTATGATATACGGCATAGCAGGAAAGGCAAAGAGTAACGTGGTCTGGAAAGACTGTGCTTTCAGAAAGCTTATTGCCTTTGCAGGTGATCTTGTGGCCAATACCACAGGTAATGCCAATGTCATAATAAGGAGCTGGATACCCTTCATATTCTTCCTTGTACTTAACGTACTTTTATCAAGGGCAGGAGTATTGGGAGTAATTGCGGCTGTATGCTTTGACATCATCGTCGGAATCTATATTTACAGGCAAAATCTCGACAGAGACAATATCATTCACGTTATCGGCAAGATCAAAAACGGAGATGTGAAGGCAAAAGTTGATGTAAAGAACCTTCACGGAGACAATATAAGTCTCGCGGAAGCTGTTAACTCCATCGGAGAGGGAATTGACGTTGCTGTTAATACCAGCATGAAGGATGAAAAGCTAAAGGCGGATCTTATCACCAATGTATCCCACGATATAAAAACACCTCTGACCTCTATCATCAACTATGTTGACCTTATAAAGAGAGAGGATATCGATAATCAAAAGGTTAGGGAATATGTGGATATACTTGATGAAAAATCCCAAAAGCTAAAGCAGCTAACTGAGGATCTGGTTGAAGCTTCCAAGATAAGCTCCGGCAATATCAGTGTTGATCTTTCACGCATCAATTTCGTGGAACTTGTAAATCAGACCATAGGAGAGTTTTACGAAAAGTTTGAAAAGAGCAATCTTAATCCTATATTCAAGCCTCAGGAGCCTACAATGGATATCATCGCAGATCCAAGGCACTTGTGGCGCGTTATAGAAAATCTTCTTAACAACGTATGTAAATATGCCCTTGCGGGAACCAGAGTTTATCTGGATATGCGTTACAGTGAAGAGGGTGAGGATGAAAAGAAAGTGATCTTTTCTGTAAAGAATATCTCTGCTTCCGAGCTTAACATAGATGCTGCGGAGCTGACAGAGAGATTTATAAGAGGAGATGTTTCAAGAACCACTGAGGGTAGCGGACTTGGACTTTCAATTGCCAAAAACCTTACCCTGGCTCAGGACGGAACCTTTGATATTCGCCTGGACGGAGACCTGTTTAAGGTAACTATAGGCTTTAAATCACCCAAGTAAAATACTTGCCGGCAAAAAATAACCCCGAAGACCTTGATAAAGTCTTCGGGGCATTATTTTGTCTGTATCAGTCTTTTCTGTTTACATCGTTTGCAAAAAGCTCTGCGGGAGTCTTGCAGCCCATGTTGTATCTTCCGACGATCTTGTGGATCATGTCTGTAGGCATGTTAACTGTTGACATAGAAGCGTCGTGATTAAGGAAATCAACAATGGTAGCAAGGAACTTGCCCATGTCAGCAACAAAGATGTATTCCCTGCTTGTGATCTCGTCGTTCATGTAGGTGAGGTTGGTGGTGATAACTGCATCGAAGTAGCCGTTTTTATAGCCCTCATCGAATTTTGCCATTCCGTCTGTGAAAAGACCGAAGGTGGTGCAGATAAGCACTCTCTTGGCCCCCATGTTCTTGAGCTGCTTTGCTGTATCTATCATACTGGATCCGGAGGAGATCATGTCATCGATTACGATAACGTCTCTGCCTGAAATGTCTGATCCAAGGAATTCGTGAGCAACAATAGGGTTTGTACCGTTTACTACATGAGCGTAGTCACGTCTTTTGTAGAACATACCTGTATCAGCGCCGATGACGTTTGCAAAATAAACGGCTCTGTCAAGGGCTCCCTCATCAGGTGAAATAACGGTGAGATGATCTTTGTCAACAATAAGGTCATCGATGTGTGAGAGAAGAGCCTTCATAAACTGATAGGAAGCAAGGAAGTTATCAAAGCCTCCCAGGGGCTTGGCATTGGAAATACGGGGATCATGGGCATCAAAGGTGATAAAGTTTGAAATTCCCATGTCGTGGAGCTCTTTAAACATCTGAGCGGCGTCTAGGGACTCCATGCCGTTTCTCTTGTGCTGTCTTCCTTCATAAAGGAAGGGCATGATGACATTTATTCTTTTGGCCTTGCCTGTAATGGCGCCGATTACTCTTTTAAGATCCTGATAGTGATCATCAGGGGATTTGTGATTTACGTAGTTGTACATCTTGTAAGTGATGCTGTAATTGCACACATCCGTAAGGATATATACGTCATTACCGCGGACACTTTCAAGGATGGTAGCCTTGGACTCGCCGCTTCCGAAGCGGTCAAGCTTGTACTTTATCTGATAAGAATCCTTGGCATAGCCCTGAAATGCGGGATCTGCCTTGGGTGTCTTGTGAAGTTCATGTCTAAACTGAGAAATGTAATGATCTACGCTGTCTCCAAGCTCTTTTGCTGACTCCATAACGATAAGGTTAAGGGGAGCAACGGGAATAAGAGATTCTAACTGTTCAAAATCAGGCATGATTTTTCCTTTCGTTAAAAGAAGATAACATAATAATCCAACTACTGTTTTAACATCTGCAATACTGACACGTCAAGAAATTTCATGTATAATATCATTGACTTTGTGCGTGCATCTGCATGCTGATTTTTTTGGAAAGAATGATCTATGAAGGATAATAAAGGACATCTTATAAGCGTTGTGGAAGAGGATTCCATTGCCATGGAAATGGGCATAGAACCCGGCGACAGGCTTCTTAAGATAAATGATGAGATAATAAGGGATATATTTGATTATCAGTACCTCGTTCAGGACGAGCATTTGGACGTACTGATAGAAAAGCCCTCAAAAGAGCAGTGGCTCCTTGATATAGACAAGGACTTTGACGAGGACCTTGGCATAGAGTTTGAAAACGGCCTTATGGACAATTACAGGTCCTGTTCCAATAAGTGCATTTTTTGCTTTATTGACCAGATGCCCAAGGGCATGAGAAAAACGCTGTATTTTAAAGATGATGATTCAAGGCTCTCCTTTTTACAGGGCAATTATGTTACACTTACAAACATGTCCGATGAGGATATAGACAGGATACTGAAATATCATCTGTCCCCCATTAATGTTTCTTTTCAGACCACAAACCCCGAGCTTCGATGCAAGATGCTGGGTAACAGATTTGCGGGAGAAGCTCTTAAAAAGGTGGACAGGCTCTGCGCTCCGGGAACCGGTATCGAGCTAAACGGCCAGATCGTGTTGTGTAAGGGCGTAAATGACGGAAAAGAGCTTGAAAGATCCATAAGGGATATGTCCAAATACATCCCGAATCTTCAGAGCGTATCTGTTGTTCCCGTGGGACTATCCAAATACAGAGAGGGCCTTTACCCCCTTGAACCCTTTGACAGCGAGGATGCAAAAGAGGTCATAGACCTTATCGAGAGCTGGCAGAAAAAGGTATACGCAGAGCATGGCATTCACTTTATCCATGCAAGTGATGAGTGGTATTTTCTGGCAGGCAGGCCATTTCCCGAAGAGGAGAGGTACGACGGATACATACAGCTTGAAAACGGCGTCGGCATGATGAGACTTTTATTAAATGAGTTTGATGATGCCGTAAGGCTTGAGCTTGAGAAGGGCGAGGCTCACTTAAAGAGCATAAAAAGAGAGATATCCATTGCCACAGGAAGGCTTGTTTACGGATCCATCTGCTTGCTAGCTGACAAGGCTATGGCTATTTGCCCGGGACTTAAGATCCATGTTTATGAGATCACCAACAATTTCTTTGGAGAGAGGATCACGGTTTCAGGTCTTCTTACGGGAAAAGATATTATAGAGCAGCTATCAGGCAGGGAGCTGGGAGAGTGTCTGTATCTTCCTGAGAATCTTCTTAGGAGCGGCGAAAACTATCTTCTTGATGATGTGACAACTGATGATATAGAAAGGGAACTTGGCGTTAAGGTGGGCATTGCAAAGTGCGACGGATACGACGTACTTGGATGCATGCTTGGAAAAACGCAGGGATGAAGGAATATTTATGAGTAAGAAAAACATTGTAGCGGTGGTTGGAAGACCAAATGTTGGAAAATCCACACTATTTAATGCTCTGGCAGGTAGCAGGATCGCAATCGTTCAGGATACCCCCGGAGTTACAAGAGACAGGATCTATCAGGACGTAGAGTGGCTCAATCACAGCTTTACTCTCATTGATACAGGCGGTATTGAGCCTGATTCCAAGGACATCATTTTGTCCCAGATGAGAGAACAGGCGCAGATTGCTATTGATACAGCCGATGTCATCATCTTTATGGTTGATGTAAAGCAGGGCCTTGTGGATGCGGATTCCAAGGTGGCTGATATGCTCAGACGCTCAGGCAAGCCTGTGGTACTTTGCGTAAACAAGGTAGACAATTTCAATAGAGATCAGATGGATGTCTATGAGTTCTACAATCTTGGAATCGGAGAGCCTTTCCCTATTTCCGCTGTAAACAAGCAGGGACTTGGAGATCTTTTGGAGGAGGTTGTTAGCCACTTCCAGAAAAACTCCACTGAAGAGGAAGAGGATGATTCCATCAAGGTTGCGATCATCGGTAAGCCCAACGTTGGAAAATCATCCATCATAAACAGACTTATCGGCGAGAACAGACTTATTGTTTCGGATATTGCGGGAACCACCAGAGATGCCATAGATACCGAGGTTAAACACGACGGCAAAAGGTACGTATTTATCGATACTGCAGGTCTTCGCAGAAAGAGCAAGGTAAAAGATCAGCTTGAGCACTACATGATAGTAAGGACCGTTGGAGCCGTTGAAAGATCTGACGTTGCCATTCTTGTCATAAATGCTGAGGACGGCGTTACCGAGCAGGATGCCAAGATCGCAGGAATCGCCCATGAAAGCGGCAAAGCTGTTATCATCGCTGTAAATAAGTGGGATCTTATTGAAAAAGACAATCACTCCGTAAAAGAGTTTACCAAGGACATCAGAAATAAGCTTCCTTTCATGAACTATGCAGAGATCATGTTTATCTCGGCAGAGACGGGACAGCGACTTATAAAGCTCTATGACATGATAGATATAGTCAGCGAAAATCATGCACTCAGGGTTTCAACAGGTGTTCTTAACGAGATCATGACACAGGCGGTTGTAATGCAGCAGCCACCCAGTGATAAAGGCAAGATCCTTAAGCTTTTTTACATAACCCAGGCATCGGTAAAGCCTCCGACCTTCGTTATATTTGTTAATGACAAAGAACTTATGCACTTTAGTTATACCAGATATATAGAGAATCAGATAAGAGAAGCCTTCGGATTTAAGGGCACACCTTTGAGGTTCATAATAAGGGAGAGAAAAGAGGACAAATAGTATGGAAAGAATT
The DNA here is from genome assembly GCA_024690635.1 of Butyrivibrio sp. The sequence goes on from JAILOW010000100.1 coordinate 21,148, forward strand.
ATCTGTTTACTTATCGGATATGCGTTGGGGCATTTTCAGACAGCTGTTCTTTACTGCAAGATGAAGGGTGTTGACATCAGAAAGGTTGGAAGCGGCAATGCCGGTACCACCAACACTCTTAGAGTAATGGGAGCAAAGGCGGGACTTATCGTTCTTTTGGGAGATATGCTTAAGTGCATGCTTGCTATTCTTATTACCTATTTCATTTTTGGAAAAAATCAGCCAAACCTTCAGATCCTGTACATGACCTATACCGCTGCAGGAGCGGTGCTTGGACATGATTTTCCTCTGCATCTTAAATTCAAAGGAGGCAAGGGAATCGCCTGTACAGCAGGTTATACCATCCATCTTGGAATTGTATTTCACTGGAGCTTTATCCTTATGGGTGTTATCGCATTTTTCCTTCCTCTTAATATTTGTCATATCGTATCTGTTTGCAGTCTTTGCTACTATACAGCACTCTTTGTTATGGTGGTCATCTGCGGACAGGGCGGATTTTTCCTTGATAAATTCGGAGCAGTTCCTCAGGGGGCTCTCATAGAAGTATATGTGATCCTTTTCCTTTTGATGGCGCTTGCATATTTCCAGCACAGAGGAAATATCAAAAAGCTCCTTCAGGGTAAGGAAAGAAAGACCTATATCTTTAAAAAGAATAAAGTGGACTGATGGAGGACTTTGTGGACAGTAAGATCGGCATAATAGGCGCAGGTAGCTGGGGTATTGCTCTTGCATACCTGCTTTCGTCAAACGGCCATGATGTTACGGTGTGGTCAAGAAGTGAAGCATCTGTTACAAGATTAAGGAGCTATCACGGCAATGAGGACAAGCTCCCGGGGGTAAGGCTTGATGACAGCGTTAAGTTTACCTGTGATATGAAGGAAGTTGTAGAGGATAAGGATATTATCGCTATCGTTGTTCCTTCGGCTTATATTAGGGAGACGGTAAAGCTAATTGCTCCCTATATTAAGGATGATCCCGATGACCAGCAGATAATCGTAAACTGCACCAAGGGTATTGAGGAATCAACTCTTATGGTGATGTCGGACGTTATACTTGATGAGATCCCCGGAGCAAGGGTTTGCGTATTGTCCGGACCATCCCACGCAGAAGAGGTTGGAAGACAGCTCCCCACATCGATTGTGGTTGGGGCCTTTGACAAAGAAACTGCCGTAACTATCCAGAACGTCTTTATGAATGAGAATTTCAGGGTATATATAAGCCCTGATATGCTGGGAATAGAGATCGGTGCAGCGCTTAAAAACGTCATAGCGCTGGCAGCCGGTATGGCTGACGGGTACGGCCTTGGAGACAACGCCAAGGCAGCTCTTGTGACCAGAGGCATTGCCGAGATCGGAAGACTTGGAATGGCCATGGGAGGTAAGTTTGAGACCTTCAGCGGCTTGTCCGGAATAGGAGATCTTGTTGTTACCTGTGCTTCCATGCATTCCAGAAACCGCCGGGCCGGAATACTAATGGGCCAGGGCAAGTCCATGGAAGAAGCCATGGCAGAAGTAAAGATGGTGGTGGAAGGCGTTTACAGTGCCAAGGCTGCACTGATGCTTGCCAGGAAGTATGAGGTTGATATGCCTATCGTTCAGGGAGTAAACGAGATCCTCTTTGAAGGAAAGTCAGTAGGCGAGGGCATAAAAGAGCTTATGATCAGGGAAAAGAGAAGAGAAAACTCAGCTCTTGACTGGTGAAAAGTAATAAAAGCGTTTAGAAATCGGCATTCAAAGCCGATTTCTTTTTGTTGCACAAGACCGGCAAGCGAATGGATGCTTGCATACAAATTCATTTGCCGGTCGTAAGGACATGGAGCACGAAGTGCGAAATGTCTGTGTGCAGAATCGAGTAGGAGTCAGCCTACTCGATTGCTAATTGTACCTTTAGTTAGTGGGCGTCAGATTGACTATAACTGGTGGTTCTGCTATCATAAAGTGTTGGTTTTTTAGCATTTTCAACACATATTATGATGTCTGAATATATATGAAGGGAGTTTTTTATGAAGAGGACATTATCAAAAGCTTTAAGTTTCATATTGGCGGCATCCATGGCGATGTCATCAATAACAGTTTCTGCCTTTGAGGATCCGGACAAGGAAAACGAGATCATCAAAGATCAGGAAGAGGATGCTACAATGGAGAGCTCTGAAGAAGAGTCTGCTTCTGATGCATCAAGTGAGGAGTCATCAGAGGAAGAGATTACATCTGATGATGAGGATGAGCCTGAGACCGGCGAAGAGGAGTCTGAGGCATCTGATGAAGCATCTTCAGAAGATAGCAGTGATGCAGCAGCCGAAAGCTCAAGTGAAGAGCTTGAGGAGTTTACAGAGGTTGAAAAAGATACTCTTGCAGCTGCAGATGCAGCGGAAGAAGGCTTTGTTATAAATGATAAACACGTGCTTACCGGTTATACCGGTGAGGGCGGTGAGATCACTATCCCTGATAATGTTTGGGAAATTGGAGAAGCTGCTTTTAATGGAAATCTTAATATCAGAAAGGTTACTTTTGCTGAGGGTAGTAACCTTACAAAGATAGGTAAGAATGCGTTTAGTGGATGTACCGAACTTACGGATATTGTATTTCCTGAAAATCTTGAGACCATAGATGATAGAGCTTTTTATGGTTCGGGACTCGAAACGGTTACACTTCCCAAAAAGCTTAAAAAACTTGGAACAAATGGTATTAATGTCTTTAGCAGATGTTCAAGCCTAAAGGAAGTAACGGTAAATTCAACATCACTTGATGTTCCCATGTATTTTTCGAGCTTTGACGGATGCGCCATTGAAAAGATCACATTCAGCGAGGAAATGACATATATTCCCCAATATCTTTTTATGAATGCAGGCGTTAAGGTTGATCTTGAAGTGACTATTCCTGCCAATGTTGAAAACATAGGTATCTATGCTTTTCATAATACCAACATAGGTAAGGTGTTGTTTGCAGGAAATAATGTTACAGAAATTGGTAAAGCTGCATTTAGTGGATGCGGCTATCTGACCGCCTTTGATTTTACAGAGAATCTTCAGACTATAGGTGACGAAGCCTTTAAAGAAACAGGACTTACCAAGGTGACACTTCCCAAAAAGCTCAAAAAACTTGGAACAAATGGAATGCAAGTTTTTGAAAACTGTCCCATAAAGGAAGTGACCATCAATTCAACATCGCTTGATGTTTGCATGTATTTCCCTAACTTTAAAGGATGTTCAATTGAAAAGATCACATTCAGCGAGGAAATGACATATATTCCCAGATATCTTTTTATGGATGCGGGTGTTGTAAATAATCTTGAAGTAACTATCCCTGCCAAAGTTGAAACCATAGGTAACAATGCTTTTCAGAATACCAAAATAGGCAAGGTTATCTTTAAAGGAAATAATGTAACTTTAATTGATAAGGAAGCGTTTTGTGGATGCAGTAACATTACAGACTTTGATTTTACTGAGAATCTTCAGACTATAGGCGACGGAGCCTTTAAAAAGACAGGACTTACCAAGGTAACACTTCCCAAAAAGCTTCAGAAACTTGGAACAAATGGAATGTGTGTCTTTGAAGGTTGTCCTATAAAGGAAGTAACTGTAAATTCAACATCACTTGATGTTTGCATGTATTTCCCTAACTTTAAAGACTGCGCCATCGAAAAGATCACATTCAGCGGGGAAATGACATATATTCCCAGATATCTCTTTATGGATGCGGGAGTAAAAACCAATCTTGAAGTAACTATTCCTGCCAGTGTACAAACAATTAAAAACAATGCATTTCAGAATACAAAGATAGGCAAGGTTGAATGCGGAGCAGGGCTTAAGACTATTGAAAAGAATGCATTTGGTGGATGCACACTTCTTACAGATATTTATCTTGGCTCTAAAGTTACTGACATTAATAAAGATGCATTTTACGGAACAATTAAGAGTGAACTTACCTTCCATGCTCCTGCAAATTCCTATGCTATCAAGTGGGCAAAGAATAACGGCTTTAAGACAGATGCCGTCGCAACCCACAAGATCACATACGTTCTTAACGGTGGTAAGAATGCAGCAGGAAATCCTGCTACATATATAAAGGGCAGAGGAGTTAGTAAGTTCCTTGCTCCCACAAAGAAGGGCTATACTTTTGAGGGATGGTTCTCAGACAAGAACTTTACAACTGAAAAAGAAGGTATCGGAGAAGACGAGACCAAGGATGTAACTGTTTATGCTAAGTGGCGTGTAAATACATACACAGTTGTTTTTGATAAGAACGCTGATAATGCTACAGGCGACATTGCATCCAAGACTCTTAAATACAATGAGACCTTCAAGCTTGCAAAAACAGTATTCAAGCGTCCCCGCTATGTTCAGACTTCATGGAATACCAAGGCTGACGGCAAGGGAACAACCTATAAGTTTGGCGCATCGGTTAAGAACCTTACAGATAAAGACGGCGTAGATGCAGTTCTTTATGCTGTTTATGCTCCCTGCAACTACACAATTAAGTACAACGTAAATGCAGATGCGGTAGATGGCAAGATCACAGGAACAATAAAGAACCAGGCCTGCAAGTATGACAAGGCTGTAACCATTACTACTACAGTTCCCAAGGCTACAGGATATGTGTTCAAGGGCTGGGCTTATGCTGATGATGCTGCAGCACCTGACTTTACTGCAGGAGAAAAGCTCGCAGCAGGAGATGAGAAGCTTGAAAACCTCAACGTCACAGCAGAGACTGAGAACAGCATAACTCTTTACGGTGTTTGGGAGGCAGAAGCTGAGTATACTCTTAATGTATATGCAGCACCTAAAAAGAACGTTACAGATGCAACAGAGAAAAAGACATTCACACTTAGATACAGTGAGTCTGTAGATCTGTCAGATCTTTTTGAGAAGGATGATTATGTCATTGCTTCTTACAAGAATGACAAGAATAAGACGGTTGCAGCAGGAGAAGTAAAGAACCTTGCTTCCAAGAACGGCGCAACAGTAAATCTCTACGCAGACTGGAAGGCAGTATCCTATAAGGTTACATTTGCCGATTCCAAAGAAGGAACCGGCGCTTCCATGAAGCACAAGAATAAGGTAAAGGCCATCACAGTTGAAACAAAGACTGTAACTCTTTTAAATCCGACAAAGGATGGCTATAAGTTTGCGGGATGGACAGTAAATGCAGCAGGCGGCGAAGCTCTTGCAAATGAAGGAGCTGTAGTTACAAGCCTTGAAAAGGGCGCATACCATCAGGATATCGTTCTTACTGCGCAGTGGACAACACGTAAAGTTGAGTATGAGATAATTGTTCAGGATGGGGACAACTTTAAAGACGTAACGCCTAATTACAAATATTATTGGAAAAATACAAACCCTGAAACCTTTGCAAATATCAAGGATGTTAAGCTCAAGAACCCTTCTATGAGAGGATTTACCTTCAAGGGATGGTTTGATGATGCAGAGTGCAAGACAAAGAATGGCAAGTTAAGCAAGACTGCTGTTGATTCAACAGAAACCATGAAAAAGTATGCACTCTTTACAGAGAACGTATACAAGGTTGTAATTAACGGAAACAACAAGAAGAAGAATAAGAGAGTAATTGAAAATGTTAAGTTTACTCAGGATCTTGATCCTTCAACATTTGCAGTAACAGATGAAAAAGCATGGACCTACGACGAGGGAAGCGCTGCACAGATAAGTTTTTACTCAACAAAGGCAAACGGAAAGGGATTTATTCTTAATACTGATGAGATTTACAATGCACTTTGCGCAAAGAATAACGGTACAGTAACCTTCTATGCTATCTGGGATACCTACAGGGTAAACTACACAGATGCTGATGATGAAAGCTCAACAACCATGAAGAACAATTCCAAGAACCCTGTGATATTCACAAAGGGTAAAGAAGGAAAGAGCCGTTATACCACACTGAAGAAGCCTACAAAGGCAGGATATACCTTTAAGTCATGGGAGTGTGAAAAGGAAGGCGCTGTAGTTAAGCTTGCAAACGGTAAATTTGCAATCGACAGATGCATGGCTGAGATAAGCGATATAACAGTAAAGGCAACCTGGACAGCTAACAGCTACAAGATCTACCTTTATCCTAACGGAGCAAAGACAAACCTTGTAAAGGGCGATGAAAAGGTACCTGTATCCAACTCAAAGGCTGCAGGAAAGTGCGCAGTAGTATCAGCTGCCTTTGACAAGAACACATTTGGATACAACGAGGCTGAGCTCACTGACCTTAACGACATCCACTACGAGAGAGCAGGCTACATTTTCAAAGAGTGGAATACCAAGGCAAACGGTAAGGGTAAGTCTTACGTACCCGGAGATGCCTTCAACCTTACAACCAAGGCAAAGGCAGGAACAACTCTTTACGCTATCTGGGTAAAGGTAAGCCCTGCAAGAGTAAAGGGAGTAAAGGTAGGAGCAGATAAACGCCTCAGCTTTACTGCAGTAAAGGGTATTGGTGCTTCAACCTGCAAGTATGAGTACCAGAAGTCTACAACACTTACAAGACTTTCCAAGGCACCCAAGGCATATGTTGAAGAAAGCGGTATCGAGATCGGTATAACCGGTGAAACCGGCTACGTACGAGTAAGAGCCTACATGCTTGATTCTACAGGAGCAAAGGTATACGGCCCCTGGAGCTTTGCAAAGAAGTACAGTGTTCAGTGATGTTAAAACTTACATCTTGACGATGATGTATTCATAAAGTAATATGAGGTTGCAACAAAAATAATAAGAGAAGTGCAGAGTAGACGTTAGAGCGTTAAGTGCCCGGTGAACAGGGAGTTGTCACTGGGACGAAGGGTTTATCCCGCGGTTTTAATGTCGCATCCCGCTGCTACATCGAAAAGTATATCTACACCTCCGATGTGGTTAAAGGAAACTGCAAAGGAGGTGTTTTTATGTCTAAAGATCATGCTATTTCACAAAAGTCCCAGATTTCTTCACTTGCAAGGCTCAAGGAAACCAAGGTCCTTACCTTTTGCGGAATGATGGGCGCACTGGCTGTGGTACTTGGCTACGTTGCCACCATCAAGGTTGGTCAGTACATCAGGATCGGTTTTTCAGGTCTTCCCAATCAGGTAGTTGATTATCTCTTTGGACCTTGGATCGGTGCAATATTTGGCGGAGCCATGGATATTATCAAATGGTTTGCTTCCGGAGATGGAAATTTCTTTCCGGGATTTACCATTACAGCTATGCTTGGTGCTGTGATCTACGGCTTTTTCCTTTATAAAAAGCCTTTAAAGCTTGTAAATGTCATCGCATCCCAGGTGGTTGTAAAGATCGTTTGTAACCTGATCCTTAATACGCTTTGGCTTAACCTTTTGTACGGACAGGCTATAGCAGCGATTCTTCCCGGCAGGATAGTTTCAAATGCAGTTATGCTTCCCATTGACTGCTTTATCATGTATGTGATGCTGAAGGTTGTGGGAAAGGTTATTAAACCTTATTTTGATTAAGCGTTAACTGTCTTGACATTTCTGCAGGTCATAAATAAAATAGATAAAAGTAAAAGGCGTTGAGCGGAACAAGTAAGATTCGCAGTCTGTCTACAGAGAGTTGCCGGTTGGTGAGAGGCGCAGAAAAGAGCGATGATGAATACATCCGTGAGCTGCCGGGCAGAAGTACTTATGTATGTGTAGGTCCGGACGGGGTTGACCGTTATATCAAACGAGTATCGCTTTTTTATATAGAGCTGTACTTACTGAGGCAGATGGCGTGAGCTGTCTGTGAATGAAGGTGGTAACACGATATTAGTCGTCCTTCGTGATCATTAACTGATTGCGGAGGACTTTTTTATTGCCTTCGCAGGTTACAAATGGAGGTGCATTATGCAGATTTATGAGGAACTTAAGGCAAGAGGCCTTATCGCTCAGGTTACTGATGAGGAGCAGATAAGAGACCTTGTAAACAACGGAAAGGCTACTTTCTACATTGGATTTGACTGTACTACCGATTCTCTTACAGCAGGTCATTTCATGGCTCAGACTCTTATGAAGAGACTTAAGGATGCAGGAAATAAGCCTA
>JAILOW010000168.1 GCA_024690635.1 Butyrivibrio sp.
AAGGCTGCTCTTGGTGATGTAACTGATCAGGTTAAAGAGGTCAGCGGCGTTAAGCTTCTTGCAACTTCCGTAAAGGGCGTTGACATGAACGGACTTCGTGATCTTGGCGACCAGCTTAAGGCAAAGATCGGCGAAGGTGTAGTTGTTCTTATTTCAGAGGCTGACGGCAAGGTTAACCTTGTAACCATGGCTACTGACGGAGCAATGGCTAAGGGGGCTCATGCAGGCAATCTTGTAAAAGCAATTGCACCCAAGGTTGGTGGTGGCGGCGGTGGTCGTCCCAACATGGCTCAGGCCGGCGGTAAGAACCCTGCTGGTATCGCAGATGCACTTGCTGAAGCAGAGAAGGTACTCGGAGAGCAGATAAAATAATAAATTTTGCTTGACGCATGGATTTTTTATGATATAATTATTCATGTTATGTGAGTAAAAACGGCTCAAAACATAGCAAATAACCCAATCAGTCATGTACTTGAAGGGACTGAAGGGAGGGTAAGAGTAGAGATGTCAACTGTAGTAGTAAAAGAAAACGAGACTTTGGATAGCGCACTGCGTCGTTTCAAGAGAAGCTGCGCAAAGGCCGGCATTCAGCAGGAGATCCGTAAGAGAGAACACTACGAGAAGCCTAGCGTACGACGCAAGAAGAAGTCTGAGGCAGCAAGAAAGCGCAAATATAACTAATCAATAAGAAAAGTCCTTGGTCTACCCAAGGACTTTTGTTATATCACAGAAAACATTGTATTGTATCCATATAAGAGGTTATAAGAGTAGTTTTTTATGGTATATATTGTTCTGATTATTTTTATACTGATTGTTGCAATGATTGCTGTGATCTATCATGACACTCATAGTTTCGTGGTTAGAAATTATGAGGTGAGGTCGGATAAGGTCGGGGGGGATTACAGGATCGTTTTTCTTACGGACCTTCATGGATATGAGTTCGGGAAGGGGAATGAGAAGCTTTTGGCAGCTATAAGAGACCAGAGGCCTGATGCGATTGTTTGCGGCGGCGATATGTTTAATGCCAAGGCAAAGAAAAAGAAAGATGTAAGGACTGATACAGGACTTAAGCTTTTGAAGGAGCTTGCCGGGGAATTTACTGTTTTTGCTGCAAACGGCAATCATGAGAGAAAGGTAAAGACTTATACCAAAGAGCATGGAAATCTGTTTTCAAGGTATAAGGCTGAACTTGAAAGAGCGAATGTAAAGTATCTTGAAGATGATTCTTTTGTGCTTGAAAATAGAAATATCAGGATTACAGGGCTTGATACGGAGCTTGAATACTTCAGGAAATTTGTTAAAACAAAAATGGATTCGGATTATCTGGAGTCAAAACTTGGAAAGATATCTTCCATAGAGAAAGGAAGATTTCAGATTCTTTTGGCTCATAATCCTCAGTATTTTAAAGAATATTGCAATTGGGGTGCGGATCTGACGCTTGCAGGTCATTTCCACGGCGGTATAGTAAGGCTTCCTTTTATAGGAGGAGTCATTTCGCCGGCGTTTAATCTTTTCCCCAGATATTCAGGCGGCAGGTATGAATCGGACGATAAGGTCATGATACTTAGCTGCGGTCTTGGAACCCACACAATTAACGTAAGGATGTTTAACCCCGGAGAGGTTTCCGTTATTGATATAAAAGGAGTTTGAAATGTCTTTGGAGATAAAGCTTCAGGTGTTTGAAGGTCCCATGGATCTTTTGATGCATCTGATAGATAAAAACCAGATCGATATATATGACATACCCATTGTTACGATAACAGAGCAGTACATGGAGTATATCAATGCCATGCAGAAAGAGGACATGGACATTACCAGCGAGTTCCTCGTGATGGCTGCAACTCTCATTGATATCAAGTGCAGGATGCTCCTTCCCAAGGAGGTCAATGAAGAGGGCGAAGAAGAGGACCCCAGAGCAGAGCTTGTTGAAAAGCTCCTTGAGTACAAGATGTACAAGTATATGGCCTGCGAGCTTAAGGACAGGCAGATGGATGCCGGAATGCAGTGGTACAGACAAAAAGATATCCCTAAGGAAGTCAAGGACTATGAACTTCCCATTGACTTTGAGGATCTTATTGGTGATACCACATTGTCAAAGCTCAATGAGATCTTCCAGGAGCTGTTGAAGAGGCAGGAAGACAAGGTGGACCCCATCCGAAGCAAATTCGGAAACATCGAAAAAGAAGAGATCGATATGGATGCCAAGACCCTTTATATCAAGGCGTATGTAAGAGAGCATTCCAGATTCAGTTTCAGACAGCTTTTGGAAAATCAAAAGAGCAAATCCGAGATCATTGTTACTTTCCTTGTTATTCTTGAGGAAATGAAGCTTGGAGAAATAGAGATCGAACAGGAGGATACTTTCGGAGATATTATGATAACCTCCAGAAAGGCTAGCTAAGATGACCAGAGAAGAAGGCGCTGCCATAATTGAGGCAATTCTTTTTACAATGGGAGATTCTGTTGAGGTAACGGCGCTTGCCAAGGCACTTGATACAGATGCATCTCATATAAAAGATTATATTGAATATCTTAAGGAAAAATATAATAAGAAGGACAGCGGTATCGGATTTATCGAACTTGAAAAGTCCGTTCAGCTGTGCACCAAAAAAGAAATGTACGAGTATCTTGTAAAGATCGCCAAGGCTCCGAAAAAGGCGCAGCTTACGGATTCTCTTATGGAAACTCTTTCAATAATAGCTTACAAGCAGCCAATTACAAGGCTTGAAGTTGAAAAGATAAGAGGAGTAAACAGTGACCACGCGGTAAACAGACTTGTGGAGTTCGGGCTTGTTCAGGAGCTTGGAAGACTTGATGCTCCGGGGCGTCCTCTTTTATTTGGAACAACCGAAGAGTTCCTTAGAAGCTTCGGCGTCAGATCTCTTGAAGAACTGCCTTCCATCGGAACGGTTCAGGTGGAAGAATTCAAGGCTGAAGCGGAACAGGAGATAAACGTAAAACTGGATATCTGATTTTATGGGAGAATACCGAATTATTTTTGGTATTCTCCTTTTATTTACTTGGTTTTATGGTATACTATACTGTGACTAAAGTTGCGGTATCATAGCTTTAAAATATATTTACGGAGGTAAAGAAATGAGTAGTTCTTCACAAGCGAGTCAAAGAATCAATGCTTTGCTCGATGAAAACAGTTTCGTTGAGATCGGCGCTTCTGTTACAGCCAGAAGCACAGATTTCAATCTGAAACAGGAAGAGACACCCTCAGACGGTGTTGTTACCGGATACGGTGTCATCGACGGCAGTCTGGTCTATGTTTACAGCCAGGATGCATCAGTCCTCGGAGGTTCCGTAGGCGAGATGCATGCCAAAAAGATCGTTCGTCTTTATGATCTTGCTATAAAGACCGGATCACCCGTTATCGGACTTATTGATTCTGCAGGACTTCGTCTTCAGGAAGCAACTGATGCGCTTAATGCATTCGGTGAGATTTATCTCAAGCAGGCAGAGGCATCAGGAGTTGTTCCTCAGATCACAGCAGTATTCGGAAGCTGCGGTGGCGGTCTTGCACTTATTCCTGCTATTACGGATTTCACATTCATGGAGTCCGGGAAAGGCAAGCTTTTTGTAAATTCCCCCAATGCGCTTGAGGGCAATTACAAGGAGAAGTGCGATACTTCTGCAGCTGACTGGCAGAGCAGCAATACAGGCAATGTTGATGTAGTTGCTGATGAGGCTTCTGTTTACGCTCAGATCAGAGAACTTGTTTCTCTTCTTCCTTCCAATAACGAGGATGGTGATTCATTTGTAGAGTGTACCGACGATCTTAACAGAGCATGTGAGAATCTTGATGGCGCTACTGCAGATCCTTCCATCATTGCAAGACAGATCTCTGACAACGGAGTATTCTTCGAGACCAAGAGAGACTATGCAAAAGAGATGGTTACAGGATTTATCAAGCTTAACGGTTCAACTGTCGGCCTTGTAGGTAACAGATGCGCTACCTTTGATGAGAACGGCAAAGAGGCTGATAAGTTCGAAGATAAGCTTACAGCTCATGGCTGTAACAAGGCTGCTGAGTTTGTAAACTTCTGCGATGCTTTTGATATTCCTGTTCTTACACTTACAAATGCTACAGGCTTTGCTTCATCTACATGTGATGAAAAGAATGTGGCTAAGGCTGCGGGCAGACTTGTATATGCACTTGCAAATGCAACAATTCCCAAGGTTAATGTTGTTACAGGCAAGGCCTTCGGAAGTGCTTATGTGATCATGAACTCCAAGGCTGTTGGTGCTGATATCACTATCAGCTGGCCTGATGCACAGATCGGATCCATGGATGCATCACTTGCAGCCAAGATCATCTGCGATGGCAAGGATGCAGAAACTGTATCCAAGGCTGCCGATGATTATGCTAAGCTTCAGAACAATGTTAAGAGCGCAGCCGCAAGAGGATATGTGGATGAGATCATCGAAGCTGCCGATACAAGAAAGTATGTGATCGGTGCTTTTGAGATGCTTTATACAAAGAGAGATCAGCGTCCTGCAAAGAAGCACGGAACAGTTTAATGAAGGGAGCACTCAAAATGAAACATAAATTGTGGGTTTTGGGCGTGATGATCAGCTGTCTTCTTGGACTTACTGCATGCGGCGCCACAGGCGCACAGGATAATGCTGCCGGAAGTAGCAGATATCCGTCCGAACTGTTTTCAAATGAAAGGGTCACTGATTACGTCAATTACCTTGAAAATGACGTATTCGAGCAGTGGTTCCAAAAGGGAATAACTCCCGAGAATTTCGAAGAGAAGGCATATGTTTCACTTGCCATGAACTTCGATCAGAGTACCGGTCAGATCCGTATCGATGATGACTACTACAATGTTCATAAGTCAGGATACGACAGCTGGTACAAATCACTTAACGATCTTGGATATGGCTCCAAGGATTCCATTGCAGGTGATCTTAACGTTACTGACGTAAAGACTGAGATCAACGGCGACGGTGTACTTGTTGCTCATGCCACACTTCAGGGAACAAAGCGTTCTGCTCTCATGGAAGTTTACCTTGGCAATGACTTCAATCCTACAGATATCGGTGTTACGGTAAACAAGACCACAGGAGAGAAGCTCGAGAATGCCGGACTTAATACTCTTCTCGGAATGGGTATGGCTTTCTCAATTCTTATTATCATTTCGCTTATCATTTCACTTTTCCCTGTGCTCTTTGGAACAGGCAGAAAAAAGAAGGAAAGTGACAAGGATATTGCTAAAAAGGCAATGGACAATACCATCAGCCAGATCGAAGAGCAGGAAGAACTTGTCGGTGATGCTGAACTTGTTGCGGTTATCGCAGCAGCCATTGCTGCCTATGAAGGCAGTGGTTCCACTGACGGATTCCGTGTAAGATCCATTAAAAAAGCTAAATCAAACTGGAAAAGATAAAAAAACATATATCGAGCACGGAAACCATCAAGTCAGTGCTCTGTGAAAGGAGATACAATGAAGAACTATACAATAACCGTTAACGGAAACGTATATGATGTAACAGTAGAAGAGGGCGCAGGTTCAGGAGCAGCTCCCGTAGCAGCTGCAGCTCCCGCTCCCAAGGCACCCGCAGCTCCTGCAAAGAAGGCTAGCGCAGGCGCAGGTTCAGTGAAGATCGAGGCAGGCGCAGCAGGAAAGGTTCTCAGAATCGATGCTAACGTTGGCCAGTCTGTAAAGAAGGGCGATACAGTTATTACTCTTGAGTCTATGAAGATGGAGATCCCTATGGTTGCTCCTTCAGACGGAACAGTAGCAAGCATCGACGTAGCTGCAGGTGATTCTGTTGAGGCAGGAAGAGTTCTGGCAACACTTAACTGATGTCTAGTATTTCAATAAATAGAGAAATGAGGATATAAAATGGATTACGTTGTTAATACATTATCTAATCTCTGGCATCAGACCGCATTTACAACCATGTCACCCGGCAATTATATAATGGTTGTCGTAGCGCTTATTTTCTTGTATCTTGCGATTGCCAAGGGATTCGAGCCACTTCTTCTGGTACCGATCTCATTCGGTATGCTTTTAGTAAATATTTATCCCGACATCATGGCTAAGCCTGTTGGAGGAGCAGCCGGAGGACTTTTGCATTATTTCTATATTCTTGATGAATATGCAATCCTTCCTTCACTTATCTTCCTTGGTGTAGGTGCCATGACTGACTTTGGACCGCTTATTGCCAATCCCATCAGTTTCCTTATGGGTGCCGGCGCACAGTTCGGTATTTTTGCCGCTTACTTTATGGCGATCTTCTTCGGATTTAACGATCAGCAGGCAGCTGCTGTATCTATTATCGGTGGTGCTGACGGACCTACTTCAATCTTCCTTGCAAGTAAGCTCCATCAGACATCAATATTAGGACCCATTGCCGTTGCGGCTTATTCCTACATGGCACTGGTTCCCATGATCCAGCCTCCTATCATGAAGGCTCTTACAACAGAAAGAGAGAGAAAGATCAGAATGCAGCAGCTCAGGGAAGTTTCCAAGCTTGAGAAGATACTTTTCCCTGTTATCGTTACAATCGTTGTAAGTATGATCCTTCCTACAACAGCTCCTCTTATCGGTATGCTTATGCTTGGTAACCTCTTCAGAGAGTCAGGAGTTGTTCGTCAGCTTCAGGAGACTGCATCCAATGCTCTTATGTACATCGTTGTTATCCTCCTTGGTACTTCCGTAGGAGCAACAACAAGTGCTGAGGCTTTCCTTAACACAACTACACTTATCATCGTTGTGCTTGGCCTTATTGCCTTTGCTTTTGGTACAGCAGCCGGATGCCTTCTTGGTAAACTCCTTTGCTTCATCACAAGAGGAAAGATCAATCCTCTTATCGGATCAGCCGGAGTTTCTGCCGTTCCTATGGCGGCCAGAGTATCACAGAAGGTTGGCGCAGAGTATGATCCTTCAAACTTCCTTTTGATGCACGCTATGGGACCTAACGTTGCCGGTGTTATCGGAACAGCGGTAGTTGCAGGTACATTCATGGCTGTATTCGGAGTTTGATAAAAAAGAACTAATAAAAACAGAAAGGATAAATAGATATGGCAGAATTAGAGAGAAAGCCGGTTCGTATCAATGAGACTGTCCTTCGTGATGCACATCAGTCTCTTATCGCAACAAGAATGCCCACCGAAGTTATGTTGCCGATCATCGATACAATGGACAAGGTTGGATATAATGCAGTTGAGTGCTGGGGCGGTGCTACATTTGATGCCTGCATGAGATTCCTTAAGGAAGATCCCTGGGAGAGACTTCGTAAGCTTCGTGACGGATTCAAGAACACCAAGCTTCAGATGCTCCTTCGTGGACAGAACATCCTTGGATACAAGCACTATCCCGATGACGTAGTAGATTACTTCGTACAGAAGTCTATCGCTAACGGTATTGATGTTATCAGAATCTTTGACTGTCTTAACGACCTCAGAAACCTTGAGGCTTCTGTTAAGGCTTGTAAGAAAGAGGGCGGACATGCTCAGATCGCTCTTGCTTACACACTTGGAGATGCTTATACAGAAGAGTACTGGATGAGCGTTGCCAAGGACATCGAGAACATGGGAGCAGATTCCATCTGTATCAAGGATATGGCAGGACTTCTCCTTCCTTATGAGGCTGAAAAGCTTGTTAAGGCTCTTAAGAGCGCAACCAAGCTTCCTATCGACCTTCATACACATTACACATCAGGTGTTGCCAGCATGACTTACATGAAGGCAGCTGAGGCAGGCGTTGATATCATCGACTGCGCTATTTCACCTTTTGCTCTCGGAACATCTCAGCCTGCTACTGAGGTTATGGTTGAAGCCTTCAAGGGACAGCCTTTCGAGACAGGACTTGATCAGAAGCTTCTTGCAAAGATCGCTGATCACTTCAGACCTTACAGAGAAGAGTGCCTTAAGAGCGGACTTATGGATCCTAAGGTTCTTGGTGTTAACATCAAGACTCTTATGTATCAGGTTCCCGGCGGTATGCTTTCCAACATGGTTAGCCAGTTGAAAGAGCAGAACGCAAGCGACAAGTACGATACAGTGCTTGAGGAGATCCCTCAGGTTCGTAAGGACTTTGGTGAGCCTCCGCTTGTTACACCTTCTTCACAGATCGTTGGTACACAGGCTGTTATGAACGTACTTATGGGTGAGAGATACAAGGTTGCTACAGACCAGACCAAGGATCTTCTTGCCGGTGAGTATGGTAAGACAATCAAGCCTTTCAATCCCGAAGTTCAGAAGAAGATCATCGGCGACAGAGAGGTTATCACATGCAGACCTGCTGATAGGCTTGAGCCCAAGCTTGCTCAGTTTGAAGAAGAGGTTAAGCAGTGGAAGAAGCAGGATGAGGATGTTCTCTCATATGCATTGTTCCCTCAGGTTGCTACAGACTTCTTCAAATATCGTCTTGCTCAGGAGACCAATGTTGATGTATCTGCTGCAGATACCAAGAACGGTGCTTATCCTGTTTGATGATTATGTAAATATTGAAAAACCATCCCAATTGGGGTGGTTTTTCTTTTGCAAATAATTACTTAGTGCTAAAATATATATTGTATGTTTAATAAGGATTATGAGCAAAACAAACTAAATATTGTGCATGCTCTTTTATCCGGCGTTATAGTTGCTTTTATTTTTATTGCTGTACTTTTTGTCTGCAGGATTGCTCCTTTCGGAGACAATACATTTCTTATGTATGACTTGAAAAGGCAGTATTGCGACTATTATGCTTATTTAAAGACTGTTCTTAAAGGGGAGAACAATATCTTTTATTCCTTTTCCACGACCCTTGGATCCGGAACTCTGGGCTTTTTTGTCTATTATCTCATGAGCCCTTTTCTGGTTCTTCTTTCTTTTTTTGATCAGGAAAGCCTTTATCTTGGGATCACTCTAATCATCGGACTTAAGCTTTCTCTGGCTTCTTTTATCATGGATCTTTTTATGCAAAGGTTCATAATACCTATAAGGAAAAATTCGTTATTTGACTCTTCATACATTTCTGTATTTATATGCTCGGTTTCATGGGCTTTTTCAGGTTACCTTTTTGCACACAGCATGAATATGATGTGGATGGATGTGGTAATACTTTTACCTTTATTTGTAGGATGCCTTGAAAGCCTTATACAAAGCGGAAAAAAGAAAGGCTATATCATCACCTTATTTGCAATCCTGATATTGAATTATTACATTACCTATCAGGTCCTTTTATTTTCTTTGCTATGGCTACTTATGCGGATGCTGGTCAGCAAAGTATCCAGCCCTATTAAAGTGATTTTGAACTATATCGCTGCATCTTTTATTTCTGTTATGATGTCTGCGTTTCTTATGCTGCCTACAGCTATAGAACTGATGGACAGTCCAAAAGATGTTGCTTTGTACGGCCTTTCTTTGTCCGGCAAAAACCTGAATTTGATAGATTTCTTATCCAAGATACCCTGTTTTTCCTATGACTACATTGAAGCCAGATTTGGTTTTCCGCAGATTTACTGCGGCGTTTTTATGATCCTTCTGACAGTGATGTTTTTCCTTAGTAAAAAGATTTCTCTTAGGGATAAGCTTGGAATGGGATCTTTGATGCTTGTACTGACTGTTGGAATGTGCAAGGACATACTTAATATTATCTGGCATGCACTTATGGAGCCTTCAGGACATCCCTACAGGCAGGCTTTTTTGTATGTGTTTGTGATCATCATATGCTCAGGAGCGGCTCTTTCTCATATTGATGATGAACATAATCTCCTTACCATATTGGCAGGTACTTGTTTCTTTACTGCCGTTCTTATTCTTGTAAGAAAAGGAAGATATGATCATTTTTCCGACCTTTCATTTAAGCTCAATCTTTGTATTCTTGCTGTATTTACGATTTTGCTTTTGCTTAAGTTTGTTGGAAACACTCGTGAAATCAGAGCTTTGTCCGTTGTGATGATTGCTGTTTTTATTGTTTCGGTGGTGGATCTTTCCATAAATGCATGCTTTACCTATAAAAATCAGGCCATGAAAAATGAGCAGGCTTCTGTTTATTCACAGAAAGTTGACGCTACTCTCGAAGCCTTGTCCTATGTAAAAGATAAAGACAATTCTTTTTACAGGATGGAAGATCTTAATCCCAGGCAGCAAAACGATGCCCTTCAATATGCATATAACGGAGTTACGCACTATAGCTCCGCCGGAAGAGTAAACGTCAGATATTTCCTCCAGAGCCTTGGATATAATGACGACGAGCTTTATACTGCCTATGGTCATGACAATACTGAGGCTGCGGATGCGCTTCTTGGCGTTAAGTATGTTTTATCTGACGGTACATATAATGCTCATGATGATTATCCGGAGCTTTTTTTCGGTGAAAAGAGTGTGTACGAAAATCCCTATGTTCTTTCTGTGGCAATAGGAGTTGATGATTTTGATCTTACAGACATTGCAGGTAAAGAAGGAAACCTTCCTGATATGTCCATGAGCCATGTTCCTTTACTTGATCCCTTCAGGCTTCAGGAAGATGTGCTAAACAGGCTTTGCGGTAAGGGCTTAGTTGGCACCTTGTTTACTGATGCAGGTGTTTTGGAGAGTGATGTGTATATATCCGAAGAAAAGTACTGCAAAGACTATACAGCCACGGCGAATGCAGACGGAGAGTTGTATTTTTATCTAGACGGTCTTATTGGCAAAAGTGAAAGCCTTTCAGTATTTGTTGAAGGCGAGTTTTTGACAACCTATGGCAATGAATCCTGTTGTAAGGTTTTGAATCTTGGACAAAAGAAAAAGGGCGATATAGTTCATCTTACGGTTCAGGGGGAAAGCGAGGATGATGACCTTGGAAGTGCAGTATTTGTTACCGAGGATCCGACTGTTTTAAAGAGTGCGAAAGAGCTGCTTTCTCCGAATTTCTGTAATATTGTCAAAAAGAGCTCGTCCCATATACAGATAAAAACAGGGAATCACAAGGGCGTATTTATGACGATA